>JAPOHV010000031.1 GCA_029979305.1 Mycobacteriaceae bacterium | reverse complement strand
TCGACGCCGTCCGGGCGAACTTCCCGCTGGCGCCCGGCGCCGAGGTCACCACCGAGGCCAACCCGGAGTCGACCTCGCCGCGGTTCTTCGACGCCATCCGCGCCGCCGGATACACCCGGGTGTCACTGGGAATGCAGTCGGCCTCGCCGCGGGTGCTGGCGGTCCTCGACCGCACCCACTCGCCCGGGCGGGCCGGGGCGGCCGCACGCGAAGCGCAGGCCGCCGGCTTCGAGCATGTCAACCTCGACCTCATCTACGGCACGCCGGGGGAGGCCGACGACGACGTGGCGGTCTCGGTGCAGACGGCGCTGGACGCCGGCGTGGACCACGTGTCGGCCTACGCGCTGGTGGTCGAGGACGGCACCGCACTGGCTCGCCGGGTGAGCCGCGGGGAGGTCGCGGCCCCCGATGACGACGTGCTGGCCCACCGCTACGAACTGGTCGACCGGCGACTGGCCGCCGCCGGCCTGCACTGGTACGAGGTGTCCAACTGGAGCCGCCCCGGCGGGAACTGCCGCCACAACGAGGGCTACTGGTCAGGCGGCCAATGGTGGGGTGCGGGACCGGGCGCACACTCCTTCGTCGGCGATCTGCGGTGGTGGAATGTCAAGCACCCCAGGACATATGCCCAGCTTTGCGAACAGCGCTCACTGCCGGTCGCCGGCTTCGAACGGCTGTCGGCCCGCGACCGGCATATCGAGCATGTGCTGCTGGGAATCCGGTTGCGACGCGGGCTGCACGGCTCGGTACTGAGCCCGACCGAGCGCCGCCGCGCCGACAGCGCGGTCGCCGACGGGCTGCTGCGGGTGAACGATGACCGGCTGGTGTTGACCGACGCCGGGAGGCTGCTGGCTGACGCGGTGGTGCGCGATCTGCTCGACGACTGATCCGCCGGGCGAACGAGGAGGGCCGCGAGGAGCTCTGACCAGGAGCTCCTCGCGGCCCTTTTCTTTCTAGGGGGAGGGAAACTAGTCGATGGCGAGCAGCGGGGGTACCGGCCCGGTCCCGAACGGATTTCCGCCGGGAGCGATGGTGAACCCCTGCATCCGCTGCGCGGGTTCGGCGTAGATCGCGGCGTGGCCCGACCGGGTGCACACCGCGGCTGCGCCGTTGTCGTTGCAGTCTGCCGATGACCCGGCGGCCGCGGCTGGCGCGAAGAAAACAGCTGCCGCCGCGGCACCTCCGAGCAGGAACGGGGCGAGGATTCTGGCGGTCATGTCGGCACTCCTCTCTGTCGTGGGCGGCGGCGGAATCCTCACCGGCGGTGACGATTTCGGGCGTTTCGCTGCCTGTGATAACAGGCTATGGCGCTGCCGGCCCGGAGTCACGACTCTCATAGAGAAGTCATAGAATTAGCGATTTGGATTTCGCATTTAGGCGTCGGAGCGCCGGTGCCTCCGCATGCACAACCCTTCCCGTCCACGCTCACCGTCCCGCCGCGGGCCTCATGCTGGCGCTGCCATGCCTCGAGGAAATCTCGCGAGGCGTGGTCGATGAAGCTGACCGACATCCAGAGGTCAACGTGGCTGCCCGCGGGGATCGGGTCGAGCACACGGTGCAGTCGGGGCAGGGACAGGAAGGTGCAGGTGCCCGACACCATGACTCGCCATCGGCCGGCACCGGTCTGTTCGGCCGCCACGGTCGTGTGAGCGAGGCGCCACAACGTCAGCAGGATCGACATCGCCAGGCCGAGCAGCACCCCGTTGAGCAGATTGAGGAAGACCACTCCGAAGATCGTGACCAGGTAGACCGAGATGTCGCCGGTCCGGCGCGCAGTCTCGATGTGGGTGATCTTGACCAGCTGGACACCGATCACAATCAGCAGTCCGGCCAGTGCGGCGGTCGGGATCATTTAGGCCAGGCCCGCGAAAGGCAGGGCGAAGGCCAGGACCCACAACCCGTGCAGCATGGCTGAAGCACGAGTCCGGGCCCCTGCCGCCACGTTCGCAGAGCTCCGCACGATAACCCCGGTGATCGGCAGGCCGCCGATGGCGCCGGAGACCATGTTCGCCGCGCCCTGCCCCACCAACTCGCGATCCAGGTTGCTGCGGACACCGGTGTGCATGCGGTCGACGGCCACCGCGGTCAGCAGGCTTTCCACACTGGCGATCAGGGCCACGGTGAGCACACCGGCGGCGAACCCGCCCCAGTTACCGTCCGGCAGGCCGGGCAGGTGCAGCGCGTCGATCAGTGACCCGTTCAGGGCGATCCGCGGCACGTCCAGTCCGGCGATCAGGGCAACTGCGCTGGCGACGACGATGGCGACCAGCGGTCCGGGGATGCGGCGCAGTGCCGCCGGCGCCCGCCGCCAGCCGACCAGAATGCCGATGACCAGGACACCCAGCGCGGCACCGGCCGCGTCGAACTCGGTGACATGCACCGGCAGCGCGACGATGTTGTGCCACGCCGAACTGTGCGACTCCCCGCCGAGCAGCACATGGATCTGCTGCAGCGCGATGGTGATGCCGATGCCTGCCAGCATGGCGTGCACCACCATCGGCGAGATGGCCAGTGCGGCCCGCCCCAGCCGGGTCACCCCGAACAGGATCTGCAGCAGTCCGGCGCAGACGGTGATGGCGCAGGTCACCTTCCAGCCGAACTCCGCGATCAGTGTCGCCACGACGACGGTCAGCCCGGCGGCGGGCCCGCTGACCTGCAGCGGCGAACCACCCAGCGCGCCGGCCACCAGGCCGCCGACGATCGCCGCGATCAGACCGGCCAGCGGCGGGGCGTCGGAGGCAACCGCGATACCCAGAGACAGTGGCAGCGCCACCAGGAAGACCACCAACGAGGCCGGCACGTCGTACCGCAGCACCGTCGAGGCGATTCCCGTTCGGGCAGAGCGGGAGTCGATTGCGGACGCAGAGTGGACACTCGATGATTCGGCCATGTGGTCGAGGTTAGGTATCGGCTGTGGGTCCGCCAAGCCGGGGCGGTACACACATAGCGAATCCATATCGAACACCGGCATTGCGTAAATGTGACGACCGATTGATGCTGGCTGATGCCGATACCGCTCAGGCCCAACGTCTTTGAAGGTCACCGGCGGGGGCGTCCCGGCGAAGATATGAAACTCATATGGAGTTCATGACATACGCCGACGCAGTCCAGACAATTGTCGTATGACTGCGATGGTGACACCCCGGAATCCGCGACAGCGTCAGGCGATCCTCGGCCAGCTGCCGCGCATCACCCGGGCTGACGGGACTCCGATCCGGGTGCTGCTCGTCGACGACGAGCCGGCGTTGACCAACCTGCTGAAGATGGCTCTGCACTACGAGGGCTGGCAGATCGAGGTGGCGCGCGACGGCCGGGAGGCGCTGTCCAAATTCGCCGAGTTCGGACCGGATCTGCTGGTGCTCGACATCATGCTGCCCGACGTCGACGGGTTGCAGATCCTCAAGGCGGTCCGTGAGTCGGACGTCTACACGCCCACGTTGTTCCTGACCGCGCGGGACTCCGTCATGGACCGGGTGACCGGGTTGACTTCGGGGGCCGATGACTACCTGACCAAACCGTTCAGTCTCGAGGAACTGGTCGCCCGGCTGCGCGGTCTGCTGCGGCGGTCCAAGGCGATGGCCGCCCCCGAGGACGAGGTGCTCACCGTCGGCGACCTCCGGCTCGACGGCGCGAGCCACGAGGTGACCCGGGGCGGCGAGCCGATCCCGCTGACGGTGACCGAATTCGAGTTGTTGCGCTACCTGATGCGCAATCCGCGTCGTGCGATCAACCGTGCCGAAATCCTGGATCGGGTGTGGAATTACGGGTTCGGCGGCAAGTCCAGTGTCGTCGACCTCTACATCTCCTACCTGCGCCGCAAGATCGACGCCGGACGGGAGCCGATGATCCACACCGTCCGGGGTGTGGGGTACATGCTGCGACCCCCGCAATGAATCTGCGCCGGCGCCTGGCGATCGGTGTCTCGGCGGTCGTCAGCGCGGCGGTGACCGCGATCGGCGCGGTGGCGATCATGAGTCTGCGCGACGAGGTGATGAGCCTGTCGAACAGCCAGGTGGCCAATTCCCTGGCGGCCTTCGAGTACTGGTACACCGGAGCCGACCGCACCCGGCCGCCGGAGGGCGCCGGGCTGGCCGGCTATCCCGGCGAGTTGCCGGGAACCGTCGTTGCGGTGGTGCGCAACGGAGTCGGGGAGTTCAGCGCGGTGTACGCCGGCGCCGAACCCGCCCCCGCTCCGGCCGGTGTGCTGCGGGAGGTGGAGGCCATCGACTGGCGCAGCGGGGAGCCGAAGACGGTGCGGCTGACCGACCTCGGTCCCTACCGCGTCGCGAGCCGGGACCTCGGAGACGGCGAGCGCCTGGTCGCCGGGGTGTCGATGGAGACCGCCAACCGCACGCTGGCGCACAACACGCTGGTCGTGGCGGTGCTGGTGGTGATCGCACTGCTGGCCACCGCCCTGGGCACCGCCCTGATCGTGCGGCGGGCGTTGCGGCCGCTGCGCCGGGTGGCCGCGATCGCCGGGCATGTGGCGACGCTGCCGCTGGAGGCGGACGAGTACCGGATCACCGCCCGGGTCGACGACCGCGACACCGACCCCGACACCGAGGTCGGCGTCGTCGGTCACACCCTCAACCAGATGCTGGACAACGTGGACTCCGCGCTGACTCGGATGGCCGAGTCCGACAGGCGGATGAAGCAGTTCCTCAGCGACGCCAGCCACGAGTTGCGCACCCCGCTGGCCGCGATCCTCGGCTACGCGGAGCTGACCAGGCAGGAGAGCGAGCTGCTGCCCCCGATGACCGACTACGCGCTGGACCGCATCGAGGCCGAGTCGCGACGCATGTCGACGCTGGTGTCTGATCTGCTGCTGCTGTCGCGGCTCGACGAGGGGCAGGACCTGCAGATCGAGGACGTCGACATCTGCGACCTGGTGGCCGACGCCGTCAACGACGCCGCCGTCACCGCGCCCGGTCACCACTTCGTCTCCGACCTTCCCGACCAGCCGGTCTGGGTGCGCGGCGACCGGGTCCGGCTGCAGCAGGTGGTCGCCAACCTGCTCGGCAACGCCCGTATCCACACCCCCGAGGGGGTCACGGTGACCGCCGCGGTGGCGGCGCCGACCGGAGACGGTTCGACCGTGGAGCTGACCGTGAGCGACGACGGGCCCGGCATTCCGGCGGCGATCATGCCGAATCTGTTCGGCCGGTTCGTCCGGGCCGACAAGGGCCGCTCGCGCGAGATGGGTTCCAGCGGGCTGGGTCTGGCTATCGTGGCGTCGATCATCGAGGCCCACGCGGGCACGGTGACCGCGGAGTCGGTGCCCGGGCGTACGGTCTTCACCGTGCGGTTGCCGGCCGCGGCGGTTACCGCCGGCGGGCCGGCCGCCTGACCGTAGCGGTTTGTTACCGCCCGGAAAACATTTCTTTCATCTGCCGAAATCGGGGGTAAACCCGGGGTTTACTGACCTCGTTCTGTCCGATAGGGGGTCAGGCCCGTGCGCCTCATTGATTTCAAGGCCAAGACGCCGCTCATCGGTATGTCGATGGTCTTCTTCGCCATGGCGCTGGTGGCGGTGACCGCCTACCTGCGGGTGGGCTGGTACTCGGTCATCGGCTACGCGATCGCGGCGGCCATCGCGGTGTTCGGCTTCATCTTCACCTTCCGCGACGTCCCCGCCCCGCCGCACGACCCGACCCCGGGCAGCGGGTCGTGACCGCCGTGCCACCGGAGAGCCCCGCCGAGCTGGCGGCTCTGAGCAAGGAGGACGCCGGCTACCACAAGGCCCTCAAGCCGCGGCAGCTGCAGATGATCGCGATCGGCGGGGCCATCGGGACGGGGCTGTTCCTCGGTGCCGGCGGGCGGCTTGCCAGTGCCGGCCCCGGGCTGTTCCTGGCCTACGCGTTCTGCGGCGTGTTCGTCTTCCTCATCCTGCGGGCCATGGGTGAACTCGTGCTGCACCGCCCGTCGTCGGGGTCCTTCGTCTCCTACGCGCGGGAGTTCCTCGGCGAGAAGGCGGCCTACGTCGCGGGATGGATGTACTTCCTCAACTGGGCCATGACGACCATCGTCGATTCCACCGCCATCGCGACCTACTTCAAGTTCTGGTCGGCGTTCAACGCGGTCCCGCAGTGGGTTATCGCACTCGCCGCCCTGGCCCTGGTTTTCGCGATGAACATGGTGTCGGTGGAACTGTTCGGCGAGTTCGAGTTCTGGGCCGCACTGATCAAGGTCGCCGCCCTGTTCACCTTCCTGATCGCGGGCACCATCTTCCTGGCGGGCCGCTACCAGATCGACGGGCATTCAACCGGGCTGAGTGTGGTGGCCAACAACGGCGGATTCTTCCCGGTAGGTCTGCTGCCGCTGGTGGTGGTCACCTCCGGAGTCGTATTCGCCTACGCCGCAGTCGAACTCGTGGGAACCGCCGCAGGCGAGACCGCCGAGCCGGAGAAGGTCATGCCGCGGGCTATCAACTCCGTGATCGCACGCATCGCGCTGTTCTACGTCGGCTCGCTGTTCCTGCTGGCGCTGTTGCTGCCCTACACCGACTACTCGGCGTCAGAGAGCCCGTTCGTGACCTTCTTCGGCAAGATCGGCATCACCGGCGGCGGCAGCATGATGAACGTCGTCGTGCTGACGGCGGCCTTCTCCAGCCTCAACGCCGGGCTGTACTCCACCGGGCGCATCCTGCGGTCGATGGCGATGAACGGCAGCGCCCCGAAGTTCACCGGCCTGATGTCCCGGCGCGGCGTGCCCTACGGCGGTATCTGCCTGACCGCCTCGATCGGGCTGCTGGGTGTGCTGCTCAACGGCGTCGTGCCGGAGAAGGCGTTCGAGATCGTGCTCAACGTCGCGTCGCTGGGCATCCTGTCGTCCTGGGCGACCATCGTCATCTGCCAGATCCAGCTCTACCGGTGGTCGGAGCAGGGCCGAATGGTCCGGCCGTCGTTCCGGATGTGGGGCTCGCCCTACACCGGCTACGCCACCCTGGTGTTCCTGCTCGGGGTGCTGGTGTTGATGGCGTTCAACCGTCCGATCGGCACCTGGACCGTCGCCAGCCTGGTGGTGATCATCCCGGCGCTGGCCGGCGGGTGGTTGCTGGTGCGCAAGCGGGTTGCGGCCATCGCCGCGGAACGGATCGGCCACACCGGACCGTTCCCGGTGGTCGCCAACCTTCCCCCGCCGATCGACCGGGGCTGAGCGGGACGCCGGCCGGTGCCGGCGATCGTATGTATGCGCTATGAACTTCGTGATTTCGAATTCGTGTATCCCTACCGTTGAAGGCACAGCACCAACGGCGCAACGTCACCGCCCGCGGCGCACCCGACACCGAAAGGGACGACACGATGACCACCACCACGCACACCCGCCCCCTGGTCGCCTCGCTGATCGCGGCAGTCGCCGCGGCCACGGCCATCGCCACCGCGGCGCCCGCCGCCGCCTCGGCCAACCCCTCCACCTGCCGGCAGAGTGGCGGGGCGCACGTCTGCCAGAAGCAGGGGCATTCGTCGATGACCGCCAAACCGACGGTGCGCGGGAACTTCAACGGGGTGTTCGCATCACCCTGGCTGCCCGGCTACGGCCGGGGGCACCTGCCGCCGCTGCTCGCGCTGGACTGAGCCCGCTGGCACTCGCCGGGTTCACCTGCTAAACGGCGCCGCCGAAACCCGTAAAATGGCGGCGACCGAGGAGGTGAGCCGTGGGAAGTGCCGATGATCGCCGCTTCGAAGTGCTGCGGGCCATCGTCGCCGATTTCGTCTCCACCAAGGAGCCGATCGGCTCCAAGGCCCTGGTCGAGCGGCACAACCTCGGCGTCTCCAGCGCCACCGTCCGCAACGACATGGCGGTGCTGGAGGCCGAGGGCTACATCGCCCAGCCCCACACCAGCTCCGGGCGGGTACCCACCGAGAAGGGCTACCGGGAGTTCGTCAACCGAATTCACGACGTCAAGCCGCTGTCGTCCTCCGAGCGTCGCGCGATCCTGTCCTTCCTCGAGACCGGGGTGGATCTCGATGACGTGCTGCGGCGCGCGGTGCGGCTGCTCTCCCAGCTCACCCGGCAGGTGGCGGTCGTGCAGTACCCGACGCTGTCGGCATCGACCGTGCGCCACCTCGAGGTGGTAGCCCTGACCCCGGCCCGGCTGCTGATGGTCGTCATCACCGATTCCGGCCGGGTCGACCAGCGCATCGTCGAACTCGGCGACACCATCGACGACAACCAGCTGACGCAGCTGCGCGACATGCTCGGCCAGGCCCTGGAGGGCAAGAAACTCTCGGCGGCCTCGGTTGCGGTGGCCGACCTGGCCAGCAGGCTCAACACCCCGGCCGGTCCGGACGGAAAGCTGGCCCACGCGGTCGGGCGGTCGGCGACGGTGCTGCTGGAGTCGCTCGTCGAGCACCCCGAGGAGCGCCTGCTGATGGGAGGCACCGCCAATCTGACCCGCAACACCGCCGACTTCGGCGGCTCGCTGCGGTCGGTGCTGGAGGCGCTCGAGGAGCAGGTGGTGGTCCTTCGGCTGCTGGCCGCCCAGCAGGAGGCCGGTAGGGTGACGGTGCGCATCGGCCACGAGACCGAGGCCGAACAGATGGTCGGCACGTCGGTGGTCACCACCACCTACGGCAGTGCCGGAACGGTTTACGGCGGAATGGGTGTGGTGGGACCCACCCGGATGGACTATCCCGGAACCATGGCCAATGTCGCCGCCGTTGCGATGTACATCGGCGAGGTTCTCGGCAACCGCGCTGGCTGACAAGCAGCGATACAGGTCAGGAATGAGGTCAGGCGTGGCACGCGACTATTACGGTCTGCTCGGGGTGAGCCGGGGCGCCAGCGACGCCGACATCAAACGCGCCTACCGCAAGCTGGCCCGCGAACTGCACCCTGACGTCAACCCCGACGAGGGCGAGCGGTTCAAGGAGATCAGCGTCGCCTACGAGGTGCTGTCGGATCCGGAGAAACGTCGCATCGTCGACCTCGGCGGCGACCCGCTGGCCTCGGCGGGCATGGGCGGCGGGTTCGGTGGCTTCGGCGGCCTGGGTGACGTCTTCGAGGCGTTCTTCGGCGGCGGTGGCGGGCGCGGCCCGACCGGACGGGTCCGGCCCGGATCGGACTCGCTGCTGCGGATGAGGCTGAGCCTCGCCGATTGCGCCACCGGCATCACCAAGGGCGTCACCGTCGACACCGCGGTGCTGTGCGACCTGTGCCAGGGCAAGGGCACCCACGGCAACTCCATGCCGGCCACCTGTGACATCTGCGGCGGCCGCGGCGAGGTGCAGAGCGTGCAACGGTCACTGCTCGGCCAGGTGATGACCTCCCGGCAGTGCCCGGCCTGCGGCGGTGTCGGCGAGGTGATTCCCGACCCGTGCCACCGCTGTGGCGGTGACGGCCGGGTGCGTTCGCGGCGCGAGATCAGCGTCAAGATCCCCGCCGGCGTCGCCGACGGCATGCGGGTGCGACTGGCGGCACAGGGCGAGGTGGGACCGGGCGGCGGGCCCGCCGGTGACCTCTACGTCGAAGTCCACGAGCACCCGCACGAGGTCTTCGTCCGCGACGGCGACGACCTGCACTGCACCGTGTCGGTCCCGATGGTCGACGCCGCCCTTGGCACCACCGTGACCGTCGAGGGGATCCTCGACGGACCCACCGAGATCACCGTCGTCCCCGGAACCCAGCCCGGCTCGGTGACCACGCTGCGCGGCCACGGGATGCCACGGCTTCGTTCGGAGGCCCGCGGTGACCTGCACGCCCACATCGAGGTCAGCGTGCCGGCCAAACTCGACGCGCGGACCCGGGAGTTGCTGACCGAGGTCAAGCACCGCAACAACGAGCACGCGTCGGTCAAGCCCACCCGCGCCGCCGCGCCGCAGTCCGGCGGCGGGCTGTTCAGCCGGTTGCGGGAAACCTTCACCGGCCGCTGAGACGTCACCGGAACCTCACGTGGCGGCCACCCTGTTCTACGCCGATTCCATTCCGGCTGTCGGCGGTGTGGCGACCGTCGACGGAGACGAGGGTTTCCACGCCGCCACGGTGCGCCGGATCCGGCCCGGGGAGGCGCTCGTGCTGTCCGACGGGGCCGGCACGCTGGCCGACTGCGTGGTGCAGGACGCCGGCAAGCGCAGCCTGACCGTGCGTGTCACCGCGCGCCGGGTGGCGCCCCGGCCGCACCCGCCGGTGACGGTGGTGCAGGCCATCCCCAAGTCCGAACGTTCGGAACTGGCCGTCGAACTGGCCACCGAGGCCGGCGCCGACGACGTCATCGCCTGGCAGGCCGAGCGGTGCGTGGCCCGCTGGGACGGCGACCGGGCCCAGAAGGGCCTGCGCCGCTGGCAGGCGGTCGCCCGGTCGGCGGCCCGGCAGTCGCGGCGGGCCTGGATCCCCGGGGTCAGCGGGCCGCTGTCGACCGGCGGGTTGTGCGAACTGCTCGAGCGGCGGTCCGGTGCGCTCGTGCTGGTGCTGCACGAGTCGGCGCAGCGCCCGCTCACGGAGGTCGCGGCGGCCTCGGCCGAGTCGATCCTGCTGGTCGTCGGACCGGAGGGCGGTGTGAGCGACACCGAACTGGACGCGCTGTCCGCCGCCGGCGGTGTGCCGGTCCGGCTGGGACCCACGGTCCTGCGCACCTCGACCGCCGCCGCCGTGGCCCTCGGCGCATTGGGTGTTCTCACCGAGCGGTGGGCGCCGGATCGGTAGACTGCGGCGAAGCCCGCGAAAGGCGGGAAACCCGAGAAAGCAGGCATCGAAGACCACGTGACGCCCCGCGAAACGAGCGCTGCCGCGCAGGTACGCAGCAGCATGACTGTTCCGCCCGACCTGGTCGTGGGCCTGCTGGGTTCCGCCGACGAGAACCTGCGTGCGCTGGAGGCCGGGCTCGCCGCCGAGGTCCACGTCCGGGGCAACACCGTCACGCTGTCCGGCTCGGCCGCCGATGTGGCCATGGCCGAGCAGGTGATCTCCGAACTGATCGCCGTCGCGGCCGGGGGACAGGTGCTCTCGCCCGATGCCGTTCGGCGCAGCGTTGACATGATCGCCGGAGAGGACAACACCTCGCCGGCGGAGGTGCTCACCCTGGACATCCTGTCGCGACGCGGCAAGACCATCCGGCCCAAGACGCTGAACCAGAAGCGGTACGTCGACGCGATCGACGCCAACACCATCGTGTTCGGCATCGGCCCGGCCGGCACCGGCAAGACCTACCTGGCGATGGCCAAGGCCGTCCAGGCGTTGCAGGGCAAGCAGGTCACCAGGATCATTCTGACCCGCCCCGCGGTGGAAGCCGGTGAGCGCCTTGGCTTTCTGCCCGGCACGCTCCACGAGAAGATCGACCCGTATCTGCGGCCGCTGTACGACGCGCTGCACGACATGATGGACGCCGAGGCCATCCCGAAGCTGATTAGCGCCGGAGCCATCGAGGTGGCGCCGCTCGCATACATGCGCGGAAGGACGCTGAATGACTCCTTCATCATCCTCGACGAGGCGCAGAACACCACCGCCGAGCAGATGAAAATGTTCCTGACGCGCCTGGGATTCGGCTCGAAAATCGTTGTGACAGGCGACATCACGCAGGTCGACCTACCCGGCGGCGCGCGCTCGGGGCTGCGTGCGGCCAGGGACATCCTCGACGGTATCGACGACATCCACTTCTCCGAGCTCACCAGCGCCGACGTCGTGCGCCACCGGCTGGTATCCGACATCGTCGACGCGTACGCGCGGGCCGCCGAGGACGAGGGCCTGTCCAACCGCGCACAGCGACGGTCGTCGCGGCGGTCGGGCTCATGAGTATCGAGGTCTCCAACGAGTCGGGCATCGACGTTTCCGAAGAGGAACTGATCAGCGTCGCGCGCTTCGTCATCCGCAAGATGAACGTCAACCCGGCTGCCGAACTGTCGATGGTGCTGCTGGACCTGGCGGCGATGGCCGATCTGCACATGAGCTGGATGGACCTGCCCGGTCCGACCGACGTGATGAGCTTCCCGATGGACGAACTCGAGCCCGGCGGCCGCCCCGACGCGCCGGAACCCGGCCCCTCGATGCTGGGTGACATCGTGCTGTGCCCGCAGTTCGCCGCTGAGCAGGCGGAGGCGGCCGGCCACAGTCTGGGTCAGGAACTGGCGTTGCTGACCGTGCACGGGGTGCTGCACCTGTTGGGCTACGACCACGCCGAGCCCGATGAGGAGCGGGAGATGTTCGCACTGCAGCGAACGCTCCTCGAGGAGTGGGTGGCCGACCAGGTCGACGCGTATCACACCGAGCGGCAGGCCGAGCGGGACCAGCGGCTGCTCGACAAGTCCCGGTACTTCGACAGTTGACCGGAGTGGCGCCGCTGGCCGGTGCGATCGTCCTGATCCTGCTCGGCGGGCTGTTCTCCGCGATCGACGCGGCCATCAGCACCGTGTCGATAGCGCGGGTCAACGAGCTGGTCCGCGACGAACGCCCCGGCGCGGTCCGGCTCGCCCGCATCGTCAGGGAGCGCCCCCGCTACATCAATCTCGTCGTGCTGCTGCGAATCGCCTGCGAAACGGCCGCGACGGTCGTGCTGGTGGCCTACCTCCACGACCGGCTGCCGTTGAAGACCGCCCTGCTGCTCGCCGCCGCGATCATGACCGTCGTCAGCTTCGTGGTGGTCGGTGTCGGACCGCGCACCCTGGGCCGCCAGCACGCCTACGCGATCGCGCTGGCCTCCGCCGTTCCGCTGCACGCGATCTCGGTGCTGCTCACCCCGATCAGCCGGTTGCTGGTGCTGTTGGGCAACGCGCTGACTCCGGGCAAGGGCTTCCGCAACGGGCCCTTCGCCTCCGAGATCGAACTGCGCGAGGTGGTGGACATGGCCGGGCAGAGCGGTGTCGTGGCCGACGAGGAACGCAAGATGATCCAGTCGGTCTTCGAACTCGGCGACACCCCCGCCCGCGAGGTCATGGTCCCGCGTACCGAGATGGTCTGGATCGAGAGCCACAAGAGCGCCTCGCAGGCCACCTCGCTGGCCATCCGCAGCGGTCACTCGCGACTCCCGGTGATCGGTGAGGACGTCGACCACATCCTCGGCGTGGTGTATCTCAAGGACCTGGTCCGCCGGACCTACTACTCGGCCAGCGCGGCCCGCGACATCACCGTGGCCGAGGTGATGCGCCCGGCGATCTTCATTCCGGACTCCAAGCCGCTCGACGACCTGCTGCGGGAAATGCAACGCGACCGCATCCACATCGCGCTGCTCGTCGACGAGTACGGTGCCACCGCCGGACTGGTGACCATCGAGGACGTGCTGGAGGAGATCGTCGGCGAGATCGCCGACGAGTACGACACCAACGAGGTGGCGCCGGTCGAACCGTTGGGGGACAATACCTTCCGCGTTTCCGCGCGACTGCCGATCGAGGATGTCGGGGAGCTCTACGGCATCGAGTTCGACGAGGATCTCGACATCGACACCGTCGGCTGGCTGGTCGCCCTGAAACTCGGCCGCGTACCGCTGCCCGGCGCGGAGGTGACCTCCCACGGTCTGCGGTTGCGCGCCGAGGGCGAGCGCGACCACCGCGGCCGGATGCGCATCGGCACCATCCTGGTCCGGCCGGCCGACGGCGAGGGACCCGAGGGGGACGGGGGCGCTGTTGGCTGAGCCGTTCCGGTCCGGATTCGTCTGCCTCGTCGGGCGTCCCAACACCGGCAAGTCGACGTTGACCAACGCCCTGGTGGGCAGCAAGGTCGCCATCACCTCCAACCGCCCGCAGACCACCCGCCACACCATCCGCGGGATCGTGCACCGCCCGGAGTTCCAGATCGTGCTGGTCGACACGCCCGGTCTGCACCGGCCGCGCACGCTGCTGGGCAAGCGGCTCAACGACCTGGTGCGCGAGACCTACTCCGACGTCGACGTCATCGGCCTGTGCATCCCGGCTGACGAGGCCATCGGCCCCGGCGACCGGTGGATCTACGAGCAGATCCGCGAGGGCGCCCCGAAGACCACCCTGGTGGTCGTCGTCACCAAGATCGACAAGGTCGCCCGGGAACGGGTCGCCGCCCAGTTGATGGCGGTCAGCGAACTGGTCGGCGAGCACGCCGCCGCGATCGTCCCGGTTTCGGCCACCACCGGCGAGCAGGTCGACATCCTCGTCGGCGTGCTGGCTGAGCAACTGGAGCCCGGCCCGGCGTTCTACCCTGACGGCGAACTCACCGACGAACCCGAAGAGACGCTGATGGCCGAACTCATCCGGGAGGCCGCGCTGGAGGGCGTTCGCGACGAACTGCCGCACTCGCTGGCCGTGGTGATCGACGAGGTCACCCCGCGCGAGGGCCGGACCGAGGAGCAGGGCGAGTTGATCGACGTGCACGCGCTGATCTACGTCGAGCGGGACAGCCAGAAGGGGATCGTGATCGGCCGGGGCGGCGAGCGGCTCAAACGGGTCGGTACCACCGCACGGCGCCAGATCGAGACGCTGCTGGGCACCAAGGTCTACCTGGACCTGCGGGTCAAGGTTGCCAAGAACTGGCAGCAGGACCCCAAGCTGCTGGGCCGGCTCGGCTTTTAGGCCCGAGTGTCAGTCCGCCGGGTTGTCCTTGCGCGGTGACAGACTGGACCGATGCGGCTGTACCGGGACCGGGCGGTCGTGCTGCGCCAGCACAAGCTCGGTGAGGCCGACCGCATCGTCACCCTGCTGACCCGCGACCACGGCCTGGTCCGCGCGGTCGCCAAGGGGGTTCGCCGCACCCGCAGCAAGTTCGGGTCCCGGTTGGAGCCGTTCGCCCACATCGACGTGCAACTGCACCCGGGGCGCAACCTCGACATCGTCACCCAGGTGGTGTCGATCGACGCCTTCGCCACCGACATCGTCTGCGACTACGGCCGCTACACCAGCGCCTGCGCGGTGCTGGAGACCGCCGAGCGGCTGGCCGGGGAGGAGCATGCCCCGGCGCCGGCGCTGCACCGGCTCACCGTCGGGGCGCTGCGGGCGGTGGCCGACGCCACCCGGCCGCGGGAGTTGGTTCTCGACGCCTACCTGCTGCGCGCCATGGGCATCGCCGGCTGGGCCCCGTCGCTGACCGAATGCGCCCGCTGCGCCGCACCCGGCCCGCACCGCGCCTTCCACATCGGTGCGGGCGGAAGTGTGTGCATGCACTGCCGCCCGTCCGGATCGGCCACCCCGCCGCAGGCCGTCCTGGATCTGATGGCGGCCCTCTACGAGGGTGACTGGGAGGCCGCGGAGTCCTCGTCGGCGTCGCACCGCGGCCAGGCCAGCGGTCTGGTCGCCGCGCATTTGCAGTGGCATCTGGAACGCCAGCTGCGGACATTGCCGCTGGTCGAGCGATCCCATTCGCAGGCCGACAACCATGAGACGACGGTCTTCAGGCAGGATGAGCCCCATGGCGATGGACCGGGTGGCCAGCTCCTGGCGAGGGGGTGAGCGCAGGCGGCGGGAGCAGTTCCCCCAACTGCCCCCCGCGCCCGACGACTACCCGGTTTTCCCCGACACCTCGACGTGGCCGGTGGTGTTCCCGGAACTTCCCGCACCGCCCGGCGGCGGCCCTCGCCGGCCGCCGCAGCATCCCTCCCGTGCCGTTCCGCCGGCGATTCCGGCCGACCAGCTGCCCCGGCATGTGGCCATCGTCATGGACGGCAACGGCCGGTGGGCCACCCAGCGTGGCCTGAGCCGAACCGAGGGGCACAAGATGGGTGAGGCCGTCCTGATCGACATCACCTGCGGCGCAATCGAACTCGGCATCAAAAACCTGAGTGTCTATGCCTTCTCCACCGAGAACTGGCGTCGCAGCGCCGACGAGGTGCGATTCCTGATGGGCTTCAACCGCGAGGTGGTGCGGCGGCGCCGGGAGAACCTCGACATCATGGGCGTGAACATGCGCTGGGTCGGTTCGCGCGCCCGGATGTGGCGAAGCGTGATCAAGGAGTTCGACATCGCCGAGCAGATGACGGTCGGAAACGACGTCATCACGGTTAACTACTGCGTCAACTACGGGGGCCGCGCCGAAATTGCCGAGGCGGCAAGGGATATCGCCCGTGAGGTCGCGGCCGGCCGGCTCGACCCCGAACGGGTGGGCGAGCGCACCATCACCGAGCACCTGCACCGGCCCGACATCCCCGACGTCGATTTGTTCATCCGCACCTCGGGGGAGCAGCGGGCCAGCAACTTCATGCTGTGGCAGGCCGCCTACGCCGAATATGTGTTCCAGGACAAGCTCTGGCCCGACTACGACCGGCGGGATCTGTGGGCGGCCTGCGAGGAGTACGTCAACCGCAACCGCCGCTTCGGCAGCGCCTGATGCCGCTCGCCGAGATCCTCGAGGAGGTCATGCCGGTTCAGGTCGAGGATGACGGCGCGCTGACCGTGCGGCACGACGGCACCGTCGCGTCGCTGCGCACGGTGACGGTCGCCGACGGGCTGGAACTGGTGTCGCTGACCGCGATGCTGGGCTGGGACCTGCCGCTGACCGCCGAGTTGCGTGACCGGGTCGCCGCCCAGGCGAACCGGACGATGCTCGGTACCGTGACGCTGACCGAACAGCCGGGCGGGCGTGCCGATGTGGTGCTGCGCTACAACTTCCCGTCCGGGGGGCTGAGCGCACCGGCGCTGCGCACGCTGGTGCTGATGGTGCTGTCCGGAGGAGTGCAGGCGGCCCGTGCCGTCGCCGGTTAGCCGCACTCCGAGCAGGTGCCGAACAACTCGATGGTGTGACTGACGTCGGAGAACCCGTGGGCGGCGGCGATGTCCGCGGCCCACGCCTCGACCTCCCGTCCGCTGACCTCCACCGCGGCGCCGCAGCCGCGGCAGACCAGATGGTGGTGGTGGTGCGGGGCGGCGCACCTGCGGTACACCGCTTCGCCGGTGTCGGTGCGCACCGCGTCGACCAGGCCGGCGGCCGCGAGTGTCTGCAATGTGCGGTAAACGGTGGTGAGGCCGATGTTCTCGCCGCGGTGGCGCAGTTCGTCGTGCAGTTCCTGGGCGGAGCGGAACTCTTCGACGGTGTCGAGCAGGGCGATCACCGCTGCCCGTTGGCGCGTGGCTCGCACGCCGGCGCCAGCCGAACGGGGATCGCTGTTGGCACCCATTTCGACTGACGATCGCACGGGCGCGCAGGCATGTCAAAGCCGGTCACCTAGGCTGTACCCCCGTGGCGTCCGTAATCGAGTCCGTCGTCAACCTGGCCAAGCGCCGCGGGCTGGTGTACCAGTCCGGCGAGATCTACGGCGGCACGAAGTCGGCCTGGGACTACGGCCCGCTGGGCGTGGAGCTCAAGGAGAACATCAAGCGGCAGTGGTGGCGGTCGATGGTGACCGGCCGCGACGATGTCGTCGGTCTGGACTCCTCGATCATCCTGCCGCGCGAGGTGTGGGTGGCGTCCGGTCACGTCGAGGTGTTCAACGATCCGTTGGTGGAGTGCCTGCAGTGCCACAAGCGCCACCGACAGGACCACATGCAGGAGGCCTACGCGGAGAAGAAAGGTATCGCCGATCCCGAGTCGGTCTCGATGACCGAGGTCGTCTGCCCGGACTGCGGCACGAAGGGTCAGTGGACCGAGCCGCGCGACTTCAACATGATGCTCAAGACCTACCTCGGTCCGATCGAGAGCGAAGAGGGTCTGCACTATCTGCGTCCGGAGACCGCGCAGGGCATCTTCGTCAACTTCGCCAACGTGGTCACCACGTCGCGGCGTAAGCCGCCGTTCGGGATCGGCCAGATCGGCAAGAGTTTCCGCAACGAGATCACCCCGGGCAACTTCATCTTCCGCACCCGGGAGTTCGAGCAGATGGAGATGGAGTTCTTCGTCGAACCGTCGACGGCCAAGGAGTGGCATCAGTATTGGATCGACACCCGGCGGCAGTGGTACATCGATCATGGCATCCCCTCCGATCTGCTCCGCATCCGCGCACACGAATCAGACGAGTTGT
>JAPOHV010000010.1 GCA_029979305.1 Mycobacteriaceae bacterium | reverse complement strand
GGCGCCGGCCGTGGCGACGGCCCTCCGCGCCGCGCCGGCCGCGGCGACAGCCCCTGATCCGGCCCCGCTCACCATCGCGGCGGCCAGCCCCGCGCCGGCCGCCGACGTGGTGACCGCCGCCACCGAGTCCGTTGCGGTGCAGCCGGTTTCGGCCCCGGAGCCGGTCGTGACCGCCTCGGCGCCAGTGGCCGTGCCAGCACCGGCAGGCGCGGTGCGCGGCCTGGCGACCTCGGCGAGGGCCGGCGGCGGTGATCTGCTCACCTCGCTGAGCGACCTGCTGCCCGCGGACTCGCCGCTGTCGTGGGCACTGTTGGCGGCCGCGCGCCGGCAGCAGCCGTCCGCGGGCCTGAAGGCGGGCAACGGAGTCACCGTGAATCCGACGGTCGAATGGGGCGGGACCATCGGCCCGGACCCGGCCCGAGGCGTTCCCGCCGCGACCCCGCTTCCCGGTGTGCTGGTCGGCGCGGTCAACGGGACCTCGGCAAGCGGACTGCCGCTGGCCTATGTTGGCGTCGGCAAGCCCAATGCCGGTGGCAAGATCGGCGGCGGCCCGCTGCTGCCGCTGTCGAACTTCTACTCTCCCAACGGCGGGTTCAGCTACGTCCCCGACGCCGCCACGCTGACCACCGCCGGCGCGACCGAGCAGTTCAAGGTCATGGCCCTGGAACTGTCGAAGTTCGACCAGCGCATCATCAAGGCACTGGGGCCGCTGGGCGGTCTGCTGGTGCCGCAGGCGCTGGCGGTCCTGCACCGGATCCCGATCGTCGGCACCCTGATGTCGCCGCTCATCGGCCAGGCCACCGTGGCCGACTTCACCGTGACACCCAATGCCCTGGCCGCCGACCGGCCGACGGCCTTCACCTACAAGATGCCGTCGTTCGACGGCACGTTGATCAGCGTGAACTATTTCCCGGCCACCAACGTCTCGGAGGGCGAGGTCGACAGCGCCCCGACCGTGCTGGCCGCCTCGGGTCTGGCCTGTGCGGCCAACACCGATCCGTTGACCCGCTACGGGCAGCTGTTCATCAGCCAGCAGTTCGGCAGCCTCACCCCGGGCATCGCACCGCTCCGGGACGACGCGTTCCGGTCGTTCGTGCTCGACCCGCAGGAATACGACGGCGGCGGCGGCTACAACGTGGTCACCTGGGATCCGCGCGGCGAGTTCGCATCCGGCGGCCAGTTGAACATCGACAACCCGATGCTCGAGGGCCGCGACGTCTCGTCGATCATCTCGTGGCTGACCGGCTCCACCAACCCGGCGGCCGGCCAGGTCTCGGTGACCGACAACGGCGACCCGCTGGTCGGCATGACCGGCGGCTCCTACGGCGGCGGCATCCAGCTGACCACCGTCGACCCCCGTATCGACGCCATCACTCCGGAGATCGGCTGGAACTCGCTGATCAGCTCGCTGTACCCGGGCGACAACAACACCGCCGCGTTCAAGACCGGCTGGGGCGCGATCCTCGTAGCGGCCCTGGCGTTCACCGGGGCGCGGGTGAACCCTTCGATCTACCAGGGCATCTTCACCGGGGCGGTGTTCGGCTTCCTGAGCCCGAGCTCGCAGGCCGTGCTGTCCAGCGTCGGCCCGACCGTACTGCTCACCAAGCAGCAGGCACCCACCCTGCAGTTCCAGGGAATCGACGACACGCTGTTCCCGCTGTCGGAGTCGGTGGCCGCCGGCAAGACCATCAGCACCAACGGAGTCAGCCCGGACTACCGGCTGTTCTGGTTCTGCGGCGGTCACGGCACCTGCGACATCGCGAACAAGCCCGCCGAGCAGGACGCGCAGGGCGTCATCCAGAACCTGCGCTGGCTCGATCAGTACGTCGCCGGGAACATCGACCGGCCCGCCGACGTCATCCCGACCTTCCAGTGGTACGACCAGAACGGCCTCTACTGGAGTTCCGACAAGCTGCCGTGGGATCCGGCATTCAACCAGGGCAGCTACGCCCCGGCCACCGGCAAGGGCGGGTTCCTCCCGCTGTGGCCGGTGCTCGGCGGCTCGGGTCCGTACCCGATCAAGGATCTGCCGTTCTCCATCGTCAACGCAGGGCCGGCCCGCAATGCGGTCAACCTCGAGCTGACCCCCCCGGTCGGTAAGCAGGTCGTCGGCGCCCCGACGCTGAGCTTCAACTACTCCGGGCTGGGCACCGGGCACACCGTCTATGCGCAGCTGGTCGACAAGACGACGGGGCTGGTGCTCAGCAATATCGTCACCCCGATCCAGGTCACGCTCAACGGCCGCGAGCAGACCGTCACCATTCCGATGGAAAATATCGTCTACACCGTCGAACAGGGCGACTCGTTGACGCTCCAGATCACCAGTTCGGCAGTGAACTACGAGAACTTCTGGAGCTACGGCTGGATCAACATCTCCGACATCAACATCGACCTGCCGCTGCACACCCCGGGCAGCTGACGCAGACCGGGCCGGCGGCTGCGGGTGCGAGGACTCGGCGGTGACCGCCGCCAAGCCCACCGGCCGGGCCCGTCGGTGGCGTCGCCGCGGCCTGATCGCCGCACTGGCCGTCCTGCTGGTCGGCGCCGTGGCCGCGGCTCTGATATGGCAGCAGCGCTCATCGTCGGAGATGTCCGGGCCGTCGCCGACCTGGCGGGCCGGGGAGTCGACCAGTTCGGCGACCCCGTCCGTCGCGCCACCCGATCCCGCAACGGCGTCGCCCGGGCCGTCGCGCTACGAGATCGCCCGGCGGCAACTGCGGGAACTGCCGGTGCGCGGCTGGGACCGCACCTCGGACTTCCAGCGCCGGCAGTTCGGCGAGGCCTGGAGCGACGACGTGAACGTCGAGTTCGGCCACAACGGCTGCAACACCCGTGACGACATACTGCGCCGCGACCTGAAAAACCTTGTGGTGCGGCCGTTCACCTGTTTCGCGCAGAGCGGCACCCTGATCGACCCCTACACCGGGACGACCATCGACTTCGTGCGCGGCCCCGACACTTCGAACAGCATCGAGATCGACCACGTCGTGTCGCTCGCCGACGCCTGGTACAAGGGTGCGCGCGCCTGGGATCCGCAGCGCCGACTGGACTTCGCCAACGATCCGCGCAATCTGCTGGCGGTGAGCCCGAAAGCCAACTTCGACAAGGCATTCCGGGACGCCGCATCCTGGCTTCCGCCCAACCAGGCGTTCCGGTGCGACTTCGTCGCGCGTCAGATCGACGTCAAGACCGCCTACGGACTGTGGTTGTCGGCCAAAGAGCGCAAGGCGCTGGCCGACGTCCTGGCGCGCTGCTGATCCGGGGCGTCCTCAGTCCTGCTTGCGGATCAGCTTCTGCAGGGCCTGACGGTCCGGTTCGAGAAGATCGGCGATCCGCGGGTAGTTGACGTCGGCGACGATGATGTCGCCCACGTCATTGTTGACGGTCGAGAATATGCCGTGCGCCCTCATCTTCTCGGTCTGGTACTTGTTGTCCTCGGTGGGGGTGACATAGTAGACCGCTTCGGCCTTGAACCGGTGCACCAGCCACAGGTGGATCAGTGTCATGAGCCGCTTCTGGCGCAGCTTGGCCGAGTAGGTGTTCTGGTCCCGTACGGTCAGGATGCTGCGCCCGTGCCGGTCCTTGATCGGGTCGAAAAGCACGTCCGCCAGCTTCTCGCCGTCGGTGTCGCCGAAGATCGCCAGTTCCAGCACGTCCGAGCCGGCCTGGTGGGGGCGCAGCTGCACGCGCAGCCGCTCACCGAGCTTGTAGTGCTCGCTCCACAGCGCCAGCCAGTCCTCCAGCAGCTTCTTGGGCACCTCGGTCTGCACCAGGTGCTGAACCTGGGTCGACCCCTTGCCCATCGCCTTCGTGGTGGCCGTACGTCCCGACGAGGCGGCCAGAGCGGCATCGCTGCGCGGCCCGCCGACCAGCGTTTGCGGTGTGCGGTAGGGGGATTCGAGCAGGCGCATCTTGCGCTGCAGCCGGGCCAGGGCGAGCATGCCGTCCTGCCGCAGGGCGGTGGCGAACTCCTCGGCGGCCACGCCGTCGATCTGGTGGCCGCCGTAGGTCATGAAGTTGAAGACGAAGCCCATCTTGCCGATTTCCTCGGGGAAGGCCCGCATCTGGTCGTCGTTCATCCCGGTGGTGTCCCAGTTGAACGAGGGGGAGAGGTTGTAGGCCAGCATCTTGTCCGGGTAGACGGCATGGATGGCCTCGGCGAACTCGCGCGCGTCGGCGAGGTCGGCCGTCTTGGTCTCCATCCAGAGCAGATCGGCGAACGGCGCCGCGGCGAGCGATTTCGCGATCGCATACGGAATGCCGCCCTGGACCTGGTAGTAGCCCTCCGGGGTGCGCGCCAGCTCGCAGTCCCACGGAGCGTTCACGCCGAGCTCGGCGGCTTTCTCCCGCGCGGCGTACAGCGAGGCGGTCCGGGCGAACTCCACCCATTCGGCCGGTTTCATCGCCATCGCCTCGCCCTCGGCCTCCTTGAACCGCAGCACCTCGGCGACGGCGTTGCCGTAGGTGTCCAGGGCCGCCTCGGACTGCCAGGCCTCGACGAACTGCGACTCGACTCGGTCGAACAGCACATCCACCGACCCGGTGCGGTCTGCGGTCCACGCCGCGGCGGCCTCGTCGATGAGCGTGGTGATGCCGCGGCTCTCCAGCCAGGTCTGGGCGGTGGCGTACTCACCCTCGGGCAGGGCGTAGAGCAGATGCCCGTTGAGCTCGGTCACGCCCTGATCGTGGAAGCGGCGCATCATTGCGAGGAAGCACGCCTTGTACGGCGGGACGGCGAGGTTGGTGACACCCAGCAGGAACGGCTGATCGCGCTCGTCGGCGCGACCGTCGATCAGGTTGGCGGCCTCGGCGTCGGTGCGGGCCACGATGATCCCCGGAACCCCCATGATGTCGAGCTGGAATCGCGCGGTGTTGAGACGCTTGATCTGCTCATCGGAGGGCACCAGCACCTTGCCGCCCTGGTGCCCGCACTTCTTGGTGCCAGGCCGCTGGTCCTCGATGTGGTAGCCGGAGACCCCGGCCTCGACGAAACGCCGAATCAGGTTGCGGACGTGGGGATCTCCGCCGTGACCGGTGTCGGCGTCGGCGATGATGAACGGTCGGTAGTCGACGGCCGGCGTTGCGGCACGTTGCTCGGGGGTCATCTGCAGGCGCAGGTACTGCTGGTTGCGGTCGGCGGTCAGCAGCGCGCGCACCAGGCCGGCGGCCTCGTCGGGCACCTGGCTGAGCGGGTAGCTGGCAAGGTCCGGGCCCGGGTCCTCGGTGGTGGAGCCCTTCGCCGAGGTGGCCCAGCCGCCGAGGTAGATGCCCTCGATGCCACAACGCTTCATGGTCACCGCCTGGCCCGGTGTGTAGGGGCCGAAGGTGGTGATGGACTTGCGCTGACCGAACAGTTCGCGCAGCCGCGCGTGGAAGGCCGTCGCGGCCTCCCGCGCCACCGTGTGGTCCACCGGTATGGTGCCGCGCTGCTCGACGACCTGCCGTGCGGTGTACAGCCGGGTGATGCCGGTGAACCGTGGGCTGTCGAAGTACCGCTGGGTGTCGGCGAGCTGTTGCTCGAAGGTCGTGGCTGGGTCCGCTCCGGCACTCATGGCTGCTCCTAACGCCCGCATTATTTCGCGATACGCGATGTATCTAACCCCCGCCGGGGTCCGGCGATCCCGGCGGGGGTGCAGCCATGCCACCCCGTTACTGAGGTGCGACTAGCCGGCGATCGCCGCCGTGGCGTCAGCGGGCATCTCCACCGGCGCCGCCGCGTCGAGGGCCACCGTCACCGGCCCCGGCGCGCCGGCCGCGTCGGCCAGGTGTGCGACCGTTCCGTCGTCCCCGGCAACGGGAGCCGGGTCGGCCGGCACGGCGGCGTCGGCACCGGGGTCCGCCTCCACCGGCAACGCCGCGTCGGCCGGCAGAGCGTCCGGCGCCGGCGCGTCGACATCGGGAAGCGCGGCGTCGGCCGGATCGGCGGGCATGCTCTCGACGACCTTCTCCTGCGCCTGCACCGGCAGATACATGTGGTGGGTGAACTGCGGTTGGTAGGCACCGCCGCCGCCGACGCGCACACCGGCACCGCTCTCACCGCTGGAGACCGGGGTGCCGTCCGGCAGGGTCACCGCCGCATGGCCGCCGTTCCACCCGATCACCACCGAGTTGGGTGCCGACCCGTAATGGAATCCGCGGGCCAGCAGGGCCGGCTCGATGTTGCCGGTGTTGAACCGGCTGCCGAAGGCCGGACGGCCGGAGGCCACGTTGGCCACCCAGGACGCCAGTCCGGAGCAGTCGGTCCCCGCCGGTGAATCGCCGCCGGGAATGTAGGGCGTGCCTGAAACCTGTGCGATAAGCGAAGCAATCGCTGCTAAAGCAAACATGGCAACGACGTTAACAACAGCAATGTAATTGCGCCAAAACCTGTGGCGGGTCTCACTTTTCGAAATATTTGCCCTGATAGACAAGCAAAAAGCTATTTGCTGTCAATGCTTTACGGTGGCCTGATACTGTTTTGATACAGCAAATGCATTATCTATCAGTGCTATTCGTATCGCCGTTGTCGTTGCGTTACGCGCGTCACCTGGTGTGACCCAGACAACTTTCCGGTGACGGCGAACGTTGCCCGCGTCATTCGGGCACGATTGGTCCATGCGGGTGTTGGTGCAGCGGGTGAGCGCGGCTTCGGTGATGGTCGACGGTGAGATCGTCGGCGCCATCGAGCCCGATCATCAGGGTCTGCTCGCACTGGTCGGCGTCACCCATGACGACGACGCCGACGTCGTGCGCAGGATGGCGGAGAAGCTTGTGGGTCTGCGCATCCTTGATGGGCAACAGTCCGTATCTGAGGTGTCCGCTCCGATACTCGTCGTGAGCCAGTTCACCCTCTACGCCAACACTGCGAAGGGCAGGAGACCGTCGTGGAACGCCGCCGCTCCCGCGGTGGTGGCGGAGCCACTGGTCGAGGCATTCGCCACGGAACTGCGCAGGCTCGGCGCCGAGGTGGCGACCGGTGTGTTCGGCGCCCACATGCAGATCGCGCTCGTCAACGACGGGCCGGTCACCGTCATGCTGGAACTGTCCGGTCCGGGCGTCGCCGGCGCACGGAGCTGAGCCCGGCGCGATTTTGTTACCGTTCCGCGCTCCGGGAGCTACCGTTGCGGGCCGGGTCGCGGCTTTCGGCGTGAGACAGTGAACCCCTATGCACACGCACGACTACATCAGCTATGAGGAGTTCGGTCGCCGGTTCTTCGAAGTCGCGGTGACCGAGGAGCGTGTGGCCGCCGCCTTTGCCGAGATCGCCGGCGGCGATATCGAGATGGGGCCGATGTCCCAGGGGCCGGCCGGACTGGCCAAGGTCACCGCCCGCGTCAAGATCCAGCAGCCCAACGTCACTCGAAGCGTCGCCGACACCATCACCTTCGCGGTGCGTATCCCGCTGCTGATCGAGCTGATCGTGGATCTTCGCGTGGACAAGCAGAAGTTCCTCGTCGACGGCGACATCGCGCTGCGGGCCACCGCCAGGGCCGCCGAGCCGCTGATCATCGTCATCGACGTCGCCAAGCCCAGGCCTTCGGACATCGCGGTGCACGTGACCTCGAAATCGCTGCGCGGCGAGATCGTCCGTCTCATCGGCGGCGTGGATGCCGAGATCCGGCGGTTCGTGGCGGCTTATGTCGCCGAGGAGATCGACAGCCCGGCGTCCCAGCAGGCGAAAATCATCGACGTCGCCACGCAGGTCGCGCAGGCCTGGGACGCCTGAACCCCTACAGGTCCAGCCGCAGGTGCTCGCCGTCCGGCGTCCGGGACACGCAGGTCAACATCATGCCGCTGTCTCGTTCGGGTGTGGTCAACAGCGAATCCCTATGCTGTACAGCGCCTTCCAGAACCCGCACCCGGCAGGTGCCGCAAAATCCCTGCTGGCACGAATAGCGGGCGGCGACGCCGGCCCGTCTCAGTGCCGCCAGCAGGGTCTCGTCGGCGCCGACCTGCACCACCGCACCGCTGGACGCGACCGTCGCGGTGAACGGCCATCCGTCCACCACGGGTGCGGCGGCGAACCGCTCGAAATGCAGTTCTACCTGATCGCGTCCGCTCAGGTGCCGCCGTATCAGAGTCAGCATATCGGCGGGGCCGCAGGCATAAACCGTTGTGCCATCGGGGCATTCACCGAGAAGATCGGCTGCGGTGGGAACCCCGTCGGCGTCGTCGGTCCGGACCTGGATCCGGTCGCCGAAGCGGGCCACCTCGTCGAGAAAGTGAATGCTGTCGGCGCTGCGTCCGACGTAGATCATCGACCAGTCCACGCCCAGGCGCTCGGCCATCCCCAACATCGGAAGGATCGGGGTGATGCCGATGCCGCCGGCGATGAACCGCAGCCGACGGGTCGGTGACCCGTGGCCGGGGACGCTGAGCGGAAACGCGTTGCGCGGCCCGCCGGTGGTGACCGCCGACCCGAGCGGCAGCGCGTCGTGCACCTCGACGGACCCGCCGCCGCCGTCGGGGATGCGGCGAACCGCGATCCGGTATCGGGAGCCTTCCGCCGGATCGCCGCACAGCGAATACTGCCGAACCCGGCCGCTGGGCAGGTGGATGTCGAGATGGGCGCCGGGATGCCACGGCGGCAGCGGGGAGTGGTCCGGTGTCGCCAGCGTCAGCGCCACCACGTTCTCGTCGCGGGCGACGACCCGGCGGTCGGTCACCACCAGTGTCAGCGTGTGGTCGTGAACGGCCGGCGGCGAGGGGCGCCGCGACCCGGTGACGGCCCACAGGCCGGTGACCGCCGCGTCGGCAAGGACGAGGAACGGGGAGGGGCCCGCGCGCGGACGGCGCCGCACTAGACCTGCGCGGCCCGGGCCGCGGGGGAACTTGCCAGGTAGGCCACCGCCTGCGCGGTGGAACCGACGTCCAGCGGCGAGTAGTCCCGGCGGAAGTAGGCCAGCGTGGTGCCGCCGAAGACCTTGCGGAACTCGGGCAGCAGGCCCAGCTTCGAGTCGCGCATCCGTAGCCGCTCCATCTGCCACCAGGGCATCCGGGCGTCGGGGTCGGTGCGGCACAGGTAATAGGTGGCGCGCTCGAAGAATGCGTACATCAGTGTCGCGGCCATCGCCATCGCGCGGATCCTCGCCAGGTAGCTGTCGTGGAAGTAGGTGGCGACGTCGTGGGCGACGCAGCGGTGCTCGACCTCCTCGCTGCCGTGCCAGCGGAACAGGTCCACCATGGTCGGATCGGCGCCGAAGTCGTCCCAGGCCGAATTCAGCGCGAAGTCGCCGAGAACCGCGGTGTAGTGCTCGATGGCCGCGATCACCCAGAGCCGCTCGCAGAGTTGGTTGAAGCGCCGCGTCGGATCCTTCGATGTGCTCGGGGCCAGGATCTTGCCGACCACGTAGTCGACCTGAACCAGAATCGGCCCGGGATCGACCCCCCGGGCCTCCATGAACTGGTGCAGCACCTGCTCGTGGGTGTCGGCGTGGACCGCCTCCTGCCCGATGAAACCACGCATGTCCTCGGCGAGGCGTTCGTCTCTGACCAGCGGGAGGGCTTCGTTGAACGTCGTCACGAACCAGCGCTCGGCAGCGGGAAGTACGACGTTGAGCAGGCTGATCATGTGGGAGGCCACCGGGTGGCCGGGAATCCAGTGCAGCGGGGAACCCGACGGGTCGAACTGCACCCTCCGGGCCTGGATCTGGACGGGTCCGGGGTCGATTTCCCGCGCGAAGCGGTGTGGTCGCAGCATCGACAAACCTCCCGGGCCGGCTCAGCCCACCGGTTTCGGAACCACGGTCACCACGCCGGGCGCACCCGGGGTGGGCCGCGCACCGTCGGCGGCCGGCGCGCCCGAGGTGCCCGAGGTGCCCGCCGTCCCCTGCGACCCGGTGGACGCGGTGGCCGGCTGCTGCGGGTTGGACGCGGCGCTGCAGTCCAGGTCCAGCCGCATCTTCTTGCTGGCGGTGACCGTCTGGCTCTTGACCACGCACTGGGCCTGGGGCACGTCGCTGCCCACCGAGCCGCCGAACACCGTCCTGACGCCCTGGGCGCGCAGGATGGCGACCGCCTTGGCGTACGGTTCGCCCACCACGTTGAGAGTGTTGACGCCCGGGTCGGCGTGGCCGGACCCGACACCGGCCCCGAGGGCCAGTGCCGTGGCGGCGGCGCCGAGGATGAGCTTTCTCACGCGAGACCCTTCCTGTCCTGGGCTCGAAGATAGCGCAGCGGCGGCGCGCACCCCGGTCACAGGTCTATCGCCGGCAGTCCGGGGGCCGTTTCAGCGGGTGTCGCGGTCAGAAGGCGTCGCGGTGCCGTTCCTGATCCACCACCGCGTCGATGTCGGCCAGCCGTCTCATCGACGAGACCGACCGCGCCGTGCGCATGTTGGCCGCCAGCATCTCCTGGTGGCGGTGGACGAAGCCCCAGTACCCGGCGGTGAAGGGGCAGGCGTCCGGGCCCAGGCGTTTCTTGGGGTCGAACCGGCACGCCCCGCAGTGGTCGCTCATCCGGCTGATGTAGGCGCCCCCGGAGGCGTAGGGCTTGGTGGCCACTCTGCCGCCGTCGGCGTGCTGGCTCATCCCGATGACGTTGGTGGGCATCACCCAGGCGAACCCGTCGACGAACGCCGAGGCGAACCAGTCCGACAGCGCGCGGGGGCGGTATCCGCGCTGAAGGGCGTGGTTGCCCAGCACCATCAACCGCTGGATGTGGTGCGCCCAGCCGCGGTCCCGCACCCCGGCCAGGGCCTGGCGCAGGCATTCGGCGCTGACCGCGTCGGCGTCCAGGCCGGTCCACCAGTCGGGCAGCGCGGTCTCGGCCCGTAACTGGTTGCCGTCGAGATAGTCCGGGCCGAAATGCCAGTACAGCTGCCACATGTACTCGCGCCAGCCGAGGATCTGGCGGATGAATCCCTCGACGGCCGGCAGTGGCGCGGCCCCGTCGCGGTAGGCCTGCTCGGCGGCGTGCACGGCGTCCAGCGGATGCAGCACCCCGAGGTTGAGCGGCACCGACAGCAGCGAGTGCGACATCGCCCAGTCGGCGCCCATCATGGCGTCCTCGTAGCGGCCGAACAGGCTCAGCCGATCCTCGACGAAGCGCCGCAGCGCCGCATCCGCCTCGGCGGGGGTGACGGCGAACAGCCGGGGCCCGTCGGCGCCGACGGTCTCGATGGCCATGGCGTCGAGGTCGCGCCGCACCGCGGCGTCGATGTCGTCCTCCGCGGGCCGATAGGGCGGCGGGACGTCGAGGGAGTGCGCTCCCTTCGGCGGCGGCTCGCGGTTGTCGGTGTCGAAGTTCCATCGCCCGCCCACCGGCTCGGAACCGTCCATCAGCACCCCGAACCGCCGCCGCTGCTCGCGGTAGAAGTCCTCCATCCGGAACCGGGTCCGGCCCTCTTTCCGGCGTGCCCACTGCGCGAACTCCGCGCGGGGCAGCGCGAAGGTGGGAGTCGGCAGGATATCGGCCACCAGTCCGTCGCGGCGTAGCTGTTCGACGAACCTTTCGGCGGCGTGCGAGGTCGGCTGGTGAACCAGCACCGGCCGGCCGTAGCTGTGCAGCGCCTCGGTGTAACTGTCGGCCCGGATGAGAGTGGCCCGCTGGCCCAGGTCGGCTTCGGCGTGCCGCAGCGCCGAGAGGATCAGGTGCAGCTTCTGGCGATGAAAACGGCGGCGGCGCAACGCCGAAGCCGCCTCGACGAGCAGCACGGGGCGGTCGGCGTGTTCCCCGCCGTACACCCGGGGGCCGAGCTGGTCGGCGAACAGCCACAGCGGGGTGTCATCGCTCGTCATCGAGTCGATGCTATCCGCCTGAGCCACCGCCGTTCTGCGCTACGATCCGGCCGTTCGGCAACGCGGCAGATCGAGGAGGCCCTGGATGGTCCGGCTACCGGAGTTGCGCGCGCTACGTTCGCTGGGGTTCCAGTCGAAGCTGTTGGTGATGCTGCTGACGGTCAGCGTCCTGTCGGTGCTCATCGCCGGTGTCATCGGCTATGTCTCGGGGACCAATTCGCTGCGTGACGCCGAGTACCAACGACTCACCCAACTGCGGGAGTCCCGCGCCCGGGAGGTCACAGCTTTCTACGACAACCTGAGCAACGCGGCGACGGTGCTCACCCATTCCAACGCGACCGTGACGGCGATGAAGGACTTCACCGGAGCCTTCGCCGAGTTGCAGAAGACGCCGTTGCCACCGGGCGCCAAGGAAGCGGTCGACAACTACTACGTCAATGTCTTCGACCCGGCTCTCGAGAAAGGCACCGGTCAGAAGGTCGACGGCGGCTTGTTCCGACCGACCTCGAACGCCCAGATCTACCTGCAGAGCCTCTACACGGTGCCGGCCAAGGGCGATTTCAAAGTCTCGGAGAAGATCGTCAACGCCGGCGACCCGAGTGCCTGGACCAAACTCAACGAGCGCTATCAGCCGTTCTTCAGCGACTTCGCCAGCAGGTTCCCATTCGACGACGCCATGCTGCTCGACACTGACGGGAACGTCGTCTACTCCACCCTCAAGCAGACCGATCTCGGTGCCAACGTCAACAGTGGGCCGTTCAAGACCACGAAACTGGCCGACGCTTTCCGTAAGGCCATGCAGGCGACATCGGTGGACGAGATCGTCATTACCGACTTCGAGGAGTATGCCCCGGCGTACGGACTGCCGACACCCTGGATTCTCACCCCGATCGGCGACGGCGCCGGCATCTACGGTGTTCTGGCGCTGCAGCTTTCGGTTGACTCCTTGAACAACGTGATGACCGGCAATCGGGGCTGGGAGAAAGACGGGCTGGGCAAGACCGGAGAGACGTACCTGGCCGGGTCGGACAAACTGATGCGCTCGGTTTCCCGGCTCCTGATCGAGGATCCGGAGCGTTTCGCCCGCGAAGCGGTGCAGCACGGCACGCCGGAGGACATCGTCAAACGTGAACTCGACTCCAAGGACAGCGCATTGCTCCAGCCGTTGGGCGACAGCACATCGGTGAATGAGGCGCTGAGCGGAAAAGCCGGGGTGCGCACGGGAGACAACTACCTGGGCCGGGACGTCAAGGTGTTGTCCGCCTACGGACCGCTGAACCTGCCCGGCCTGCGCTATGCGATCGTCGCCAGGATCCACGAGGCGGAGGCTTTGGCACCCGTTTCGAGGTTCGCGCGCAATATCGCCCTCTCAACGGGCGCGATCGTGCTGCTGGTGTGTCTGTTGGCTCTGCTTTTCGCCCGAATCCTGACCAGGCCGGTGAAACAGCTCGCAGCCGCCGTGGAACGGGTCAAGGGTGGGGAACTCGGCATCCGCGTTCCGGTGACCTCACGTGACGAGATCGGTGAACTGGCGTCGTCATTCAACGATCTGAGCGCGAGCCTGCAGACCAAACAACAGCTCATCGAAGCCCAACGCAAGGAGAATGACGAACTGCTTTCCAGCCTCATGCCCGAACCGGTGGCCCGGCGGTTCCGGGAGGGCGAGGAGAACATCAGCACCGAACACCGCGACGTCTCGGTGATCTACGCGCAACTGCTCGGGTTCGACGAGTTCGCCCGCACCCTCAGCGCCGAAGAGTCGGTGTCCATGCTGAACTCGCTCGTGGAGGCGTTTGACGGCGCTGCCGAACGGCACGGGGTGGAGCGGGTGCGCAGTATGCAGGACAACGGATTGCTGGCGACCTGCGGGCTGGTGGTGCCCCGGGTCGACCACTCGAGTCGCACCATCGCGTTCGCCCGGGAACTCGCCGACATCCTCGACCGCTTCAACGACCAGCACGCCTCGGCGTTGTCCATGCGGATCGGGATCGACAGCGGACCGGTCACCAGCGGGCTGGTCGGAGAGCGCTCAACCGTCTACGCACTGTGGGGTGAGGCCGTCGACCTCGCCCACCGGGTCCACGCCGCGACACGAACTCCCGGCGTCTTCGTCAGCGACCGGGTGTACAACTCGGTGGTCGGCATCTACCCGTTCACCGAAGCCGGCACGATCAGCGGGGCCGACGGTCCCGAAGCGGTGTGGCGTCTCGACGTCGGAACGCGGCAGCCGGCATGACGACCCTGACCGGCCAACCGTGGTTCTGGCCGGCCTTTGCCGTCGTCGTCGGGTTGCCGCTGGCTCTGCTGATCCTCAACGAAGTCCACGGCGTACTGCGCCGGCGGGGCAGCGCTTATGCCAGACCCGTTGCGCTGCTGCGGAACTGGCTACTGCCGGCCGCTGCGGTATACCTGCTGATCGACCAGTTGAACCACGGCGACGAGCTCTCGGCGCATGCCACCTGGACAAAAGTGGCGGCCACCGTCGTCGGGTTCGTCATCATGCTGGTGCTGCTGTCGGGCGCCAACGCGGCGCTGTTCGGAGAAGCCCGTGCCGGAACGTGGCGTGATCGGCTGCCCGGTATATTCGTCGACCTCGGCCGGCTCATCCTGATCATCATTGGCATCGGGCTGCTGCTCTCCTGGGTGTGGGGCGCCAATATCGGCGGATTGATCACCGCCGTGGGAGTGACTTCGATCGTCATCGGACTGGCCGTGCAGAACGCCGTCGGCCCGGTGATATCGGGTCTGCTGCTGCTTTTCGAGCAGCCATTCCGGATAGGGGACTGGCTGGACACCAAATTCGGCAAGGGCCGTGTGGTGGAGGTGAACTGGCGGGCGGTTCATCTCGATACCGAGAACGGTCTGCAGGTGGTGCCCAACGCCGCCCTCGCCGGTGACGCGTTCGTCAACCTCAGTCGCACGACGGCCCCGTACTTCAAGGCCAAGGCGACCTTGACCTTCTCCGCCGACGACCCGCCGGGTCGGGTCAAATCCACGCTCTTGGCGGTCGCCGAATCGCTGCCCGCCAAGCTGGCGGGCACCTCGGCCGCGGTGGTGGCTATCGGCGACTCCACCTACCGGGTCTCGGTTCCGATCGCCTCGCCCGCCGACGACGGTGGCACCACCACTCTGCTCCAGCATCGCGCCTGGTACGCGGCCCAGCGGGCCGGCCTGCACCTGGGCGGCATGAAAACGAACCGCAAGCAGAAAAGCGCCTACGCCACCGAACAGATCCAGCTGATCGGCGCGGCCTTGGGACTCGGCCCGGAAGCGATCGCGACCATGCTGGCCGGCGCCCAGGTATTGCCGTTCGCCGAGGGCGAGATCATCCAGCACGTCGGCAGCGTTCCGCAGGCCGTCGGCTTCATCACGGACGGCGAAGTCGGGATGTTCGCCGTCGCCCCGGACGGACGGCGGATCTCGCTGGGCACCCTGACCGTGGGTGACTACATCGGCGGATCGTCCTTGACCCGGCAGCGCATGATCACCGGGGTGGTCGCGCTGACCGACACCACCCTGGTCGCGGTAGCGCGAGACGCCATGAACATCGTTGTCGAGCAGGATCATCGGTTGGCCCGCCAGATCGGGGAGACCATCGACCTGCGCCGGCGGGCGGCCCGGGATGCGCTGGCCGAAGCTGCGCAGATAGTTCGCTAACTCAGCTGGTCGGCCAGCCTTGCCAGGAAAACCCGGTGGCCCTTGAGCAGTTTGGTCTGCGCCTGATCTATCGGCAGCCAGGCCACCCGGTCGAGCTCGGGGAATTCCCGCAACCGCCCGGAGCCCTTGGGCCATTCGAGGGTGAAGGTGTTGCTGCGGAACCCGGCGAGGTCGAGATCGGCCGCGACGGCGAACACGGTCAGCACCTTGCCGCTGGGCTGCCTGGCCGAGCCGAGATCCAGCCGCGGGCCTTCCGGCGCCGGACAACCCAGTTCCTCGCCGAACTCCCGCCGCGCCGACTCCCACGGATCCTCCCCGGCGGCGTATTCGCCCTTGGGGATCGACCACGCGCCGTCATCCCGGCGAGCCCAGAACGGCCCACCGGGATGACCGATGAGAACCTCCAGTGCCGCACCGCGGCCGCGGTAGAGCAGCAAACCCGCGCTCAGTGCCGGCATGCCCCTCCTTGTCGATGACTCAGCCCGAACCCGGCTCGATGGCCTCCCGCAGCGCTTCGGCGACGGCGGCCGCCCGCCGGTCGGTGACGACGTCCTCGACCAGCATGTCCTGACCGTCGGGACCCGCCAGCGGCACCCGCCAGTTGGGGTACTCGTCGGTGGTGCCGGGCTGGTTCTGGGTGCGCCGCTCACCGACCGCGTCGGTCAGCGCCAGCGCCAGCAGCCGGGAGCGGGTGCGGCCCAGGTACCGGTAGAGCGCGGTGGTCACGTCCTCCTCGTCGGCCTCGGCTCCGAGCAATCCGACCCGGCGCAACTCGGCGAGCCAGGCCTCCTGCTCGGCCTGGTCGTCGGCCAGTTCGTCTTCGGCAGGGCGGGTCAGCAGCCCGAGTTCGTGACGCAGGACGACGTGGGCTCCCTCCAGGTAGCCCGGAGTGGGCGGCAGGTCGTGGGTGGTCACCGAGGACAGGCACAGTTCCCGCCAGTGTTCGGCCGCCAGCGGTCCGCCGTGGCCGTGGTGATCCAGCTCGAACCACAGGATCGAGGTGCCCAGCAGCCCGCGGTCGCGCAGGTAGTCGCGCACCCACGGTTCCACCGTGCCCAGGTCCTCACCCACCACCACCGCGCCGGCCCGGTGGGCTTCAAGGGCGACGATGCCGATCATGGCGTCGTGGTTGTACCGCACGTAGGTGCCCTTGGTGGGCAGCGCGCCGTCGGGAACCCACCACAGCCTGAACAGGCCGATCACGTGGTCGATGCGCACCCCGCCGGCATGCCGCAGGATCGCTCCGATCAGCGCCCGGAACGGTTGGTAGCCAAGCTCTTCCAGCCGATCGGGCCGCCACGGCGGCTGCGACCAGTCCTGGCCGAGCTGATTGAATTCGTCGGGGGGAGCGCCGGCGGTGACACCCTGGGCCAGCACGTCCTGCAGTGACCACGCGTCGGCGCCGTTGGGGTGCACCCCGACGGCCAGGTCGTGCATGATGCCCAGCGGCATCCCGGTCCGCAGCGCCTGGGACTGCGCCACTGCCAGCTGGTCGTCGAGCTGCCATTGCATCCAGCGGTGGAACTCCACCGCCCGATGGTGCCTGTCGGCGAACTCGGCGACTTCCGGACTGGCCGGATTCTGAAGTGCCGCAGGCCAACTGCGCCAGTCGTTGCCGTGCTCCTCGGCCAGGGCGCACCAGACGGCGAAGTCGTCGAGGGCGGTGCCCTCCCGTTGCTTGTAGGCCTCGAACGCCAACTGGCGGCCGGCCGAGCGGGCCACTTCGTACACCTTCTTCAGCGCTGCCCGCTTGCCGGCCCAGACCTCGTCGCGGTCGATGATGTCCGAGGCGGCGGCATGCGACTGCAGCGCCTTGCGCAGTTTGCGGATCTTGCCGCGGCCGCGGACGAAGGCGAACTCCGGGATGGCCTCGACCCGCAGATACAGCGGACTGACGAATCGCCGCGAGGTGGGCAGGTAGGGCGAGGGCTCCATGCGCTCGCCGGGGGCGGCGGCATGCAGCGGATTGACCAGGACGTACCCGGCCCCGTGCCTCGAACCCGCCCACACCGCCAGGTCGGCCAGGTCGGTGAGATCGCCGAATCCCCAGGACCCCTTCGATCGCACGCTGTAGAGCTGGGTCGCCAGACCCCACACCCGCCGCGCCCCCAGCCGGGACGGCAAACCCAGCCAGGACGGCGTGACGATCAGCAGGCTGTCGGCTTCCGTGGCGCCGGACCGCAGGTGCAGCCGGTGGTAGCCCAGCGGCAGGTCGCCGGGCAGCACGAAGGTGGCCTCGCCGACCAGCCGGCCGGCGAGTGGGAACGGCGCGGTGAAATTGTCGGCCTGGCGCAGCCCGGTTCGGACGGTGCCGTCCTCCAGGCGGATCCACACCTCGGCGGGTGCGCCGTGGGTGACATGCACCCAGAAGGCGGACTCGCTGCCCGATCGCGTCACGACGGTGGGCGGCAGTGCCCGCGCCCAGTGCCGGCGGTCCTGCTCGGCCAGTGACAGCGCGCGTTCCTCGGCGGTGCCGGCCGGCACCCCGAGTGCGCCGAGGGCGGCGACGACGGTCTGTTCGTCGACCGCGACCCGGTTCCCGGTCCAGTCGTCGTACTCGGTCGCCACTCCCAGCCGGTGGGCGAGGGCGGCCAGTGCCGGGTCGGTCATGACGGCCATCTTGCTCTGTCCCCGGCCTCCCCGCGGGCTATCGCCTCAGCCTGCCGAGCCGGACAACTCCACGATCAGCACACCGGTGACGATCAGGGCGATACCAGCCAGCATCAGCGGCGTCAGCGGTTCGGCGAACAGCACTTTGGCCAGCAGCGCGACCAGCGCCACCCCGCACGCCGACCAGACGCCGTAGGCGATCCCGACCGGCATGCCCAGCGCCAGTGTCTGCGATATCAGCGCGAAGGAACCGACGTAGCCGACGGCGACCGGGGCGATCCACGCACGCTTGCGGAAGCCGTCCGAGGCGCGCATGCCCAGCGTGGACAGCACTTCCAGCAGGATTCCGCCGGCCAATGTCAGCCACATCATGACTCGGCCGCCGGCCGCGAGCCCAACTCCACCATCAGCACCCCGGCGATGATCAACGCGATGCCCGCGACCACCGGCGCGGTGAAGGGCTCGTCGAAAATCACCGATCCGAGCACCGCGATCAGGGCGGTGCCGACGGCGGCCCAGATGCCGTAGGCCACTCCCACCGGCATGCCCGCACGCAGTGCCGCGCTGAGGAATGCGAAAGAGGCCGTGTACCCCGCCACGACCACGACGATCCAGAGGCGCTGGTCCTGGAACGCCCGCAACGCCAGCGTCCCGGTGACCTCGGTGGCGATCGCTGCCCCCAGCAGTGCCCATCTCCGCATGGTTGACGACGATAGCCATGCCGCGGGCGGACTAAACTCCCCCCGGGAGGTGTCAGGTGGACCGGTTCGGAGCAGTGGTGTCGTTCCTGCCGCCACCGATGCGCGATCCGGTGCTGTTCGCCATCCCGTTCTTTCTGTTGCTGATGACCATCGAGTGGTCCGCGGCACGCAGACTCCGGCATGAGGACACCGAGAGCGGGAGGCCGGCGGTCGGCGCCTACCTCGGCCCGGATGCGCGGGCCTCCATCCTGATGGGCCTGGTGTCCGTCGCCACGATGGGGTTCTGGAAGTTCCTGGGTCTGCTGGGATACGCCGCCCTGTACACCTACGTGGCGCCGTGGCACCTCTCGCCGCGGCAGTGGTACACCTGGGTGATCGCCATCGTCGGGGTGGACGTGCTGTTCTACGCCTATCACCGCATCGCCCACCGGGTCCGGCTGATCTGGGCTACCCATCAGGCCCACCACTCCAGCCGTTACTTCAACTTCGCCACCGCGGTACGCCAGAAATGGAACAACAGCGGGGAGCTGATCATGTGGATCCCGTTGCCGCTGTTGGGCATTCCGCCGTGGATGGTGTTCACCAGTTTCTCGATCAGTCTGGTCTATCAGTTCTGGATCCACACCGAGCGGATCGGCACGCTGCCGCGCCCGATCGAGTTCGTTTTCAACACCCCCTCGCACCACCGGGTCCACCACGGGACGGACCCGGAGTACCTGGACCGCAACTACGGCGGCATCCTGATCATCTGGGACCGGATGTTCGGATCGTTCCAGCCCGAGCTGTTCCGGCCGCACTACGGACTGACCAAGCCGGTGAACACCTTCAGCATCTGGAAACTTCAGACCCACGAATACCTGGCGATCGCCCGCGACGTGCGGTCGGCCACCACCTGGCGGGACAGGGTGGGGTACGTTTTCGGCCCGCCGGGCTGGGAGCCGGCCCGGCAGGCCGGCGCCCGCGCCGGCCGGACCGTCGGCGCGAAAGGCTAGCGACTGGTGGATATCAACGAGACCCTGCTGCCCGGAGTCGGGCTGCGCTACGAGTTCGACAACGCCGATGGTGACCGGATCGGCGTGATCGCCCACCGCAAAGGCGGTTTCGAGGTCCTGGTGTACACGGCCAAGGACCGCGACCGGGGCCGCCGGGTGTTCCGGCTCACCGAACGGGAGGCCGAGGCGCTCGGGCAGATCCTCGGTGCGCCACACATGGTGGAGAGCTTTGCCGAACTGACCAAGGAGATTCCCGGCCTGGAGGCCGGCCAGATCGCCATCGCCGCGCTCTCGCCCTACGCCGGGCGGACGCTGGGGGAGACCAAGACCCGCACCCGCACCGGCGCCTCGATCGTCGCGATCGTCCGCGGCGACGAGGTGCTCGCCTCGCCGGGGCCCGGCGAACTGCTCCACGGCGGCGACGTGCTGGTGGTGATCGGCACCGCCGACGGTATCGCCGCGGCGCGGCTCATCGTCGAACAGGGCTGACCCGGTGGCGATCTCGGCGCCGCTGCTCCTCGAGCTCGGTGCCGTCCTGATCGTGCTGACGGTCCTGGGCTCGGCGGCGAGGCGCTTCGGACTCTCGCCGATCCCGCTGTATCTGCTCGCCGGGCTGTTCCTGGGCACCGGCGGGGTCGCCCCGGTGGACGCGGCTGCCAACTTCATCCAGACCGGTGCGTCGATCGGCGTGGTGCTGCTGCTGCTGACCCTCGGCCTGGAGTTCTCCGTCGGCGAGTTCTCCGAGTCGCTGCGCCGCCACCTGCCCTCAGCGGCGGTCGACCTGGTGCTCAACGCGATCCCGGGGGCCGTCGCGGGCTGGCTGCTGGGACTGGATGCCGTCGGGATCCTGGCATTGGCCGGCATCACCTACATCTCCTCGTCCGGAGTGATCGCACGGCTGCTCAGCGACCTCGACCGGCTGGGAAACCGGGAGACCCCCGCGGTGCTCTCGGTGCTGGTGCTCGAGGACTTCGCGATGGCCCTCTATCTGCCGATGCTGACCGTGCTGGCCTCGGGCGGCACCGTGGGGGAGGCACTGGTGTGGACCGCGGCGGCGATCGGCGCGCTCGCGCTGGCCTTTCTGGTGTCCTTCCGCTGGGGCCACCACGTCGGCCGGGTGCTCGGGCATCCCGAGGACGAGCAGTTACTGCTGCGCATCCTCGGGCTGACACTCATCGTGGCGGCCGTCGCCGAGGACCTGCACGCCTCGGCCGCCGTCGGCGCCTTCCTGGTCGGGCTGACGCTGACCGGGCCGACCGCCGAGCGCGCCCGCGCTGTGCTCTCACCGTTGCGGGACCTGTTCGCGGCGGTGTTCTTCGTCGCGATCGGGCTCAAAGTCGCCCCCGCCGACCTGCTGCCCATGTTGCCGTTCGCGCTGGGACTGGCCGTGGTGACCGCCGCGACGAAGGTCGTCACCGGCGGCTACGCCGCCCGTCGGGAGGGCGCGGCGAAGCGCGGTCAGCGGCGGGCCGGCACCGCGCTGATCGCCCGTGGCGAGTTCTCCCTGGTGATCATCGGGCTTGCCGGCGGCGCGGGCATGCTCAGCGCCGTGGCCACCCCGTACGTGTTCATCCTGGCGTTCGCCGGTCCGATACTGACCCGCTTCGCCCGGTAGCGGCCCCGCTTCGCCGGCTACGGGCCCGCTTCGCCAGCGAAGGGCAGGGTAGAACTGATCACCATGAGAACGATGCAGACGGTCTTCGACGGCCCGGTCGACCAGCAGCTGATCACCGCTGCACTGGCACCGTCGGTGTTCGGGTCGATGTGGCTGGATCCCGACGTGGTCGGCGCCCGGCCGGAATTCCCCGCGCTGGCCGGGGCGATGAACTGCGACGTACTGGTGGTGGGCGGCGGTTACACCGGGCTGTGGGCGGCGCTGCACGCCACCGAGCGCCATCCCGGGGCGACCGTCGTACTGATCGAAGGCGAACGGCTGGGCTGGGCGGCGTCCGGACGCAACGGCGGCTTCGTCGACGCCAGCCTCACCCACGGCGTCCACAACGGGAAGTCGCGCTGGCCCAACGAGTACTGCCGACTCGAGCGGCTCGGCATCGCCAACTTCGACGATATGCAGGCCGAGATCGAGGCCCGGGGCATGAACGTGGACTGGGAACGCACCGGCATGCTCACGGTGGCCACCGAACCGCATCAGGTGCGATGGCTCACCGAGATGGCCGATGACGGCCAGGGCGTGTTCCTCACCGGCCCGCAGGTCCGGGCCCGTGTGGACTCCCCGACCTACCACGCCGCGGTGTTCGACTCGCAGACCTGCGCGATCGTCCACCCGACCCGGCTGGTGTTCGAACTGGCGCGAGTCTGCGTCGAGCGCGGGGTCCGCATCTTCGAGAAGACGACGGCCCGCGGTGTCCGGCGGGGAACCGGCGGGGTCAGGGTGGCAACCACCGGGGGAGTCGTCACCGCCGGGCGGGTAGTGCTGGCCACCAACGTCTTTCCCAGCCTGCTGCGCCGGAACCGGCTCTACACCATCCCGGTCTACGACTACGTTCTGGCCACCGAACCGCTGACCGACACCCAACTCGGCAGGATCGGCTGGCGGGGACGCGAAGGTATCGGCGACAGTGCGAATCAGTTCCACTACTACCGGTTGTCGCCCGACAACCGGATCGTCTGGGGCGGATACGACGCGGTGTACCACTACGGCCGCCAGGTCGACCAGGTGCGGGAGGACCGCCCGGTGTCGTTCCGCAAGCTGGCCGCTCACTTCTTCATCACCTTTCCGCAACTGCAGGACGTTCGCTTCAGCCACCGGTGGGCCGGGCCGATCGACACCAACACCAGGTTCTGCGCCCACTGGGGACGGGCGGCCGGCGGGCGCATCGCCTACGTCAACGGCTTCACCGGCCTCGGGGTGGGCGCCACCCGCTTTGCCGCCGACGTCTGCCTCGACCTGCTGGACGGCCGCCAGACCGAACGCACCGAACTGGAGATGGTGCGCCGCAAGCCACTGCCGTTCCCGCCCGAGCCGCTGGCCAGCTTCGGCATCCAGGCGACCCGATGGTCGCTGAACCGGGCCGACCATCGCGCCGGCCGGCGCAACATACTGCTGCGCACGCTCGATCGGCTGGGTCTCGGCTTCGATTCCTAGCCGCGGACGGCGGTGCGCCACCCGCCTGCTGGCGGCCGGAATTTTCCAGTAGGCTCGCGGACGCCCGCCCGCGTCGTGGGCGGCATATGAGGAGGTAAATACAGTCGTGGGAGACACACTCAACGCAGGACAGCAGCTGGGCAAGGGCGCATCACTGACGTCCAGCAACGGTGCCTACACCCTGACGCTGCAGGATGACGGCAATCTCGTCCTGGCCGCGCGTGGGGAGGCCGTCTGGGCCACCGGCACCGACAACCAGGGCGCCGACCGCGCCGCGGTCCAGTCGGACGGCAACTTCGTCATCTATGCCGGCGACAAGCCGATCTGGCACACCGACACCAAGGGCAAGAAGGACGTCCGGCTGGTCCTGCAGGACGACCGCAACGTCGTGCTGTACTCGGCCGACGGCGCCGCCTGGTCGTCGCGCACCGAGACCGACGCCCCGCCGCCGCCGGTGGTCGAGGCCGAGGTCGCCCCGGTGGCCAACGAGGTGCGCACGCACACCGTGGTCGCGGGCGACACGCTGTTCAACATCGCCAAGCAGTACCTCGGCGACGGCAACCGGTACCAGGAGTTGGCCAAGGCCAACAACATCCCCAACCCGGACCACATCGAGGTCGGCCAGGTCATCACCATTCCCTGACCGGGAACGGCCCTGATCGGGGGATGACCCTGATCACTGCATCAGTGCAGGCCATCCGCACTGGGAGTTCGGACCGGCGAGGGTCGCGATAAAGAGTCGGTAACGATCGGCTATCGACGCCGATACACACCTCGACACGCTATTGCGATCCAGGATCGCCCGATCGAGCGAGGTGCATGGTGGCCCATCTGCTGCGAACCGTCGTCCTCACCGCGGCGGCCGGGACAGCCTTCACCGGTCTGGCTCCGGCCGCCGCGTCGGACACCGGTGTGCAGGTGTTCCCGGGCATGGAGATCCGCCAGGGCAGCACCGTGTGCACCCTGGGCTTCATCGACCCGGTCGCCCGCATCGGATACTCCGCCGGCCACTGCCGCGGCAACGGCACCGTCACCGACCGTGACGGCCGGCCGGTCGGCGTCGTCGTCGTGGCCCGCGACAACACCCCCAACGGCGCCGTGGTCCGGACCGACGAGGTCATCACGGACTACGAAACCATCGCCCTGGCCAAAGACGTGACGGTCAATCCCGTTCTGCCCGGCGGCCGGCCGCTGCGGGTCGACCCGGCCGCCCAACTGGTGGCCGGCCAGCAGATCTGCCATTTCGGGGTGGCCACCGGCGAAAGCTGCGGTTCGGTGGAGCGGGTCAACAACGGCTGGTTCACCATGACCAACGGCGTCGTCAGCCAGCGGGGCGACTCCGGCGGCCCGGTCTACACGCTGGCCGCCGACGGCAGCGCGGTGCTGGCGGGGCTGTTCAACAGCACCTGGGGTCAGCTGCCGGCGGCGGTGTCCTGGCAGGCCACCGGACAGCAGGTCCGTGCCGACGCCGGCGCGGCCGTCGTCGACGTGGCGGCCGCGCCGTAGCCGCCGCGCGCCGCCACCACCGAACTAGAACACGTTCTAGCCAGCCGGTACTCCCGGCGATATCCTCATGCCCATGAGCGGGCTGGACATTCCGGCCACCATCGACGCCTCCGATGTGACCGAATGGTCCGACGACGTCGATGTCGTGGTGATCGGGTTCGGGATCGGCGGCGGCTGCGCGGCTGTCACCGCCGCTGCCGCCGGAGCGCGGGTGCTCGTCCTCGAGCGTGCCGCCGCAGCGGGGGGGACCACCGCACTTGCGGGCGGCCATTTCTACCTCGGCGGGGGCACCGCGGTACAGCAGGCCACCGGGCATCCCGACACCGCCGAGGAGATGTACCGCTACCTGGTCGCGATGTCGCGCGAGCCCGAGCACGACAAGATCCGCGCCTACTGCGACGGCAGCGTCGAGCACTTCGACTGGCTGGAAGATCTCGGGGTGCACTTCGAACGCAGCTACTATCCCGAGAAGGCGGTGATCCAGCCGGGCACCGAGGGGCTGATGTACACCGGCAACGAAAAGGTCTGGCCCTTCAAGGATCTCGCGGTTCCCGCACCGCGCGGGCACAAGGTCCCGGTGCCGGGGGACACCCAGGGCGCGGCCATGGTGATCGACCTGCTGGTGAAGCGCGCCGCGGAACTCGGGGTGCAGGTCCGCTACGAGACCGGCGCGACGCAGCTGATCATGCGCGACGGCGCGGTCGCCGGGGTCCGCTGGCGGCGATTCAGCGAGACCGGTTCGATCCGCGCCGATTCGGTGGTGATCGCCGCGGGAGGGTTCGTGATGAACTCCGAGATGGTGGCAGCGCATACGCCCAAACTCGCCGAGAAGCCGTTCGTGCTGGGCAACACCTACGACGATGGGCTGGGCATCCGGCTCGGAATCTCCGCAGGCGGGGCCACCAAGCACATGGACCAGGCCTTCATCACCGCTCCGGCCTACCCGCCGGCGATCCTGCTGACCGGCGTGATCGTCAACAAACTCGGCAAGCGGTTCGTGGCGGAGGACTCCTACCATTCCCGCACTTCGGGTTTCGTGATGGATCAGCCCGACAGCGTGGCCTACCTGATCGTCGACGAGGCCCACCTGCAGCGCCCGGAGTTTCCGCTGATCAAGTTCATCGACGGCTGGGAGACGGTTGCGGAGATGGAGTCCGCCCTGGGCATACCGGAGGGCAACCTGGTCGAGACGCTGAATCGCTACAACGCCTGCGCGGCCCGCGGTGAGGACCCCGACTTCCACAAGCAGCCCGAATTCCTCGCCCCGCAGGACCGGGGGCCCTGGGCCGCCTTCGACCTGTCGCTGGGCAAGGCGATGTATTCGGGCTTCACCGTCGGGGGACTGGCCACCAACGTCGACGGGCAGGTGCTGCGCGCGGACGGCAGTGCGATCCCCGGGCTCTACGCGGCAGGAGCGTGCGCCTCCAACCTTGCTCAGGACGGCAAGGGCTATTCCAGCGGAACGCAGTTGGGGTCGGGGTCGTTCTTCGGCAGACGCGCGGGAGCGCACGCGGCGGCGGGGGCGAGGGCGCGTTAGACCCCGGCGGGTTCGGCATCGCGATCCAGTTCCCAGCTGCCGTCGCCGCCGAGTCGCAGGTGATGGCGGTGGTGCTGCTCGACGGTGGCGCGGTGGGTGACCGAAACGATGATGCTGTCCGGCAGGCGTTCCCGGAGCATCCGGTAGATGGCGAACTCCTGACCCTCGTCGATCGCCGAGGTGGACTCGTCGAGGAAGATCACCTTCGGTTTCTGCAGCAGCACCCGGGCGAAGGCGATCCGCTGCTGCTCACCCGGGGAGAGCACCTTGGCCCAGTCCTGCACCTCGTTGAGCCGCCGGTTGAGATGGCCCAGCGCGACCGCGTCCAGCGCGGCCACGAGGTCCTCGTCGTCGATGGTGCACTCCCGGTCGGGGTAGGACAGCACCGCGCGCAGATCGCCGAGCGGCAGATAGGGCACCTGGGACAGGAACATCGCGTCGCCGTCGCCATCGGGCCGGCTCACCGTTCCGCTGGCGTAGGGCCACAGCCGCGCGATGCTGCGCAGCAGCGTGGTGCGGCCGCATCCCGAGGTCCCGGTGATCACCAGCGAGTCGCCCGGCTCCAGCCGCAGGCTGAGCCCGGCCAGCAGCTGGCGGCCCTGCGGGTTGCGGACTTCGATGTCGCGCAACTCGATCGACCCGTCGCTGCTCTGCTCGGCGACCAGCCGGGGCAGCTCCCGGGCCTGCTCGTCGGCGGTGACCAGACCGTCGATACGGATGATCGTCGCCCGGTAGGCGGCGAACGAGTCGTAGACGGACCGGAAGAACGACAGCGAGTCGTGGACGCTGT
>JAPOHV010000238.1 GCA_029979305.1 Mycobacteriaceae bacterium | reverse complement strand
GTCGGGGTGGCGGGATTCGAACCCACGACCTCTTCGTCCCGAACGAAGCGCGCTACCAAGCTGCGCCACACCCCGCGTGAAGCCTCGACAGCCTATCGCACGCCCGAGGCGGGAAGCCAAACGCTCAGTTGGCCCCGGTCGCCGGCCATGAACAGGACCGTTCGAACTCCTCGAGAATGCCGTGATAAGGGTCGGGACGAAGGCCGTTCTCGGCCAGCCAGTCGTCGTCGTAGTAGGTGTCGGTGTAGCGGTCGCCGCTGTCGCAGATCAGCGTCACCACCGAACCGCCGACCCCGGCGGCCGCCATCTCGGCCAGTAGTCCGAAGGCGCCCCACAGGTTGGTCCCGGTGGACGGCCCGACGCGGCGACCGATCGCATGGGATACGTGATGGGCGGCGGCCACCGAGGCGGCGTCGGGAACCCGGATCATCCGGTCGATCACTGTTGGCAGGAACGACGGCTCGACCCGGGGCCGACCGATGCCTTCGATCCGCGACGACGCCGTCGTGGTGACGTCGCACCGGCCTTCGGTGTAGGCCGGGAAGAACGCCGAGTTCTCCGGGTCGACCACGCACAGCCGGGTCGGGTGGCCGCGGTACCGGATGAAGCGGCCGATGGTCGCACTCGTTCCCCCGGTCCCGGCGCCCACGACGACCCACGACGGCACCGGATGTCGCTCTGAGGTCATCTGGCCGAAAATGGACTCGGCGATGTTGTTGTTGCCGCGCCAGTCGGTGGCACGTTCGGCGTTGGTGAACTGGTCTAGGAAGTGACCGCCTGTTTCCTCCGCGATCCGCCGGGCCTCGGTATCGACCTGATCGGCTCGTTCCACGAAATGGCAACGGCCACCGTATCGTTCGATCAGTGCGATCTTTGCCCGGCTGGTCGATCGTGGCATCACCGCGACGAAACGCAGCCCGAGCAGGTCGGCGAAGTACGCTTCGGACACCGCCGTCGATCCCGAGGACGCCTCGACAACGGTGGTGTCTTCGCGGATCACGCCGTTACACAGTCCGTGGAGGAACAGCGAGCGCGCCAGGCGGTGTTTGAGGCTTCCGGTGATGTGGGTCGACTCATCTTTGAGGTAGAGCGCAAGGTCGACCTCGTCACACCACGCCGTCGGCAGCGGGTATCGCAGCAGATGGGTGTCGGCGCTTCGCCGGGTATCGGCTTCGATCAGGCGCACGGCATTGTCGGCCCACTGCCGCGTGCCGCCTCCGGCGGCCGACTGATCGACGTCCACGGGTGCGCTAGTGCACCGACACCGTCGGGCTGGAGCGCAGCACGGTGCGGGTGTGATCCCGCCCCCCGGTCGGCGCGGCCACCAGCGTCAGCAGCGTCGCCTCGGGCCGGCAGCAGATCCGTATCGGGTAGAACGGCGACGTCCCGATACCCCCCGAGACGTGCAGCGCGGTGTCGGTGCCCCACCTCGAGGCGCCCTTGGCCCGGGAGCGGTCCAGGTCGCAGTTGGTCACCAGCGCGCCGTAGAACGGAAGGCGCAACTGTCCGCCGTGGGTGTGGCCGGCCATCACCAGCTGGTAGCCGTCGGCGGCGAACCGGTCGAGAACCCGGGTGTAGGGGGCGTGGGTGACGCCCAGGCTCAGGTTGGCGGCCGGGCTGGGAGCTCCGGCGATGGTGTCGTAGCGATCCCGGTCGATGTGGGCGTCGTCGACCCCGGCCGCGGCGATGACGAGCCCGGACACTTCGAGTTCGCGCCGGTTATGGGTCAGGTCCAGCCAGCCCCGCTCGGTGAACGCCGCGCGGAGATCCTGCCAGGGCAGCGGATTGCCGAAGGCCCGGTGCTCGCGATCGGTGAGGTATTTCACCGGGCTCTTCAGCTTCGGTCCGAAATAGTCGTTGCTGCCGAAGACGAACACCCCGGGAACCGCCAGCAGGTCGCCGAGCGCCTGCACCACCGCCGGCACCGCACGCGGGTGCGACAGGTTGTCGCCGGTGTTGACCACCAGGTCGGGATCCCAACCGGCGAGTTCGCGCAGCCACGCCTGCTTATGCCGTTGGTTCGGGCGCATGTGAATATCGCTCAGATGCAACACCCGCAGCGGTGTGGAGCCCGGTGTCAGAACCGGCATCGTGACCTCGCGAACGACGAAGGCGTTGCGTTCGATCACCGCGCCATAGGCCACCGTCAGTGCTGCGGCACCGGCCGCGGCGGTCGCGGATCGTTGTAGGGCTGTTGCGGCCATAACGGCACACTACTGCCACCGGCGGGGTGAGTGGAAAGGGAAAATCGCGGACGCTAAGGCGGCGGCGGGCCCGGCGGCGGGGGTGCCGGTGGCGCCGGTGCCGGCTCCGCGGCCGGCGGCGCTGCCGGCGGT
>JAPOHV010000003.1 GCA_029979305.1 Mycobacteriaceae bacterium | reverse complement strand
GCCACGGCGGCGGCGGGCAGGCCCCGAGCCCGTTCTCCGGCGGATTGTGGCTGCAGGTGCGGGATATCGCAGCCACCGAGAGCGAACTACGCCAACGCGTGGTGGCCATCGCGCGAGAGGCCCGCCGGGAACCCTGGGGACTTCACGAGATGCACGTCCTCGACCCCGACGGGGTCACCCTGATCTTCGTCGAAGTGCCCGAAACGCACCCATTGCGCCGCGACAGCCGCAGCTAGACGGGACCATGCTCCAGCGGCCATCCGACTGACGCCAATCGCGCGGCGACCTGGCGGACTTCCTCGAAAGTGGGTTCTTTTTCAGTCACCGCGTGGATCGTTTCTCGAATTCGTGCCTCCGTGACCGGAGTATCGACATCACCTTGGCGGACGATCGTTCGCGCAGCCTTGACCACTTCGTCCTCGCTCAACGACCGGATCAGCAACGCCAGCAAGGGAAAGTAATCCTTCGGCGGCACCCCCTCGGGGTAGCCCTCGTGGAGCCAGCCCACGACATTGTCGACGAAACCGTCCTGCTGGTCGGCTGCCATTTACCGCCTCACTTCTTGGGAAACATCGGAAACAGATCGACACCGAAGTGGTGGATGATCGTCCCCCGCGTAATCCAAGCCACCGCCGCCACGATCACAAACGCAACAAAGGCGAACAGGAGGATACCGAGGTATTTCAGGGCTGGATTCGGTCGGTGGACCACATGGTCGGCTTCCTCTCCACCGGCACCGAACGAATAGGCCACCAATCCCAGCGCGAAAACGGCAGGCAACCCCGCGCCGAGCACAAGCCCGACAATGAGCACCTTGAATATCGCTTCCAGATAGTGCATCGCGTCTGTCCTTCGTCAGTTGCGGTCGGCCGGGGTCTTGGTCTCGACGGGGTCGGTGATGCGCTTGAGTTCCTTCATCGCCTTGCCCGCCTCCCGAACGTCGGCGGGAATAACGGAGTTGGTGCTGACATCCCAATCCGCGTTGACGTTGCTGTGGTCGACCTTTTGCTGGCGAGCACGCCACCACATGAAGAAGGAGGCGACGACAAGGATGACGAAAATGACAAGATCTCCGGCCATTGGCGAGGACGTGATGTCTTTCACCGCGAGCGACAACCAGTAGGAGAGGGCGCCCACCAGGCCGGCAGCAGGAAGAGTGATCAGCCAGGCGACCGCCATCCGTCCGGCGACCGCCCATCGCACCTCAGCACCGGGCCTCCCGACTCCGCTACCGAGGATCGACCCGGTGGCGACATGGGTGGTCGACAAAGCCATGCCCGCGGCACTCGAACTCAGAATGATCGCCGCCGATGAGGCTTCGGCCGCCAGGCCCTGCGGGGACTCGATCTCCACCAGACCCTTGCCGAGGGTGCGGATAACCCGCCACCCGCCGAGATAGGTGCCGAGCCCGATTGCGACCGCGCAGCTGGCGATAATCCAGATCGGGAGGCCTTCCTTTTTCACGTCGCCGGTCAGATGTCCGGTCGTGATCAATGCCAGCGCGATGACACCCATGGTCTTCTGGGCGTCGTTCGTGCCGTGCGACAGCGCAACCAAGGAAGCGGTCGCGATCTGCCCCCAGCGGAAGCCCTCTTCACGACGGCGCTGCAACACCTTCCGGGTGATTCGGTAGACCAACCAGGTCCCGCACGCCGCTACAGCACAGGCAATGACGGGCGCAGCCAACGCGGGTATCAGAACCTTCTGCGTAACGCCCGACCAATTGACCCCCTTGGCACCCAGGGCGGCCAGACCCGCACCGATCAAACCGCCGAACAACGCGTGTGAGGAACTCGACGGGATTCCGAAGAGCCAGGTGAGCAGGTTCCATAGGATGCCGCCGATCAGGCCGGCGAAGATGATCGTCAGGCCGATGGATGCATCCACGCCCGGCAGCAGTTGTCCCGTCTTGGGATCCTGAACCTTCAGCACCGAGGTGGTCACGGTGACGGCGACCTCGACGGAAAGAAACGCTCCGATCAGATTCAGGACGCCTGCCAGAAGAACCGCGGTCTTCGGCTTCAGCGCCCTCGTCGCGATGGAGGTTGCCATCGCGTTCCCGGTGTCATGGAAGCCGTTGGTGAAGTCAAAAGCCAAGGCTGTGGCGATCAGCAGCACCAGAATGAACACCTCAGAGCCCATAGCGCCACATTCTGCGGCGCTAGTAGGTTTTCCGGGGAATTACGGCGGGACTGGTGACCTTAGTCCACCAGCGTGTTTACCCGGTTTCGAGCTGATGTTCACGTACCGTTCACCCAAGGTATACTCGTCGTTGGCCGTCTGCCCACCCTGCCCTCCGGGTGGCCGGCCTGAGATTGGAGGTGACGCGGGTGAACCGCTTGATCAGTAGTTTGGTGTCGTGGCTTCGCGCAGGTTATCCCAGCGAATTGCCGCCGACCGACAACGTCCCCCTCATCGCATTGTTGACCAGGCAGATGTCCCCCGCCGAGGCCATGCTGATGGCCAACGGCGAGGCCGCCGAATAGTCCCGCTTCGCGCGCTCGTCATACCGTCGGGCCGATCGGCGCTGTCCGTGCTGGCCGCCCTCGAGGGCGTGCTGGACGGTCGGGACGCCGCCGTGGTTCCCGTCCCGGCCCGCGATCCTCGCGCCGCCGAACGGCTCACGACGGCGTTGCGGGTCGGCGAGGATATCGACGACGACATCGCCCTGGTGATCCCCACCTCGGGTACCACCGGCACACCCAAGGGCGCGATGCTCACCGCGGCCGCCCTGATCGCCGGCGCCTCGGCCAGCCATGATCGGCTGGGCGGCCCGGGGTCGTGGCTGCTGGCCCTGCCCACCCACCACATCGCCGGCATCCAGGTGCTGGTGCGCAGCCTGCTGGCCGGCACGGTTCCGGCCGAGATCGATGTCTCCGCCGGCTTCGACGCGACCGGGCTACCCCGAGCGATCGGCGAACTCGGATCCGGCCGGCGGTACGCCGCGCTGGTTTCCAACCAGCTGGCCAAGGCACTGGCGGACCCGGCGGCCACGGCCGCGCTGGCCGATCTGGACGCCGTGCTGCTCGGCGGCGGCCCCGCCCCGCGCCCGCTGCTCGACTCCGCCGCCGCAGCCGGGATCACGGTGGTTCGCAGCTACGGTTCCAGCGAAACCGCCGGTGGCTGCGTCTACGACGGGGTGCCGCTGGACGGGGTGGAGGTCCGCATCGATGAGCCGGGGCCGGCCGGGGAGGGCCGGGTCGTCATCGGCGGCGCCACGTTGGCCCGCGGGTATCGCAACCCGCCGGCGTCGCGGCCCGACCCGTTCGCCGAACCGGGCTGGTTCCGCACCGACGACGTCGGCCGCTTCGACGAGGCGGGCCGGCTGGCGGTGCTCGGACGAGCCGACGACGCGATCAGCAGCGGCGGGCTGACCGTCCTGCCGGGACCGGTGGAGGCCGTGGTGTGCGGCCACCCGGCGGTGGCCGAGTGCGCGGTGTTCGGCCTGCCCGACGACCGTCTGGGCCAGCGGGTGGCCGTCGCGGTGGTGCTCGAGGCGGGGGTCGGCGAACCGACGCTGGCCGAGCTGCGTGAATTCGTTGCGGCGTCGCTGGACGTTACGGCAGCGCCGCGGGAGCTGCATGTCGTCGATGACCTACCGCGGCGCGGTATCGGGAAACTAGACCGCTCCGCTCTGCGCGCGAGGTTCGCGCGGTGAGCGCAGCGCGAGAGGTTCGCGCGGTGACGAATCGGTGACGGCGCGACGGGTTCCGACACCGGACTCTTAGGGTCACCTAATCGAGCGATTAGGGTGGCGATATGACAGCCCGGGTGCTGGTCGCCGATGACGACGCGGTGGTGCGCGACGTCGTCCGGCGTTATCTGGAACGGGACGGCCTCGAGGTGCGGGCGGTCGGCGACGGTAACGAGGCGCTGCGGGTGCTGGGCACCGAACGGATCGACGTGGCGGTGCTCGACGTCATGATGCCCGGCCCCAACGGACTTTCGCTGTGCCGGACACTGCGCCAGGGCGGTGACTACACCGTGCCGGTGATCCTGCTGACCGCTCTGGGCGAGGAGGACGACCGCATCGCGGGACTGGAGGCCGGCGCTGACGACTACCTGACCAAACCTTTCAGCCCGCGCGAATTGGCGCTGCGGGTGCGTTCGGTGCTGCGCCGCGCCCCGGCCGCCCCGTCGACCGTGCCGCTGGAGATCACCGTCGGCCGACTCAGCGTGTCGACGGCTGCCCGGTCGGTGACCGTCGCCGGGGAGCCGGTCGGCCTGACCAACCGGGAGTTCGATCTGCTGCTGTTCTTCCTGACCCACACCGACACGGTGTTCTCCCGGGAGGATCTGCTCAAGCGGGTGTGGAACTGGGATTTCGGCGACCTCTCCACCGTCACGGTCCACGTCAAGCGGCTGCGCTCCAAACTCGGCGACCACCACCGCATCCAGACGGTGTGGGGACGGGGCTATCTGTGGCGGGGTGAGCCCGGCGGCGGTGACCGTGGCTCCCCATGAGCTGCTCAAGGTCGCACTTCTGGCGCTGGGCTGTTCACTGCCGGTGGTGCTGCTCGGCGGTCTGATCATCCGGCTGGCCCGGTCGTGGTCGCTGACGGTGAGCATGGTCGCCCTAGTGCTGATCCCCACCCTGGCCACGTTCGCCGGGGTGTTCTGCGCCAGCCGGTTCATGACCCAGCCGAGCTTCCAGGCCATCGCCATCGTTCTGCTGATCGTGGCCATCGTGACGCTGCCGTCCGCGGTGATGCTGGCTCGCTATCAGGCTCGGCGAACGGTGTGGGAGCAGGAGATTCAAGACGCCGAGGCGGCCGCCGAGCAGTCCCGCCGTCAACTGGTCGCCTTCGTCAGTCACGACCTGCGCACACCGCTGGCCGGGATCCGGGCGCTCAGTGAGGCCATCGCCGACGGAGTGGTCGGCGACGACGAGGTGCGGGTTCAGGCGCGGCGCATCGAAGGAGAGAGCGTACGGCTGTCTGAGATGGTCGACGACCTGTTCGAGATGGCCAAGATCAATGCCGGTGCGGTCAACGCGCCCTACGAACGGGTCGCCCTCGACGAAGTGGTGGACGAGGCGATGTCGGCCCACGCCATCGCCGCTGAGCGATCCGGCGTGCGACTGGACGCCGAACTGCCGGCCACGCCGGTGCGGGTGATCGGCAGCGACCGGGCCCTGGTCCGGGTGCTGTCCAACCTGGTGGCCAACGCGATCGCCCACACGCCGGCCGGCGGAAAGGTCACGCTGTCGGTGGGCGCCGACCACGAGGGGGCGTGGGCGCGGGTTGATGACACCGGCGTCGGGATCGACGCCGCGGACTTGCCGCGGGTGTTCGATGTCGCCTACCGCGGCTCGAATCATCGTGTACCGCGGTCGGATTCGTCGCTGCCCAGCGGGTCGGGCCTGGGCCTTGCGATCGCCGCCGGCCTGGTTCGCGCGCACCGGGGATCGCTGTCGGCGCACAACCTCCACCGGGGCGCCCGATTCGAGGTCCGCCTCCCGTTAGCGGCCGACTAGGCCGTCGAGGTTTGTGCCCTTCAACGCGATGACAACCAGACGCCCCGTCTCGCCGGCCTTCCAGGGGCCATCGGCGGTAATGCTGCGGCGGCTGGCGACCTGGTGGACGACGGTCCGCAACCTGGGTGACTCCTTCAGTTGGACAATGCCTTTGACCCGCATCACGCCCGGTGGGAGTTCGTCGAGCAGCGCCTCGAGTTCGTCGCGACTGATCGGCTGATCGAACGTCGCGCCGGCGGTGGCGTAGTCATGGTCCGGCGCGGATGGTTGCGGACCGGTTGCGTCCGCGTGCCCGACGCCCGTCAGCACAGCCAGTGGAACCGCCCCGTCGCGGGCGTGCAGCACCGGCACCCTCGGTGCCGCATGGGCGATCCAATGGTCGATTTCGGCGAGCTGATCGGCGGAGACGAGGTCGATCTTGTTGAGCACCAGGACATCCGCAGCCGCAAGCTGGCGGCGGATTGTTCGTCCGACCACCGGGTGGCGTTCCCGGCGCCGCACCGTCTCGGCATCGAGCAGCACCACGACTCCGTCGAGGTCGAACCCCGGCGTCAGGGCGTGGTGGGCGATCGGCGCCGGGTCGGCGATGCCACTGGCCTCGATGATCACCCGGGCGGGCGGATCGGCACGGTCCCGGACCGACCAGAGCGCCGACATCAGGTCGCTGCCGATGGCGCAGCACACGCAGCCGTTGGTCAGGGTGATGGTGTCGCCGCTGGCCGAGGCGATCAGATCACCGTCGATGCCGATCTCACCGAAGTCGTTGACCAACACGGCTATCCGCTGTCCGGAGGCCTGCCTTAGCACATGGTTGAGCAGCGTCGTCTTACCCGAGCCCAGATAGCCCCCGATCACGGTGACCGGTATCGGCGCACTCACCCGTGCGCGGCCTCGAACACCTCGCCGCCGACCACGGTGCCCCAGACCGTGATGTCCCGGATGGCCATCGGGTCGACATCGAGTGGGGAGTCGTCCAGCACGGCGAAGTCGGCGAACTTGCCGGCCTCGATCGACCCGATCTCGTGGTCCATGTGAATCTGGAACGCACCTCCGACGGTAGCCGCGTGCAGCGCCTCATACGGGGTGATCCGCTCGTACTCGCCGAGCACCCGCCCGCTGGGAGTGACCCGGTTGACCGCGCACCACATCGTCATCAGATGGCCGATCGGGGTCACCCCGGAGTCGGTGTGAAACGACAGCGGGACATTGTTGTCCAGGGCGGTGCGGCAGGCCCACATACCGCGGGTGCGCTCGGGACCCATTGTCTGCTCGTAGTGCTGATCGCCCCAGTACCAGATGTGGTTGGTGAAGATGTTGGCACAGATGCCCAGCCGCCCCATCTTGCGGTACTGCGCGGCAGTTGTGGTCTGGGAGTGCTGCAGCACGTGCCGGTGATCGAGCCAGGCGTCGCGACGCAGCACCTCCTCTATCGTATCGACGAACAGTTGCCCGGCGCCGTTACCGTTGCAGTGGCAGTGCACGTTGAGCTTTCGGGCGTGGAACGCCGTCACGGCGGCCAACAGGTCCTCCGGGGAGAACATCAGCAGTCCGTGGTCCTCGCCGGTGTAGTAACCGGGTTCCATCATCACCGCCGTCCAGCCCTGGATTGATCCGTCGGCGACGAGCTTGATCCCCGGCACGCGCAACTTGTCGGTCTCGATCTCGCGCAGCTTCACCGCCGCCTCGGCCACTGCGTCGTAGTCCGCGGTGCTGCCCGGCATGACCGGCAGGTTGTACAGCACCATCCGAGCCGGGAACGCGGCGTCGTTGACGGTGTCCTGCCATACCGTGACCTGGTCGGCGGCGATCAGCAGCATTCCCACCAGTTCAGTGGACGTCGTCACCCCGGCGTTACGGCACATGGCCGCGTGGATCTGTATCGGCCTGGGGCCCATGCCGGCGGCCATCAGCTTGGCGAAGGCGGCCTTCGCCAGCGTCATGGCCGGCGCTTCCTGCAGTTCCCCGTTGAGTTCGCCGTCAGGGTCCCTGCCGATGCCGGGCGTCGGGCTGTCCTTCGTGATGCCCTCGGCCTGCAGCAGTGCGGTGTTGACCGTGGCGAGGTGGCCGCTGGCATGACGGACGAAGATGGGCCGGGTGGTCGAGACCTGATCAAGTTCGCGTTTGGACAGCCGTGGCAAATCCGGAAAGTAGATCGGATCGAAGCCGTTGGCCACCAAGGCCTCGCCGGCGGGAAGCTTCGCGTCCTCCTCCCTGAGTCGGGCGATCAGATCCTGGTAGCTGCGGATGGGTGCGGTGCTCGTACCGTCTGACAGCGGGTAGGCGTAGTAGCCGACGTACGGCATGAGTTCGCTGCCACTGTCGGCGGTGTGGCCGTGGGCCTCGACGAAGCCCGGTATCAGGACGTGATCGGCGAAACGGTCGTCGACCCTGGCCTCACCCCAGCTTCGACATTCCGCCAGGGTGCCTGCGCAGACGATGCGGCCGTCGCGGACCGCCACGGCCTGCGCCTCGGGGTTCGCCGGGTTCATCGTGACGACTTTGCGGGCGGTGAAGATTGTGTTCACGGGAACCCAATGTAGGCCAGAGCTTGTCGTAAACAGCGCTTCCCAGCAAAGTTACCGGGACGGGTCAGTCGTCGAGGGTCCCGAACAGCCGTTCAGCCGCGTTCACGTAGTCCTCGATGAACTCCAGGACCACCTCGCGTGCCGGCTTGATCTTGTTCATCAGACCGACGCCCTGGCCGACCCAGTACGTCGAGAGCGCCTGCGCCCCGGGGTGACCGCCTTCGGCGAGCTTGTCGATACGGCGCAACGCCGGTTCGGCGATCATCGCCTGCAGCGGCAACGGCAGCGGCTGGCGGCCCTTGGGATTCGGTGCCCAGGCGTCGGTCCAGTCCGAGCGCAGCTGACGCGACGGCTTGCCGGTGCGGCCGGCCGAGCGGACGGTGTCGCGGGAAGACGCCGCCAGCATCTTCTGCTTGGTGTACGGCGCGGTCTCGGCCTCCTCCGTGGTCAGCCACACCGACCCGGTCCACGCCCCGGCAGCACCCATGGCCACGCACGCCGCCATCTGCCGGCCGGTCACGATGCCGCCGGCCGCGAGCACGGGAACGTCCTTGCCGCCCGGGATTTCGGCGATCGCGTCGAGTACCTCGGGGATCAGCACCAGCGTGGTCACCTCGCCGCAGTGGCCGCCGGCCTCGGTGCCCTGCACGACGATCAGGTCGACCCCGGCGTGTACCTGCTTGATCGCGTGCTCCTTGGCGCCGACCAGGGCGGCCACCGGGATTCCCCGCTCCTTGCCGGCCTCGATCATGTAGTCCGGCGGCACGCCCAGCGCGTTGGCCATCAGCTTGATCGGATGGTTCAGCGCGACGTCGAGCAGTCCCTTGCCGGTGTCGCCGGAGAGCGCTGATCCCGCGACCCGCAACTCCTCGACCTCGATGTCGTGGGCCTTCAGCAGCTCGTTGATGAAGTCGCGGTACTCCTCGGGAATCCGCTCGGCGAGCTGGTCGCGGGTCAGGTTCTCGCCCTTGCCCTCGTACTTGGCCGGGACGATGATGTCGACCCCGTAGGGCTTGCCGCCCACGTGCTCGTCGATCCAGGTCAGCTCCTGCTCGAGTTGGTCGGGACGGAACGCCACCCCGCCGAGGACGCCGAACCCGCCGGCATTGGTCACCGCGGCGACGACGTCGCGGCAGTGGCTGAACGCGAACAGCGGGAACTCGATTCCGAACCGGTCGCAGATCTCTGTCTTCACCAGCCCAGTATGCGGGGCGGCCGAAAGTGGTTGACTCGGGCCTGTGATGCTACGCGCGCGGATCGGCGCCGAAGGGCCGGTGGCGTTCCGGGTGGTGACCGCCGGGATGGCCGGCGCGGGGATGGCCGTGGTGACCGAGTTGAACTCCCGACTGGCCTACGCCCCCGCGGTGGGCTGGATCACCGCGGCTGCGGTGTATCTGCTGTGGACCTGGACGGTGATCTTCCCGATGGACGCGGCGGCCACCCGGGAACACGCCCTCTTCCACGAACGCGACGGCAGCCGGCATTTCGCGCACGTGATCGTGGTGACCGCCAGCCTGGCGAGCCTCGCCGGCGTCGGCTACCTGCTGTACGCCACGTCGGGGGACAAACCCGACGTGGCCGCCGGCGTCGTCGGTGTGCTCAGTGTGTTCGCGTCCTGGTTCACCATCCACACCGTCTACGCCTTGCGGTACGCGCGGCTGTACTACACCGCGGCCGATCCCGGTGACCCTGGGATCGACTTCGCCGGGGATGCGCCCGGCTATCTCGACTTCGCCTACGTCGCCTTCACCATCGGCATGTGTTTCTCGGTCTCCGACAACGGTGTCAAGGGCCGCCGGCTGCGGCTGACCGTGCTGTCCCAGGCGCTGGTGTCCTATCTGCTCGGCACCGTCATCATCGCGATCACGCTGAATCTGGTGGGCGGGCTGACCGGCTGAGGCTCCGTGCGACGATTAGCCCATGGCGACCGTCGCACAGTGGATCGAAGGCGCCCGGCCCCGGACCCTTCCCAACGCGGTTGCTCCGGTCGTCGCGGGCACCGGCGCGGCGGCCTGGCTGGGTAGTGCGGTGTGGTGGAAAGCCCTGCTGGCGCTTGCCGTTTCGCTGGCCCTGATCGTCGGGGTCAACTATGCCAACGACTATTCCGACGGCATCCGCGGCACTGATGACCAGCGGGCCGGACCGTTGCGCCTGGTGGGCTCGAAACTGGCCGCACCGCGAACGGTGCTGATCGCCGCGGTGGTGAGCCTGGGCGTCGGTGCGGTGGCCGGGATCGCGCTGGCCGTAGTCAGCAATCCGTGGCTGATCGCCGTCGGGGCGGTGTGTATCGCCGGGGCTTGGCTCTATACCGGCGGATCGCGACCCTACGGGTATGCCGGTCTGGGCGAGGTCGCTGTCTTCGTGTTCTTCGGTCTCGTCGCGGTGCTCGGCACGCAGTACACCCAGGCGCTGCGGGTGGATTGGGTGGGCGGCGCGGCGGCAGTGTCGATCGGGGCGCTGTCGTCGGCGGTGCTGGTGGCCAATAACCTTCGCGACATTCCGACCGACCGGGTGGCCGGGAAGATGACCCTGGCGGTACGACTCGGTGACACCAGGACAAGGATCCTGTATCTGACGTTGCTCGGGGTTGCCGCGGGGATGACACTGGCGCTGCTGCGGGCGACGCCGTGGTGTGCGCTGGGATTCCTCGCGTCACCGTTGGCCCTCAAGGCGTCCGGCCCCGTACGGCGCGGGCGCGCTGGGCGCGAACTCATTCCGGTCTTGCGCGACACCGGCTTGACCATGCTGGTGTGGTCGGTGACGGTCGCGGCGGCGCTGGCGGCAGGGCGCTGACGAACGGTTACTGGAGGCGGTCTGCGACGAATTGCGCCGCCTGGTCGACCATCCCGTTCTCGACGTAGGAGAAATGCGCCGTCAGGCTCAGTCCGCGGGAACAGAAGAGGTCACCATCCGCGCACAGGTCGATCGTCTTGGCGCCGTAGAGCGTGCTCATCTCACTGAGCGGTCCGCCGCCCGGGAGGTCGCGCAACGGGTTTCCGAACACCGCCACGGCGACGACGTGATCGGCCAGTTGGGGCGGCATCGGCGTGGGGGTGAATCGCCCTATCGGGCCCGTGTTCAGCGTGATCAGGTCGATGACACCCGCGCCCTGCGAGATGCCGCCGAGCACCAGACGGGTGGCGGGGCAGTTGTCGGCCATCCACTGCACCCGGGCGGCCGCGTCGGCGGCGCCGAGTGCCGAGGACCGTTCGAAGTCGAAACCCGCCGGGTAGTCCACTCCGTAGGAGGCGACCGATCGTCCGCCGGCCTTCGCACGCACGGCGTCGACGAAGGCCCGGCCGACGTTCCCGACGCCGGGTGCGCCGACGGTGCCGCGGGCGAAGATCACTTCGGCGTCGGGACACGGATCGGCCGCCGCGGAGGGCGATCCGGGCCCGGTGTGCGTCAGCACAGCAGCGCCGAGCAAACAGCAGAGGCGCCTGAGGAGCACAGGTCCATCGTGACACACCCGGCCCGGCCGGGTGCCGGCCCGAAAGCCGGCGACTACTCGCCCGGCTTCTCCCCGCGCAACCGGGACTGCAACTGCTCCCGGTCGTTGCGGCGGCGCTCGTCGACCTCGGCGATGGCGGCGGTGGCGCGGCGGCGCAACGGGGCCAGCAGCCAGACGCCCATGGGCAGGGCGATCACGATCGCGAACAGCATCGCCACCACAAGGGGTATCTGGACCTTGATGAGGCTGCCGATGACGACGATGGCCGCAGTCAGCGCAGCGACCAGGACGAGTCGCGCGAGGGTGTAGAGCACGACGTCGCGAACCATCCGCCCGCTGGCACCGCCCGACTGGTTGTCCGTCACGCCGGGAAGCCTACCCACGCGCGTATATTCGGACCAAGGAGGTTCTTCGTGCTCTACCTGCTGCTGATCCTGGTCGTCGCCGCATTGGCTTACGTGGCCGTACGGGCGGCGCGCGAGAAGGGCCGCCGTCCGACCACCCGCGTCATCGGGCCCGACGACGACCCGGAGTTCCTGTGGCGTCTGGGCCGCGGGGACAACAACCCCCGCTAACCGCCAGGGGGTTTCAGTTCACTCCCGCGTAGGAGTGCAGTCCGACCGTGACCAGGTTGATGAAGAACAGGTTGAACACCATCGCCACGAAGCCGGCCACATTGATCCAGGCCGCTTTCTTGTCACGCCAGCCGGCGGTGGACCGGGCGTGCAGGTACGCCGCGTAGATCACCCACGCCACGAACGACACCGTCTCTTTAGGATCCCAGCCCCAGTAACGCCCCCAGGCCTCCTCCGCCCAGATGGCGCCGAAGATCACGCCGAAACCGAAGACCGGGAACCCGAAAATGGTGGTGCGGTAGGCGATCCGGTCCAGCGTCTGCGCGTCGGGCAACCGGGAGGTGATGCGGGCGAGGGTTCCGTGCTGATCGGGCTGGCCGAACTTCGACATCTTCAGCAGGAACAGCATGCTGGCCACCCCGGCGACCAGGAAGACCCCGGAGCCCAGGCTGACCACCGAGACGTGGATGGGCAGCCAGTAGGACTGCAGCGCGGGCATCACCGGGGCGGCGTTGGTGTAGAGCCACTTGCCGGAGATGGTCAGCAGGATCAGGACAGGGACCAGGACGAACACCCACAGTGTCCGGTACTGAGGCCGCCGCAGCACCACGGCTGCGGCCAGCAGGCCGCACAAGCTGGTCAGGTTGATGAACTCGTACATGTTGCCCCACGGCGCCCGGCCGGTGGCCAGCCCGCGCAACACGATGCAGCCGAACAGCAGCGCGATGCCGAGGTACACCAGGGCGAGGCCGGCCTTTCCGACGCGCTCGGCCAACGGGAGGACCGGCTCCTCGACGACGACGCCGGGCCGGCCGATATCCGACGTCGGCGCTACGGCTCCCGCGGTGACCAGTTCCCGCTGTTCGACTCGGCGGCCGCGGCTGGAGGCCAGTTCGACCGCCAGCATCATCATCGCCAGGACCAGGACGACGATCGAGGCGGTGAACGCCCAGTCGGAGTACCGCGCCAGGCCGATGTCGATGTGCGTATTCATCCGCGATCCGCTTCCGTCAGTACCCGCCGGGACAGCCTGTCGAGTTCTTCGCCCCAGCCCGAGTTGTCGGTGCGGGCCAGGCCGCCGAACTCGACGTTCACCGTACCTTCTGGTCGGGCCCCCGCGCCGCCGGCGGCCGGGGTGATGCGTGCCCAGACCCGCCGCCGTCGCACCACCAGGGACACCAGCAGTCCGGCCATCATGGTCAGCGCCGAGACCAGCACCCAGAGCTGGCCGGGGTCGTGGGAGACCTGCAGGTTGACGAACTGAACGGCGCCGTCGAAGCGCACCACCGTGCCGTCGTCGAGGACGACCTGCCGGCCCAGTCCCAGGTTGACACGCTTGAGTTTGGTCAGCCGCTTCTCGTGGATCAACCGGCTGTCCAGGGTGAACAGCGACTGCGGCCGGCCGGTGTCCAGCCCGGCGTCGCCGCGGTAGATGTCGACGGCCACCGCCGGATCGTTCATCGCGGGAAAGCTCGACGACAGCAGCTTTCCGTCCATCTGCTGTGTCGGCGCGAACAGGCCGGTGATAGCGAGTTGGTGCTTGCGCCGCTCGTCCCCCGGGTACATACCGGCCGGCGGGTCGAACCGGACGGTGCCCGAGGACAGCAGGGTCTGAGGGTTGTCGGGCTGGAACTGGATGGTCTGCGTCCGTTTCTGGCCGTCGGGGTAGGTGACGGTGAAGGTAGGCGCGTAGCCGTGGCCCTGCAGGTAGACCCGGTCGCCTCCCACCCGCAGCGGGTGGTTGACCTCGAGGCGGTATGGCCGCCAGGTGCCGGTGGTCAGGTCCTCGCCGGCCTGGTAGTCGATGTTCGCCGCGAATGAGGTGGCCTGACCGGTGGGCAGGTAGCGGGCCTGAAAGTCGTTGACCCGCATACAGATCGGATACAACGAGGTGCCGTCGACCTTGTTGCCGGCCCGGAAGGAGTCGAAGGCCGCCGGGGAGGCTGAGCAGAAGCCCGGCCCGGAGTTGGCGAGGACGATCACGTTGCCCTCGTAGCCGAACAGCTTGCCGACGGCGATCGCGGCCAGCAGACCCAGCAGCGAGAAGTGGAAGACGATGTTGCCGAACTCCCGCAGGTAGCCCTTCTCGGCGGAGATCTCGGTGACACCGTCGACGGTGCGGGTGGTGCGCCGCCAGCCGCGCAGGGCGCCGTCAATGCGACGAGCCGCCTGCTCGGGCGTTCCGGCCGAGGTTCCGGCGGCGTGCCGGGGCAGCCGGCTCAGGTTGCGCGGCGCCGGCACCGGGGTGGCCGTCAGGCTGCGGATGTGTTCGATGGTGCGCGGAGTGAGACAGCCGACCAGGGAGATGAAGAGCAGCACGTAGATGGCGGTGAACCAGAAACTGGAGAAGACGTCGAAGAACTGCAGCCGGTCCAGCCACGGCCCGATGACCGGATGCTGCTGCAGATACTGCTCCACCTTGGACTCGTTGAGGCTGCGCTGCGGCAGCAGCGCGCCGGGCACGGCCCCGAGTGCGAGCAGGAACAGCAGCGCCAGGGCGGTGCCCATGGAGGTCAACGCCCGCCACGGCCGTCGGACCCGCCCGGAGATGAAGCGGCTCAGCGCACCAGTCGGCGGCGACTGATGCGGTGAATGCTCTGCGGTGTCGGTCAAATCGGCAACCTCACATCGCTGACGAACGCATCCCGCACCCAGGAGATGAAGTCGTTCCACAACCCCGTCAGCAGGGCCACGCCCACCGCGATCAACAGCACGCCACCGAACACCTGGATGGCCCGGCTGTGGCGGCGCAACCAGCCGAACGCCGACACCGCCCAGCCAGAACCGAGGGCCAACAGCACGAACGGGATGCCCAGCCCCAGGCAGTAGGCGACCACCAGGGCGACCCCTCGGGCGACGCTGGCGCCGTCGGTGGCCGAGGCCACCGCGATCACCCCGGTCAGGGTGGGGCCGAGGCAGGGGGTCCAGCCCAACCCGAACACCGCACCCAGCAGTGGCGCGCCGGCCAGCCCGGCCCACTGCCGGGGGGTGAACCGCGCCTGCCGCTGCAGAGCGGGTATGAATCCGACGAACACCAGCCCCATGATGATGGTCAGCACCCCGCCGATACGTTGCAGCGCAACCTGGTTGGTGATCAGGGTGGTCGTCATCCCGAGAACCGCGACGGTGCCCAGTACGAAGACGGCGGTGAAACCGGCCACGAAGAGCAGCGCCGAACCGGCCACCCGCCAGCGCCGCCGGCTCCCGGTTCCGGCTTCGGCGGGGCTGCCGACGACGGCGGCGAGGTATGACAGGTATCCCGGCACCAGTGGCACGACACACGGCGAGGCGAACGACACCAGCCCGGCCAGCATGCACAGACCCAGCGCCGCCAGCAGCGGGCCCGCCGCCGCCGTCTCGGCCAGGCCGGTCACGACGGTCTCGGCGGCGGTTCGGCCGCCAGCCGCTGCAGCACCGGTATCAGGTCCTCGGCGAGCAACTCACGCAGGAACACCGCCGCCACCCGGTGCTGGCGGTCCAGAACCACCGTCGACGGGATGACAGTGGTGGGGTACTTGCCACCGAAGGCGATCATGGTGCGCATGGCCGGGTCGTAGATCGAGGGATAACTGACGTCGCGGTCTTTGACGAAGTCGCGCGGCGCCTCGATATCGTTGTCGCGCACATCGATTCCCAGGAACGCCACACCCTCGCCGCGGGTGGCCTCGTAGGCCCGCTGCAGTTGCGAGATCTCGGCGCGGCAGGGGCCGCACCACTGCCCCCAGATGTTGATCACCACCACCTTGCCGGCGAAGTCGTCCAGCGAGATGGTCCGGGCGGTGTCCATCAGATCCGGTCCGGTCAGCTCGCCCGGCGCGCCACGGGACTCGGGTGGGTCATAGGTGATGTCGGTCTTGCCGCCCGGCGCGACGAACTCGAAGGTTCCGCCCTGTGCCACGGCATCGTCGCCGGTCGAACAGCCGGCCAGCAGGACGGCCGCAGCGACGGGAACCAGCAGGCGCATCACCGTCCGGCGAGCTCCGAGTATCCCCAGCCGACGTAGTCGTCGCCGTTGAAGTAGAAAGAGGTCACTGAGGCGAGATTGCACATCCTCCGGGTCGGGAAGTGGTGCAGCGGTTCGGAATTCATCGCCCGGCGCAGGGTCTCCACCGGCAGCTGGTGGCTCACCGCGACCGCCTCGTGCCCGGCGCCCCGGGCCCGGGCACGCAGCAGGGCGGACTCCATCCGGCCGGCGATCTCCCGATACGGTTCGCCCCACGATGGGGAGCGCGGGTTCCGTAGGTGCCACCAGTTGCGCGGATCCCGCAACGCCCCGTCGCCCGGGGAGACGCGCTGGCCCTGGAAGACGTTGTGGGACTCGATGAGTGATTCGTCGACGTCGATCGGCAGGCCGTGCCGGGCGGCGATCGGTGCGGCCGTCTCCTGCGCACGTTCCAGCGGCGAGGCCACGACGTAGACGATGTCGCGCTTGGCAAGCCATTCGGCCACCGCTTCGGCCTGGGCGCGGCCCCGTTCGGAAAGGTGGTAGTCGGGAAGCCGGCCGTAGAGGACGCCCTCCGGGTTGTGCACCTCGCCGTGGCGCATCACGTGCACGATGGTCCGGCCCGCAGGGGCCGGACCGCCGGCTTGTGTCCGGCCGGTCACGAAGGTCTCGCTTCGGCGGCGGCCCGGGCGGCGGCCGGCAGGGCAGCGGCGATCCGGTCGAAGGCGTCGTCGTCGAGAGCCGCTGATACGAACCAGGTTTCGAAGGCGCTCGGCGGCGCGTACACGCCGGCGTCGAGCAGGGCGTGGAAGAACGGCGGGAACCGGAATGTGTCGCTGGCCCGGGCGTCGGCGAAGTCGTTGACCGGTTCGTCAGCGAAGAACACCGACAGGAAGTTGCCTGCCCGGGCCACCTGGTGAGCCACTCCGGTCTCCGACAGCGCCGCGGTCAGCAGCCCGGCCAACCGGTCGGCGTTGGCGTCCAGGGCGGCGTAAACGGCGTCGTCGGCGTGCCGCAGGGTGGCCAGGCCCGCCGCCACGGCGACAGGATTGCCCGACAGCGTTCCCGCCTGATAGACCGGGCCCAGCGGGGCCAGTCGCTCCATCACCTCGGTGCGGCCGCCGAAGGCCGCCGCCGGAAGCCCGCCGCTCATCACCTTTCCGAAGGTGAACAGGTCGGCGTCGACGGGATCGACTCCGTACCAACCGGATCGGCTGATGCGGAAGCCCGTCATCACCTCGTCGAGGATGAGCAGAGCGCCGTACTCGGCGGTGATCCGGCGCAACGCCGCGTTGTAGCCCGGGGACGGGGCCACCGCGCCCATGTTGCCGGGGCAGGCCTCGGTGATCACCGCGGCGATGCTGTCGCCGAACTTCTCGAAAGACTCCGCCACCGCACCGATGTCGTTATAGCCCAGCACGATCGTGTCGGCGGCGGTCGCACCGGTGACGCCGGGCGAGGATGGCAGACCCAGCGTGGCGACCCCGGAGCCCGCGTCGGCCAGCAGCGCGTCGACGTGGCCGTGATAGCAGCCGGAGAATTTGACGATCTTGGGCCGGCCGGTGAATCCACGGGCCAGCCGGACCGCGCTCATGGTGGCCTCGGTGCCCGAGTTGACCAGCCGTACTCGCTCCACCGGTGCGACCCGGTCGACGATCTCACGGGCCAGTTCGGTCTCCCCCGGTGTCGGCGCACCGAACGACAGGCCGGCGGCCGCTGCCCGTTGCACCGCCTCGACCACCGCCGGATGGGCGTGGCCGAGGATCATCGGCCCCCACGAACACACCAGGTCCACGTAGTGGTTGCCGTCGGCGTCGGTGAGCCGGCAGCCGTGGGCCGAGGTGATGTAACGGGGTGTGCCGCCCACGGAGTTGAACGCCCGAACCGGCGAGTTCACCCCGCCGGGGATCACCGCGCAGGCCTCGGCGAACAACTGCGCCGAGGCGGTCGGGGGCGCCGCCTGCTCGATCATGGATTCCAGTGTCCCAGCCGGTGGCGGGCTATCCGTTGGAGGGGTTGACCGGGACGGGCCACGGCGCCTGTCGGCGGCGTTCCGCGGGGCGGGACGGGCCGGGCGGCAGGCAGGTTGGTTAAGCTACCCTAACTTCCATGTCGTCCGTCTCCGACCGCATGGGTCGGCGCCGCCTGGCCGCCGCCGGGCCCGGGCACCGGCTCACCTTGGCCGACCTGGGCCGCGGCGGACGTGGCCGAGTGGTCGGTTACGGCGACGACGTCGAGGACAGTGCTGCCCGGCGGCTGTTCGACCTTGGCCTGGTGCCCGGCGTCGAGGTCACCATGGTGCGGCGGGCGCCGCTGCGTGACCCGGTGATCTACCGCGTCGGCGACTACGAGATAGCGTTGCGCGGCGCACAGGCGCGCGGCATCCACATCGAGGCCCTCCGATGAGCCCCCGGTGAGCCCCCGATGAGCGACGCCCATTGCGGAGGCGGCGGCGCGACAACCGCCGAGAACCGGGGACTGACCCGCTTCGCCGTGGTCGGCAGCCCCAACTCGGGCAAGACCACTCTGTTCAACGCGCTCACCGGGCTGCACGCCAAGACCGGCAACTACCCCGGCGTCACCGTCGCCCGCTACGAGGGCACACTGCGTCTCGGCGAGCACGACACCGTCGTCCTGGAAGACCTGCCGGGCACCTACAGCCTGGACCCGATCAGTCCGGACGAGCAGATCGTCGTCGACGTCCTCGACGTCGACCACCACAACCTCCGGGTGGACGTGCCCGACGCCATCCTGGTGACGCTCAACGCGACGACACTGCGGCGCTCGCTGGGACTGCTGGCCCAACTGCAGCAGACCGGCCTGCCGATCTGTGTGGTGCTGACCTTCACCGATGACCTCGCCCGCCGTAACGGCAGGCTGGACATCGCGGCTCTCACCCGCGCCCTCGGGGTCCCGGTGGTGACGGTGGTGGCAGGTCATCGGGACGGTCTCGCCGACCTGCGCCACGTGATGGCCCGGTTCGACTCGTGGACCGTGCCCGTGGTGCCGCCGCCCACCGATCCCGCCGAGGTGACCGCCTGGGCGGACTCGGTGCTGGAATCGTCGGGATACCGGCTGCCCGCGATCGACAAGCGCACCCACCTCATCGACTCGGTGGTGTTGCACCCGGTGGCCGGCACCGCGATCTTCCTGCTCACCATGTTCGTGTTCTTCCAGACCATCTTCACCGTCGCCGCGCCGTTGCAGGACTACGTGGAACGGTTCTTCGGTTGGCTCGGCGGCCTGGTCGCCGCGCACGTGCACATCGGATGGCTGTCGGCCTTCCTGTCCCAGGCGGTGATCGGCGGGGTCGGCAGCGTGCTGGTCTTCGTACCGCAGATCGCCCTGCTGTTCGTGCTCATCGCGCTGCTGGAGGGCACCGGTTATCTGGCCCGCGCCGCGTTCCTGATGGACCGGGTGATGGCCCGGGCCGGACTGGAGGGCCGCGCGTTCGTTGCGCTGCTGTCGTCGTTCGCGTGTGCCATCCCCGGCATCATGGCGACCCGGTCGCTGCCGTCGGCGCGCGATCGACTGGCCACCATGATGGGCGCTCCGCTGATGACCTGCTCAGCGCGGTTGCCGGTCTACATCCTGCTGGTGAGCCTGCTGCTGCCGTCTGACGCCCGAGTCGGGCTGTTCAACGCCCGCGGCGTGGTGATGTTCGCGCTCTACCTCTTCGGGGCGTTGTCCGCGATGGCGACAGCGGCCCTGTTCAAGAAATTCACCTCGCGCAGTGGGCCGACGCTGCCGTTCTACATGGAGATGCCGCCGTACCAGGTTCCGCGCTTGCGCAACGTCGGCGCCGAGGTGTGGACGGCGACGTCGGCGTTCCTGCGCAAGGTGACCTCGATCATCCTGGCCACGACGGTGGTGCTGTGGGTGCTGCTGAACCTGCCGATGCGAAGCGAGGCCGAGATGACCGCCGCCGGTGTCGACACCGGCGACGGCGCCGCCGTGGCGGCCTACGTCATCGACCACTCCTACGCGGCCTCGGTCGGCAAGGCGGTGGAGCCGGTCTTCTCGCCACTGGGGTTCGACTGGCGCATCAACATCGGGATCCTCTCGTCACTGGCCGCCCGCGAGGTGTTCGTCGCGACTCTCGGCCAGGTGGCGGCGGCGGAAAACCCGGAGGAACCGGCTCAGGCGCTGCGGGACATGACGGTCCGGAACGGGCCCGAGACAGGCCGGACACTGTTCGATGCGCCCACCATCGCTGCGCTGTTGGTCTTCTTCATGTACGCGTTGCAGTGCATGTCGACGGTGGCGGTGCTGCGCCGGGAGAGCGGTTCGTGGAAGTGGCCGGCCCTGGCCTTCGGTTACATGTTCGCCCTCGCGTGGGTCATGGCGCTTGCGGCCCGAACCATCGTCGCCGCGTTGACGTGATCGCCATCCACGCCGAACGGGTCGCCGGCGACGACCGGGCGGTGCGCTGGGTGGTGCCCGCGGGCATCCTGACGGTCGGCCGAGTGCGGTGGGCGCCGGCCCGGCTTGGTGAGATGCTCAGCGACGCAACGCTGTCCGACGCACTGGTGGAGCACAGCGCAGTGTGGCTGTGGCTGCGCGAGGGGCTGTCCTGGACGAGTGAAGGGGCAGCCGTGCAGTCCGCGCTGCGCGAGGCGCTGGCCGATCCGGCCGGCTGGATGATCGAGCCCGCACCCGGCGAGGTGCTGGCCCACGTCACGGAGGATCTGCTGTCCGGATCGGTCGGCGACTTCGTGCGCTCGCACGGTGGTTCGGCGACGGCGCGGCAGGCCGGCGGTGACGCGGTGGCGGTGCAACTCGGCGGGGCCTGCGAGCACTGTCCCGCCGCGGAGTACACGCTGCGACTGCGACTGCTCGGCGAACTGCGCCGCCGCTGCCCGGATCTGGTGGAGCTCGATCGCGGTCACGACGGCCTGACGCTGATGCTCGGCGGTTAGACGGGGACGGTGCGCAGAGCTTCGGGAAGGCTCGGCAGGAAGTGTCTGGTTGCGAAATCCCTGATCTGATCGGCCGTTTCGAGCGGTTCGTCACTGGGCAGCAACAGCAGCATCATCGCGTATCGCCAGATGCAGTCGGCAAGTTCCCGCACCGCCTGCGGCCCGATCCGCTCGGCGAAACCGGGCGGGAAGATCAGCTGCAGGGCTGCCTCGATGCGGGCCACGGCAGCGCCGTAGTGCCGGCCGGCCAACTGCAGGCTCAGCGCCGGTTCGTCGGTGATGATCCGGCCGAGAACACGGTGTCGGCGGGTGCGCAATATCGCCGAGGTGAAGGCCTCGACGTAGTAGTTGGACCGCGGGCGTGCCGATGTGAGTTCCGTGGCGATTTCGGTGAACAGCCGGGCGTTCTCCCGGTCCATCACGGCGGCCACCAGGTCGTCGCGACTTGCGAACCGGCGGTAGATCGTGGTGCGGCTCACTCCGGCGCGGCGGGCGACGTCGTCGAGGGCAACCTTGCGGATGCCGTGACGGTCGAATTCGGCCAGTGCGGCGTCCAGGATCGCCGCGGTCGCGGCCTCAGCCATGCCGGGCGAATCCCTCTCTGGCATAGGGCACGTAGCGAAGTTTCATCGGCAGCCGCTCCCAGGCCCAGTTCGCCGCCCGGGAGCGGCACAGCGCGGCGAAGCGCTGATATCGACGCTCGCTGCGGTCGTCCCATGGCAGCCCCAGGATCTCGCGGGTTCGTGGCGGCATGCCGCCGGTGGTGAGGAAGGCTGCCAGCGGATTGAACACCGGGGCGACGGCCTTCCACACCAGCGGCGAGACACCCTTGGGCCGCGGGAAGCCCTTGGTGACATAGCCGACGCCGTACTTCGCGGTGCGGTGGCCGACGAGTACGTCGTCGACCATGTGCTCCCAGTATTTTTCGAACGCCGCGTAGTCGGCGGGCATCGGCCGGTCGCTGACCCCGTAGCGGCGGTACCAGGTTTTGGACTCGGCGTACATCTGCTCCTTCTCGGAGTGCGTCAGCCGGCGGATGAAGGTGTCGGTCAGATAGAGAACCTGGTCGAAGAACGTGGCGTGCGCCCAGAAGTAGGTGTCCGGGTCCAGCGCGTGGTAGCGGCCGCCATTGGAATCATTGGCGTATTCGGCCGGCAGCTCACCATTGATGTTGCGGTGGAAGTCCCGCACCTGACCGCCGGCGTTGGTGTCATCGCTGCCGTAGACCGTCCGGTAGATCGGCGGCAGCGACCGTTTGATCCGCGCCGCGGTGTCGGCGAAGAAGACCGAGTGGTCCTGCACGCCCTGGCCGAGTTCGGCGAGCATGTTCTGCAGCACCGCCGGTCGCGGGCCGACCAGGGCGATCCTCCGGTCGCCGAAGTACTTCCAGACCAGCGAGTCGGGGCCCAACGGCAGGGCCTCGGTGCCGGGGGTGGGGGTCTGGGCGAGTTCGGTCATGCGGAACAGTGTTACAGATTATGAACTTTGTACCAACCGGACTCACGCTCGGGCGGAGACGGCCCGGAAGCGCTTCAGGCGCAGACTGTTGGAGACCACCAGCACCGAGGAGAGCGCCATCGCCGCGCCTGCGATCATCGGGTTGAGCAGGCCCAGCGCGGCCAGCGGGATGGCGGCGACGTTGTACCCGAAAGCCCAGAACAGGTTCTGCTTGATGGTGCGCAGGGTGCGCGCGGACAACTGCAGGGCGGTCGGCACGGTGCCCAGGTCACCCCGGACCAGGGTGATGTCGCCGGCCTCGATCGCCGCGTCGGTGCCGGTGCCCATCGCCATGCCGATGTCGGCAGTGGCCAGCGCCACCGAGTCGTTGACCCCGTCGCCGACCATCGCGACCTTGCGGCCGGCGGCCTGCAGCCGGGAGACCGCCTCGGCCTTCTGCGACGGCAGGACTCCGGCGATGACATCGGCTTCGGCGATACCGACCTCGGCAGCCACCCGGCCGGCGACCGCCTGGTTGTCGCCGGTCAGCAGCACCGGGGTGATTCCCATGGCTTTCAACTCCGCGATCGCCGGGGCGCTGGTCGGCTTGACGCCGTCGGACAGCCGGATCACCCCGCGCCGGCGGCCCTCCCAGGTCACCGCGACACTGGTGCGCCCGTCGCTGTCCGGCGCACGGGCCACCTGCACCCCGACTCCGTCGACGACGCCACGCACACCGGTTCCCGGCTCGTTGACGAAATCCGTGACCGGCGGGGTCGCGACGCCGCGCTCCCGGGCCACGGCGACGACGGCGGCCGCGACCGGATGCTCGGAAGCCGACTCCACCGCGGCCGCGCGGGCCAGGATCAGATCGACGTCCTCCCCCGGTTCGGCGTCGATGCGCTCGACGGTCATCGCGCCGGTGGTGACGGTGCCGGTCTTGTCCAGAACGACGGTGTCGATCCCGCTGACGGTCTCGAGGACCTGCGGTTCCTTGATCAGCACGCCGAGTTGGGCGCCGCGTCCGGTGCCGACGAGGATCGCCGTCGGCGTGGCCAACCCCAGCGCACACGGGCAGGCGATGATCAGCACGGCCACCGCCGCGGTGAATGCCTCCGCCGCCGAATGGCCGGTCAGCAGCCAGCCCGCCAGCGTGAGCGCCGCAATCACCAGCACCGCGGGCACGAACACCGCCGAGACCCGGTCGGCGAGCCGCTGGATGGAGGCCTTGCCGCCCTGAGCCTGGGCCACCATCAGTGCCATCCGGGAGAGCTGAGTGTCGGCACCGACCCGATTGGCGCGCAGCAGGATTCGACCGAACGTGTTCACCGAGCCGCCGAGGACCTCGTCTCCGGGGCTGACGTCGACCGGCACCGACTCGCCGGTCATCGCCGAGGTGTCCAGCGCGGAGGAGCCCTCGACGACGACGCCGTCGGTGGCCACCCGTTCACCGGGGCGCACCACGATCACGTCGCCGACCGCAAGCGTGTCGGCGGGTATCCGGACTTCGGCGCCGTCGCGCAGCACGACGGCATCCTTGGCGCCCAGCGACAGCAGTGCCCGCAGCGCCGAGCCCGCCGATCGCTTGGCCTTGGCCTCGGCGTAGCGGCCCGCCAGCAGGAACACCGTCACCGCTGCGGCGACCTCGAAGTAGAGGTGGCCGTGTCCGTGCCCGTGGCCGGCGCCGCCCGCAACCGCGACCACCGACCACAGGTAGGCCGACAGGGTGCCGATGGACACCAGCGTGTCCATGGTCGAGGTGCCGTGCCGGGCGCTGTTGAGCGCCGCCTTGTGGAACGGGTAGCCGCCCCAGACGACGATCGGCGTGGTCAGCGTCAGCACCAGCCACTGCCAGCCCGGAAACTGCCAGGCGGGCAGCATCGACAGGGCCAGCACCGGCACCGCGAGCACTGCCGAGCCGATCAGCCGGGGCCGCAGCTGGTCCTGCGGTACGTCGTGGCCCATATGGTCGTCATGCCCGCCGTGGGCGTGCGCGGCATGGTCGATGACCGCGGCGTGGTAGCCGGTGGATTCCACGGCGCGCACCAGTTCGGCGGCGGTGGTCTGCGGGCCGTGTTCGACGTGGGCCTGCTCGACGGCGAAGTTGACCGAAGCCTGCACCCCGTCGAGCCCGTTGAGGCTGCGCTCGATCCGGGCCGCGCAGGAGGCGCAACTCATCCCGGTGAGCTTGAGATCCGTTGTGGTCATGCCGACGACTATACCCCTAGGGGGTATATGCGGCAAGATTGTTTCCGGAGTGCGCCCGGCGCAGTCCGGCAGCCCCCAGCACGGCCAGCACGCCCGCAGTCGTCGCCAGCACCCAGGCCAGCAGCATCAGTGGCGGGTCGTAGACCACCGAGACCGTGGCCGGCTGACCTTCGGTGACCGGTGCGACATCGACCAGGCTGGTCACGTTCAGCCAGGACAGCAGGGCGCCGGCCGCGGCCGGGACGGCCAGCAGGAGTTGGACGACGTGCCTGCGGGCCGGGCGCCGCGTCACCGCGACTCCACCAGGCGGACGAGTTCGGCTCGCAGCGCCTCATGATCGCGCGCCCAGGCCTGGGCCACCCGGTCCCCGGCCAGCCGCAAGCCGATCGGAGTGCGCCCCCGGGGCACTCCGGACAACTCGCCGAGGGTCCTCGAGGCCTGCCAGCCCTCCTTCGGCGGGCTGGCCCTGACCCGCCAGTTCTGCATCGGACCGGGCGAGGTGGCCGGGGTCTCCGGTTCCGGGTAGACCTCGACGATCTGGTTCACCGGCAGGACCTCGGTGCCCTCCCGCAGCGTCTCGGGCGTCAGTTCGACGCTGGTGTGGATCCGCGCGGCCTTGACCTGCAGGCCCAGGAACCCGGAGACCAGCACCAGGAACAGCAGCGGCACCGTCAGCGGAAAGCCGAGACCGGCCCGCCACTGGACGAACACCATGGCCAGCGCGGCGGCGGGTCCTGCCAGCAGCCACCGCCAACTGGCGCCGGCCTCGAAGAACAGCGGTGCCGCGGGTTCGTCATTCACCGGCGTACCACTCGATCACGCCGGGCCGGCTCAGCAGCAGTGTGGCGAGGATGATCGCCAGCAGGCTGAGCAGCGACAGGATGTGCGTCCCGGAGAACACCGCGGCAAGCGCAACCAGGACCACGACGACCAGCCCCAGCGTGATGGCTGCCCGGCGGGCCCGCGGGTCGCGGTCGCGGGCCCGGCCGGCGAACCACGCCAGCGCGAGGCCCGCGACGGCGAACAGGACTCCCCCGCCCCGGTACAGCCGGGCATAGGAACGCACTGCCTCGTCGGAGACCGTCGGGGGTGCCGCCTGGCGTAGCGCATCGAAACTCATGAACGCCGCCAGCAGTCCGCCGACGATCAGCAGAACCGCGGCGGCCGTCAGCAGCCAGTAGGCGGCGCGGACGGCGTTGGGCCGGTAGTCGGGGGCGGTCATGGTGGGTCAAGCCTATCCGTGTGGCCGCGCCGCGAGCCGGACCGGGCAGTTCAGCGGACGAAGTACCGCTGCGCGTCCGGCCGGTGCAACAGGTAGATCCCGCCGGCGATGAAGACCGCACCGAAAATGCCGGTCACCGCGTAGATGATCGCCGGGACGGGCGGCCGTGCGGTGGTCAGCAGGTTGACCATGGTGAGGAAAATCGTGATCATCCCGCCGGTGGTCAACAGCGAGCGGGCCCAGCGATTACCCGCCCGCAGCAACGCCAGTAAACCGATCACCACGCTGCCGATGATGGCGGCGATGAAGGCCGTCACGATGAACAGGTTCGAGTTGCCCGCCGCCTCGGCCGCGGCGTAGGCATCGGCGAGCTGGCCGATCACCAGCAGCGGGACGGCGGCGAGCCAGATCCAGAAGCCGGTGTCGACGTCGGCCGGCCGCTCGGGGGTGCCGGAAGGTGGCTGGGGCGCGGCGCTCACGTGAGCCAGCCCGCGGCGTCGACGGCCCAGTAGGTCAGCACGATGTCGGCGCCGGCCCTCCGGATGCTGGTCAGCGACTCCAGCGCGGCGGCCCGGCCGTCCACCCAGCCGTTGGCCGCGGCGGCGCTGATCATCGAGTACTCCCCCGACACCTGGTAGGCCGCGACCGGAACCGGGGACACCTCGGCGGCGGCGGCAACGATGTCCAGATAGCCCAGCGCGGGTTTGACCATCACCATGTCGGCGCCCTCTTCGATGTCGAGCAGGATCTCCCGCACCGCCTCGCGGGCGTTGGCGCCGTCCTGCTGGTAGGTGCGCCGGTCCCCGGTCAGCGTGGAGCCGACCGCGTCCCTGAACGGACCGTACAGGGCTGAGGCGTATTTGGCGGCATAGGCCAGGATCGCCACGTCGGTGAACCCGGCGGAGTCCAGTCCGTCGCGGATCGCAGCCACCTGCCCGTCCATCATTCCGCTCGGCCCTACCACGTGCACACCGGATTCCGCCTGCGCTACAGCAAGTTTCGCGTACTGAGCCGTGGTCGCATCGTTGTCCACCCGGCCGTGGGAGTCCAGGACGCCGCAGTGGCCGTGGTCAGTGAACTCGTCCAGGCAGGTGTCAGCCATCAGCACGGTGGCGTCGCCGAGGTCACCGGCGAGGTCACGCAACGCGGCGTTGAGAATTCCATCGGGGCGGAGTCCGCACGAACCGGTGGCGTCCTTGTCCCCAGCGCGCGGCACCCCGAAGATCATCAGCCCGCCGACACCGGCCTCGACCGCGCCGGCGGCGGCACGACGCAGCGAGTCTCGGGTGTGTTGATAGACCCCGGGCATGGCGGCGATCGCGCGAGGCTCGGCGATCCCGTCGGCCACGAACATCGGCAGCACCAGATGCCGTGGCTCGAGGCAGGTTTCGGCGGCCAACCGGCGCAGGGCTGGCGTGGAGCGCAGCCGACGCGGGCGTTGCCGGGGGAACATCGGGGCGAGCGCTATCGCCGGCGGCTCTTCTTGCGCGGCGGCGGAAGAGCGCCGTCGGCGCGCAGCCGGGCCGCATGCTCGGCCAGCGCGTCGACCAGCGGACCGACCGCGGCGGTCTCCGGCTGAACGTCCACCCGCAACCCGAACTCGGCCGCGGTTTCGGCCGTCTTGGGGCCGATGCAGGCGACGATGGTGCGGGCGTGCGGCTTGCCGGCGATGCCGACCAGGTTGCGGACGGTGGAGCTGGAGGTGAAACAGACCGCGTCGAACCCACCGGTCTTGATCATCTCGCGGGTCTCCGCCGGCGGCGGCGCCGCGCGCACGGTCCGGTAGGCGGTGACGTCCTCGATCTCCCAGCCGCGCTCCCGCAGGCCTTCGGCGAGGGTCTCGGTGGCGATGTCCGCGCGCGGCAGCAGAACCCGGTTCACCGGGTCGAAAACCTCGTCGTACTCCGGAAATTCGTCGAGCAGACCCAGCGAGGACTGCTCACCGGAGGGCACCAGCTCGGGGCTGATCCCGAAGGCGCGTACCCGGTCGGCGGTCGATTCGCCCACGCAGGCGATCTTGACGCCGGAGAAGGCGCGGGCGTCCAGACCGAACTCGGCGAACTTCTCCCACCCCGCACGGACGGCGTTGGTTGAGGTGAAGACGATCCACTGGTAGCGGCCGTCGACCAGACCCTTGACCGCCCGTTCCATCTGGGCCGGGCTGCGGGGGGGTTCCACGGCGATGGTCGGCACCTCGATGGGCAGCGCCCCGTGTGCGACCAGCCGGTCACTCATATCGCCGGCCTGCTCCTTGGTCCGGGGTACCAGCACGGTCCAGCCGTAGAGCGCCCGGCTCTCCCACCAGTTCAGTTTCGCCCGCGCCGTGACGGTACGGCCGATGGTGACGACCAGCGGGCCGGCCAGCGGACCCGCCGCGTCGCCGGCGACCAGGGCACGGTCGGTGAGCCCCTGCAGGGTCGTCTCCACCGAACGCTGTGCGCAGGTGCTGCCGTGGGCGGTCACCACGCAGGGTGTGCCCTCGGAAAGTCCGTGCTCCATCAGCGAGCGGGCGGCGTCGGCCAGGTGCGAGACCGTCGCGGTCAGAATCAGCGGCCCGGGCGCGGCGGCCAGCGCCGCCCAGTCCACCTCGCCGCGGACGTCGGCGACGGTGTGGGTGGACCCGACCGGGAGTCCGGCGTAGCTCGGCACCGCCGCGGTGGCGGGTAGGCCCGGCACGATCTCGAAGTGCAGGTGGGTCTTGGCCACCGCCGTGACCTCGGTGGTCACCGAGTCCAGCGACAGCGGGTCACCGGCGACAAGGCGCACCACATCGGCGCCGGCCTTGGCCTCGGCCACCAGGATCTTGGCCACTTCGGCGGGTTCGCCCAGCGCGGGCCTGATGTCAGGGCCTACCGTGACCACCGGCGGCGCGGTCTGGTCGTCGGTGGGGGCGCCGTCGGGAGCCGGGCCGACAGCGGGCGGCAGGTCCGACCCGACGAACTTGAGCACCGCCTCGGGAACATCGGGGTCGGTGAACACGCATGCCGCGTTGGCCAGGACCGTGCGGGCACGCACCGTCAGCAGGCCCGGGTCACCGGGGCCGGAGCCGACGAACGTGATGCGCCCCGGCTTGGGCTTGCGCCCGCGCGCAGTTGCGTGACCAGTCATACTCTCTCCCGCTCCACCGCTTGATGCGGCAGTCTCCCGCTCTGCCGCTAACGCGGCAGCTCCCGCTGAGCCGCCATGACCTCGCGCGCCCCGAGATCGAACAGCTCCGCGGCGACCGAGAGCCCCAGCTCTGCGGCCCGGCCGGGAGTGCCGATACCGGACACCCGGATCACGTCGGATCCGTCCGCTGCCGCCACGCAGGCGCGCAGCGACAGTTCCTCGAAGACAAGTCCGTCCTCATCAATGGACTCGACCACCTCGGCGATCGCGCCCACCGGTGCGGAACAACCCGCCTCCAGGTCGGCAAGCAGGGCTCGCTCCGCGGTGACCGCCGCGCGGGTGTCGGCGTCGTCCAGCTCCGCCAACAGTTCCGCCAGCGCGGTGTCGCCGGCGCGGCATTCCACCGCGAGCGCCCCCTGAGCCGGTGCTGGCAACATCTGTACCGGCTCCAGAGTCTCGGTGACATCGCTGAGTCGTCCCAGTCGGGCCAGGCCCGCCCGGGCAACCACGATGGCGTCGAGATCACCGTTGCTTACCCTGTTCAACCTGGTGTCAAGGTTCCCCCTTAGGGGGCGGATTTCCAAACCGAGACCCAGTGCTCTAAGCTGCGCGGCCCTTCGGACGGATGAGGTGCCGACAACGGATCCGGCCGGCAACTCCCCCAACACCAGCCCATCCCGGGCCACCAGGGCATCCCGGGGGTCCTCGCGCCGGGGAACTGCGGCGATGACGAACCGGGGGTCGGCCGCGGTGGGCAGGTCCTTGTAGGAGTGCACGGCCATGTCGACCCGGCCGTCGGCGATCGCCTCCCGCAGTGCGGCGGTGAAGACGCCGACGCCGATCTCGGCCACCGGCCGGTCGGAACGGTCACCCTCGGTGCTGATGACGACGAGTTCGGCGGGGTGCCCGCGCGCGATCAACTCGTCCCGGATGGTGCCGGCCTGGGTGGTGGCCAACAGGCTCCCGCGGGTACCGATCCGGATCAAGCGTCATCCGCTGGCGGCATGAGGATTTCGCCCGCGGCCACCGCGTCGACGGCCTGCGGGTCGAGTTCGAACAGTTCCCGCAGCGCCTCGGCATAGGTGTCGGCACCGGGGGCGCCGGCCAACTGCTTGACCCGGACCGTCGGGGCGTGAAGCAGTTTGTCGACCACCCGGCGCACGGTGCGGGCGATCTCGCCGCGGTGTGCGGCATCCAGGCTTGGCAGCCTGTTGTCCAGTCGCAGCAACTCGGCCTCGACCACCTCGGCGGCCCGTTGCCGCAGGGCGGTCACCGTCGGGGTGACCTCGGCCAGCCGCTGGTTGGCCAGGTAGGCGGCAACCTCGGCCGCCACGATCCGGCGGGCGGCCTCGGCGTCGGCGGCGGCCGCGCGGGCCGAGGGCTCACGCTGCACCCGGTCCATGTCGACGACCCAGACGCCGGGCAGCCCGGCGACGGCGGGGTCGATGTCGCGGGGCATGCCCAGGTCACACAGGACCAGGGGCTGGGCGAGTTCGTCGCGGCCGGAGGCGGCCAGCGCGTGGTGCACGTCGGCCAGGGTCACCACCGGTCGCACCGCGCCGGTGCAGCTGACCACCAGGTCGGCGCCGGTCAGCGCGGCGGGCAGGTCGTCGAGGGTCATCGCGCGGACACCCACGCCCTGCTCGGCGAGGCTGCGCGCCAGCCGCTCCGCGCGCGGCAACGACCGGTTGACGACGTTGACGTGCCCGATTCCGGCGCGCACCAGATGGGCCGCGGTCAGGCTGCCCATCGACCCTGCGCCGATCACGGCGGCGGTGCGGCCGGCCAGTGCGGTGTATGTCGGCCCCAGCTCGGGCCGGTAGAGCCGTTCGGCGGCTACGTGCAGCGCGACCGAGACGACGCTGCCACCGGCGGCGTCGATGCCGGTCTCGGCGTGCACCCGCTTGCCGACCGCCAGGGCCCGCTGAGCGAGGTCGTGAAGCACGCGCCCGACGGTTCGGTTGGCCTCGGCCGTGCTGTAGGCCCGCCGGACCTGCCCGAGCACCTGCTGCTCGCCCACCACAGCACTGTCCAGGCCGCTGGCCACCGCGAACAGATGCTCGACGGCGGCCTCGCTGTAGCGGACGTAGGCGTGTTTGGTGAGCTCGCCCATCGACAGGCCGGAATGCTCGGCGAGCACCTGGCCGATCGCCGAGAGCCCGCCGTGGAAGGCGTCGACGACCGCGTAGACCTCGACCCGGTTGCAGGTCGACAGGATCATCGCCTCGGTCACCAGCGGCGACTGCAGCACCTGCTGGATGATCTTGACCTGGTCGGATTCGTCGGTCGACAGCTGCTCGAGAACCGAAACCGGAGCGCTGCGGTGAGACACCCCGAACAGCAGCACGCTCACGGCAGGATCACCTGACTTGCTCCTACATACCTGTTAACAGTCCGGGAGAGAAACTACTCGCAACGGTAAGGCTCCGCAGCGGGCTGGCCAAATTCCGCCGGGCTGTCACCGGTTCGTGACGTCGGCCCGCAATCGGGCCTCGTCGACGTCCCAATAGCTGTGCTCGCGCCCGTCGAGCAGCACCACCGGGAGCCGGTCACCGAATTCGGCGCGCAGCGCAGCGTTACCGGCCGCGGCGGCCGCGTCGACGTCGGTGCGCGACAGGTCGAAGTCGAGTTCGGCTGCCAGTTCGGCCAACCGGCGGTGGACCCGCTCGCAAATTCCGCAGCCCGCCCGGGTGAGCAGTTCGACACGTGCCCGGCTCATGAGAAGCAGTGTGACACCACCGATAGGCTGGGCGGCATGGGTCCCGGGGACGAGCAGACTCGCGCCGGGGACGCCAGTGCCGAACGTGCGGTGGAGGGTCTCGCCGCCGAGACCGGCGAGCGGCCCGGTTCCGGGCCGCCGCAACGGGATCTGACCGCCGCGGCGTTCTTCGACGTCGACAACACCCTGGTGCAGGGGTCATCGCTGGTGCATTTCGGCCGCGGTCTGGCGGCGCGCAAGTACTTCCGCTACAGCGAGGTCTGGAAGTTCATCTATGCGCAGGCCAAGTTCCAGCTGACCGGGCGGGAGAACAGCGACGACGTCGCCGAGGGCCGGCGCAAGGCGCTGGCGTTCATCGAGGGACGCACCACGTCCGAACTGGCCGCGCTCGGCGAGGAGATCTACGACGAGATCATCGCCGACAAAATCTGGCCGGGCACCCGGGCGCTGGCGCAGGCGCACCTCGATGCGGGCCAGCAGGTGTGGCTGGTGACCGCGACGCCCTACGAACTGGCTGAGGTGATCGCCAAACGGCTGGGGCTCACCGGGGCGATGGGCACGGTGGCCGAGTCCGAGGACGGGGTGTTCACCGGCAGGCTGGTCGGCGACATCCTGCACGGGCTGGGCAAGGCGCACGCGGTGCGGGCGCTGGCGGTCCGCGAGGGACTCAACCTCAAACGCTGCACCGCCTACTCCGACAGTTTCAACGACGTGCCGATGCTGTCGCTGGTCGGCACCGCCGTCGCGATCAACCCGGATGCCGACCTGCGCGAGCTGGCCCGCGAGAAGGGCTGGGAGATCCGTGATTTCCGCACCGCCCGAAAGGCCGCCAAGATCGGGGTGCCCTCGGCGCTCGTGGTGGGAGCGGTCGGCGGGGCGGTGGCCGCAGCCGTGTCGCGCCGCCACGAGCACGAGTAGCGACCGCCGCGGAGCGTAGCCGCAGTCGGGCCACCGGCGCGCGATAAGCTCGCCTAATGTCCATCGCCAGTGACATCATCGGCACGCACTACCGCTACCCGGACTACTACCTGGTGGGCCGGGAGAAGATCCGCGAGTACGCCAAGGCGATCCAGTGCGACGACCCGATCAGCCACAGTGAGGAAGCGGCCCGGGCGGCCGGCTATCCCGACGTCGTAGCACCGCTGACCTTCATCGCGATCCCCGGACGCCAAGTGCAGTTGGACATCTTCCGCAACTTCGACGTCGGCATCAACATCGCCCGGGTGATCCACCGCGATCAGAAGATCACCTATCACCGCGCGATCTGCGCGGGCGACAAGCTGTACTTCGACTCCTGGCTGGACTCGGTCATCGAGTCGCACGGGACGATCATCAGCACGCTGCGCAGCGAGGTCACCGACGCCGACGGCAAGCCGGTGATGACGACGATCGTGACGATGATCGGCGAAGCGGCCGGCGCCGAGGAGACCAACGAGCAGATCGCCGCGATCGCGGCTGCCGCACTGGGCAGGAACTGAACCGCCGCAACCGGCGGCCCGATCAACCCAGGAAGGTGTTGCGGCGCTGGCTGAGCAGCCCGAACAGGGTCTGCTGGATGGTCTCTCGCACCTGGTCGGTGATCTCGAAGGTGACCATCGGATCGTCGGCGGCGAGCGCGTCGTAGCCGGTGGTGTCGATCGGCTCACCGAAGGCGATGTGCCACTTCGACGGCAGCGGCACCAACCCGGCGGGACCGGCGAACGGGAACAGCGGCGTTATCGGGAAGTACGGCAGCCCGAGCACCCGGGCCAGCAGCTTGACGTCGGCCAGCATCGGGTAGATCTCCTCCGACCCGACGATCGAGCACGGGATGATCGGCGCCTTGGCGTGCAGTGCCGCCGAGACGAAACCGCCGCGACCGAAACGCTGCAACTTGTAGCGGTCCCGGAACGGCTTGCCCAGCCCCTTGTAGCCCTCCGGGAAGACCGCGGTCAGCTCGCCGTTGCCCAGCAGGCGGCTGGCGTCGACATTGCAGGCCATGGTGTGGCCCGCCTTGCGGGCGATCGGACCCAGTACCGGGGTGTCGAAGACGATGTCAGCGGCCAGCAGGCGCAGGTCGCGGTGGGCCGGGTGGTGGTCGCGCACCGCGACCGACAGCATCGGGCCGTCGAACGGCAGGGTGCCGGCGTGGTTGGCCACCACCAGTCCGGCGCCGGCATCGGGCAGGTTCTCGATGCCGCTGACCTCGACCCGGAACCACTTGTCGTAGAAGAAGCGCAGCGCCGGCAGCACCACGGCGTCGTTGTACTGCGGGTCGAAGCCGAACTCGTCGACGGCGTAGTCGCCGGTGATCCGCTTCCGAAGGAAGTCGGCCATGCCCGCGATGCGGGCGACCAGGTCATTGGCGGCCGAATCCCCGCGGTGCTGGTCGAACTCCCGGATGACCGCTTCGATGTTCTCGTCGGCGGCCGGCGGCGAGGTGGTCGGTTTCCGGCGCGGCGCACCCGTGCGCTGCGCGGACCGGGCGGCCCCACGCCCCGAATCACCATGCAGGGGAATTACTTTCGCCTTCTCGCCGGGCATCTAGATCCCCCCTCTTTCACTCGCTGCGCCGCCCCACCGCTGCGCGAGGGCAAGCGCGCGGCTCTCCGCTGAGCGTACCCATCCCGGGTCGATGATCGGCGTCAGGCCCCGACCGCGGACGAAATCGTCGAACGCCTCCATAGTGGTCCACTTCGGCTCGAAGCCGAGTTCGGTGCGCATCCTGGTGGTGTCCATCACCCGGCCGTAGCTCAGGTAGTCGAGCTGGTCGCGGTTGACTTCGCTGTTCATGGTGGCCTTGCGCACCGAGTCCACCACACGCACTCCGAAAGTGGGCACCGCCAGCGGCAACCTGCCGGCCCGCCGGATGGCCTGCGACATCATGATCACGCCATCGGCCCCGATGTTGAAGGTGCCGGCCCGGCCGGCCATGGTGGCCCGCTCCAGCGCACCGAGCGCGTCCTGTTCGTGCAGAAGCTGGAGGCGGGCATCGCGGCCGAACACGGTGGGCACCACGGGTCCGGACAGATACCGCGCGAGAACGGTGTCCATGGCCGGGCCGATCATGTTGGCCAGCCTCAGGATGGTGACCGCGATGTCGGGCCGGCGCCGGCCCAGCCCGCGCGCGTAGCCCTCGATGTCGATGCTGTCGCGGGCGAAACCCTCACCGGGCGGGCGGAGGCTGCTGCTGTCCTCGGTGTGAACCACCGGATCGTGCGCGTCGGACCCGTAGATCTCCGAGGTCGACTTCAGGATGACCCTGCGCACGGCCGGGGCCTTCTGGCATGCCGCGAACAGTTGCATGGCCCCCATCACGTTGAGTTCCTTGAGGGTGGCGCGACCGCCGGATCGCGGAGCGAACGACGCCGCCGCCGCGTGTACCACGGTGTCGACGTCGCTGTTGCGGATCACCTTGGCGATGAACGGGTTGCGGATGTCGGCGCGAACGAACTCGGCGCGGCCCATCCTGCGCTGCAGATCTTTGCTCGGGGCGATCGCGTCGACCGCGATGACCTTGTTGATCAGCGGATTCTGCGCCAGCCGGGCGGTGAGATAGCCACCGAGAAACCGGCATGCACCGGTCACCAGCACCACCTTCGGGTAGTGCGGCGCATCGGCGCCCGGGCGACCGGAGTCCATGTGTCAGAGCCTAACGGCGATCGCCCCGACCGGCGCGGCGGCGCGGTGCGGGACGGAAGGTTTGAGCGGGCTACTTACCGAGTTTTCTGCGCTGGACCCGGGTGCGACGCAGCAGCTTGCGATGCTTCTTCTTGGACATGCGCTTACGCCGCTTTTTAATGACTGAACCCATGAACTCCGCTACCTAATGCCAACAGCCCGTGCCGGGCCTGCCTGTGTCGAAACGACACCTTACCGAAACTGCCGGGACAACCGTTAGCCGGCTATCCGGCGTCGAAGTACGACGTCTCCAGCAGATCGTGGACGGCTTTGGCGTGTACCCGGAACGAGCGCCCGACCCGCACCGCCGGCAACTCACCGTTGTGCACCAGGCGGTAGACGGTCATCTTGCTGACCCGCATCAGGGCCGCAACCTCGGCGACGGTGAGGAACTGCGTCCGGGGGACCGACTGCCCGTCGGCCGGACCCGACTCGCGGGCCGCCTTACCGCCGGCGGAGTCACGACCCGTGGGCCCGTTCATAGAGGTCATCGCAACCCAATCCGTCAGGCACGGGCAGTTCCAGCGGCTTCCCCACCGCTGGCGCCGAGACCCGTGCGTTACCAGGAGAATAGCGTGGCCAATGGGGTTACTGCGACGGGAGTTTGTTAATCCGCCAGAGAATTCTCAAACTACCCCGATGTAATTCCGAGCTGCTCAGAGCGGATTTTCGCTGCCTCCACCGCGGCTGCGACAGCCGCGCGCAGCCCGCCTCGCTCGAGTTCGCGCAGGCCAGCGGCGGTTGTGCCACCCGGCGATGTCACCAGCGCCCGCAGTTCGGCCGCACTGGTGTCCGGCCGGCCACCCGGTTGGGACCCTTCGTCGGCGACGCGGTCCAGCAACATCGCCGCCGAGCCGGCCAGGGTCTGCACCGCCAGGTCGGTGGCCACCGCACGGCTGAGGCCGTTGGCCACCCCGGCGTCGACCAGAGCCTCCAGAAACAGAAAGAAATACGCCGGACCCGAACCGGACACCGCGGTGACCGCGTCGATCTGGCTCTCCGGCACCGTCAGCACCCCGCCCACGCCCCGGAACAACTCAGCGGCCTGGGCCAGCTGCTCGGCGGAGGCGAACCGGCCCGCCGCCAGCGCACTGACCCCGGCTCCGACCAGGGCGGGAGCGTTCGGCATCACCCGGATCACCGGAAATCCGGCCGGCAGGTGGGCCTCGTAGTAGGCGGTGGTCACACCGGCGATCACGCTGACCAGGACCTGCTCGACGCTGTCGCCGGTGGCACGGGTGGCGGCCCCGGAGATCTCGGTGATCACCGGCCCGGCGTCGGCGGGCTTGACGGCCAGAATCACGAATGCGGCGTTCTCCACCGCATCGGCCACCGGCACCACCCGGACCGAGTAGGTCTGCCTCAGGTAATCCGCGCGGTCGACGGCCTTCTCGGTGACCAGAACGTCCTTGGGCGAGCGCCCGGATTTGAGCAGTCCGGCCAGCAGCGCCTCGCCCATGTTGCCGCCGCCGATGATCGCGATCCTGGCCATAGCCGCAAACCCTACAGACCCGGGACCATGGCGAGCTGGCGCGTTTGCACGACGATGCGCCCGGTGCTGTCCACCACGGTGTGGTCCTCGTCGAACCATTCCCGACCGATCTCGGTGGTGGTGCACACCACCCGCAGCCAACCGTCGGCCGGAATTCCTCGCAGGTAGGCGGTCAACTGCACGGTCGGCGCCCACCCCCGACGGCCGACCGCGTAGGGCACCGGCAGTGAGATGTCGCCGCACATCAGCGCGAACAACTCGTCGACCGGTCCGACTTTCGGCCGCACCCAGACCCGAAACTCCGGCGCCCCGCCATCGGTGACCGAATCGACCACCAGTGGGCGGATATCGCAGCCGCGGGAGAGGTGGTTGATATCGGCCGCCGAGTGGCCCGGGCCGATCGCCGG
>JAPOHV010000001.1 GCA_029979305.1 Mycobacteriaceae bacterium | reverse complement strand
GCCGGAGGACGCCGCCGCTTGCCCGGCCCCTGGTGCCGGTTCGGGCTCGGGTTCGACGAGATCGTCGGGCAGCACCTCGCGCAGCACCAGGTGGGCGTTGGCGCCGCCGAATCCGAATCCGGAGACGCCGGCGATCGCGTGGCCGCTGTAGCGCGGCCGAGGACCTCGTCGAACCCGAGCCCGAGCCGGAACCAGAGGCCGAGCAAGCGGCTGCATCCTCCGGCGGCGTCTACGTCGGCGGGGTACTCATCGAGGACGACGACGAGGACGAGGTCGTAGCCGCCTACGACTACGAGGCTGTGGAATACCGGACCGATGAGGAGCCGGAACTGCCCGGCCTCACCGACGAGGCGCTGCGCCTGCTCGAACTGGCCCGCGAGGAGTGGGAGGCCGTCGAGAAGCCGGCCCCCATTGTGCCGCTGGCGGTTTCGGGATTCCTCACGTCACGCAAGCGGGCGACCGCCGCCGAACTCGCGGACTGGATCGACAGCGCCGAAGGTCGCGCGTCGTCGTTGGAGTCGATCGGCCGGTCGCTGTCGCGGCGCAACCACGGCCGCTCCCGCGCGGTGGTGATGGCCCACGACCACGACGAGGCGGTCAAGGGACTGCGCGCGATCGCCGACGGCAAGCAGAGCCCGCTGGTGTACAGCGCGGACGGCCCGGTCACCAACGGGCCGGTCTGGGTACTGGCCGGGTTCGGCGCCCAGCACCGCAAGATGGGCAAGAGTCTTTACCTGCGCGACGACGTCTTCGCCGAGTGGATCAACAAGGTCGACGCGCTGGTGCAGGACGAGCGCGGCTACTCGATCCTGGAACTGATCCTCGACGATTCGATCGACTACACCGACGAGACCTGCCAGTACCCGATCGAGGTGGTGCAGCTGGTCATCTTCGCCATCCAGATCGCGCTCGGCGAACTGCTGAAGCATCACGGGGCCAAGCCCGCCGCGGTGGTCGGTCAGTCACTGGGCGAGGCGGCCGCGGCGTACTTCGCCGGCGGCCTGTCGCTGGCCGACGCCACCCGGACCATCTGTGCGCGTGCGCATCTCATGGGTGAGGGCGAGGCGATGCTTTTCGGCGAGTACATCCGCCTGATGGCGCTCGTCGAGTATTCCGCCGACGAGATCGCCGAGGTCTTCTCCGACTTTCCCGGTCTCGAGGTGTGCGTCTACGCCGCACCCAGCCAGACCGTGATCGGCGGACCGCCCGAGCAGGTCGACGCGATCATCGAGCGCTGCGAGACCGAGGGCAAGTTCGCACGCAAGTTCCAGACCAAGGGCGCCAGCCACACCACGCAGATGGATCCGCTGCTCGGTGAACTCGCCGCCGAACTGCAGGGTATCGCAGCCCACCCGCTGAAGATCGGCTACTTCTCGACCGTGCACGAGGGCAACTACATCCGCCCCGGCGAGGTCATCCACGATGTTGACTACTGGCGCAAGGGTTTGCGGCACAGCGTCTACTTCACCCACGGCATCCGCAACGCCGTCGACAACGGGCACACCACGTTCCTGGAACTCGCGCCGAATCCGGTGGCGCTCATGCAGGCCGGGTTGACCACCGCGTCGGCCGGCCTGCACGACGGACAGCTGATCCCGACCCTGGCCCGCAAGGAGGACGAGGTCGACTCGATGGTGGCGGCCATGGCCCAGCTCTACGTCTACGGCCACGATCTGGACTTCCGCACGCTGTTCGCGCCGGCCTCGCAACCCGGGGACTACGCCGACATCCCGCCGACGCGCTTCAGACGCAAGGAGCACTGGCTCAACGCGCACTTCTCGGCGGACGGTGCGGCGCTGATCCCCGGCACGCACGTCGCCATGCCCGACGGCCGGCATGTCTGGGAGTACGCCGCGCAGGGTCAGACCGACCTGGCGGCCCTGGTCAAAGCCGCTGCGGTGCAGGTGCTTCCGGATGCCACGTTGACCGCCTCTGAACAGCGGGCGGTTCCCGGCGAGGGGGCGCGGCTGGTCACCACGCTGACCCGCCATCCCGGAGGCGCCTCGGTGCAGGTGCACGCCCGCATCGACGAGTCGTTCACGCTTGTCTACGACGCCATCGTCGCGCGCGCCGGCGCCGCCGCCGCGCTGCCCGCCGCGGTCGCCACCGGCGTGGCCGTCGCTGAAACCGCTGTCGCACAACCGGAGCCGGAGCAGGTTGACGACGCGGACATCCTGCACGACAACCTCGCCGCCGGCGCCGGTGTCGCCGCCCAGCTGGGTAAGTGGACGCCCGGCGGTGCGGAGACCGTGCACGACCGGCTTGGATTGATCGTCGGCAGCGCCATGGGATACGAGCCCGAGGACCTGCCGTGGGAGGTGCCGCTGATCGAACTCGGCCTGGACTCGCTGATGGCGGTGCGCATCAAGAACCGCGTCGAGTACGACTTCGACCTGCCGCCGATCCAGCTGACCGCGGTGCGCGACGCCAACCTCTATGCCGTCGAACAACTGATCGTCTACGCGATCGAGAACCGCGAACAGGTGGCCGAACTGGCCGAGCACCAGAAGGGTATGACCGCCGACGAGATCGCCGCCGAGCAGGCCAAGCTGGCCGCCGGCGAGATCCCCGAGGCGCTGGCAGAGAAACTCGCCGCCAAGCACCCCGAGGCGCATGTGGCTGCCGCGGTCCCGCCGCCGCCCACCAATCCGGCCGGCCCGACGGCGCCCGTCCCACCGCCGCCCACCAATCCGGCCGGTCCGGCCGCGGAGCAGTCGTCGGCCGCCGGCGCCGCTGCAAAAGTGCTCACCCAGCAGGCCGTCATCGACGCGCTGGGCACCGATGTGCCCCCGCGCGAGGCCGCCGAGCGGGTCACTTTCGCAACGTGGGCCATCGTCACCGGCAAGTCGCCCGGCGGCATCTTCAATCCGTTGCCCAAGATCGACGACGACACCGCGGCCAAAATCGCCGCCCGCCTCACCGAGCGGTGCGAGGGCACCATCACCGTCGACGACGTGCGCGCCGCCGCGACCATCGAGGAACTGGCCACCACCGTGCGCGACCATCTGGAGTCCGGCGAACTCGACGGCTTCGTCCGCACGCTGCGCGCCCGCCCCGAGGGTTCGGCCAAGGTCCCGGTCTTCGTATTCCATCCGGCCGGCGGTTCGACGGTGGTATACGAACCGCTGCTCAAGAGGCTGCCCGCCGACACCCCGATGTACGGCCTGGAACGGGTCGAGGGCTCCATCGAGGAGCGTGCCGCGATCTACGTGCCCAAGCTTCTCGAGATGGGCGGTGACGGCCCGTTCATTCTCGCCGGCTGGTCACTGGGCGGCGTGCTGGCCTACGCCTGCGCCATCGGACTGAAGAAGGCCGGCGTGGACGTCGAGTTCGTCGGCCTGATCGACACCGTGCGCGCCGGCGAGGAGATCCCGCAGACCAAGGAGGAGATCCGGGCCCGCTGGGACCGCTACGCGCTGTTCGCCCAGCGCACCTTCAACGTTGAGATCCCCGCAATCCCCTACGAGGAACTCGAGGTGCTCGACGACGACGGCCAGGTGAGGTTCGTCCTGGATGCGGTCAAGGCCAGCGGCGTCAACATCCCCGGCGGGGTGATCGAGCACCAGCGCACGTCGTACCTGGACAACCGCGCCATCGACACCGCGCACATCGAGCCGTACGACGGGCATGTGACGCTGTACATGGCGGACCGATATCACGACGACGCCATCATGTTCGAGCCCCGCTACGGCACCCGCAAGCCCGATGGCGGCTGGGGCGAGTTCGTCTCCGACCTGGAGGTGGTGCCGATCGGGGGCGAGCACATCCAGGCCATCGACGAGCCGTACATTGCCAAGGTGGGCGCGCATATGAGCGAAGCGATCAATCGCATCCAGAGCGAAGCGATCAATCGCATCCAGAGCGAAGCCGGTAACCGCACCAAGGCCCAGCAGGAGAAGTAGTGACGAACAGGTCCACCGCCGAGTTGCTGGCCGAACTGCGCGACAAGCTGGAGTTGGCCAAGGAACCCGGCGGTGAGGCCGCCGCGGCCAAACGCGACAAGCGCGGCATCCCCAGCGCCCGCGCCCGCATCCACGAGTTGGTCGATCCGGGCAGCTTCCTGGAGATCGGCGCACTGGCCCGCACCCCCGGCGACCCGAACGCCCTCTACGGCGACGGCGTCGTCACCGGGCACGCCACCATCAACGGCCGTCCGGTCGGCGTCTTCTCCCACGACCAGACCGTCTTCGGCGGATCGGTGGGGGAGATGTTCGGCCGCAAGGTCGCCCGGCTGATGGAGTGGGTGGCCATGGTCGGCTGCCCGATCATCGGCATCAACGATTCCGGCGGCGCGCGGATTCAGGATGCGGTCACCTCGCTGGCCTGGTACGCCGAGCTCGGCCGCCGCCATGAATTGCTGTCCGGCATGGTGCCGCAGATCTCGATCATCCTCGGTAAGTGCGCCGGCGGTGCGGTCTACTCGCCCATCCAGACCGATCTGGTGGTCGCCGTGCGCGATCAGGGCTATATGTTCGTCACCGGCCCCGACGTCATCAAGGACGTCACCGGTGAGGACGTCAGCCTCGACGAACTCGGCGGGGCCGACCAGCAGGCCCGCTACGGCAACATCCACCAGGTCGTCGAGTCAGAGCAGGCAGCCTTCCAGTACGTGCGCGACTTCCTTGAGTTCCTGCCGCCCAACACCTTTGACGACCCGCCGGTGATCAACCCCGGTCTGGAACCTGACATCACCCCGCACGATCTCGAACTCGACACGCTGGTGCCCGACGCCGACAACATGGCCTACGACATGCACGAGATCCTGATCCGGATCTTCGACGACGGCGACTTCCTCGACGTGGCCGCACAGGCGGGGCAGGCCATCATCACCGGCTTCGCGCGGGTCGACGGACGGCCGGTCGGCGTGATCGCCAACCAGCCGATGCACATGTCGGGCGCGATCGACAACGAGGCATCCGACAAGGCGGCGCGGTTCCTGCGGTTCTGCGACTCGTTCAACCTGCCGCTGGTGTTCGTCGTCGACACCCCGGGATTTCTGCCCGGAGTGGAGCAGGAGAAGAACGGAATCATCAAGCGCGGCGGCCGGTTCCTCTACGCCGTGGTGGAGGCCGTCGTCCCCAAAGTGACCATCACCATCCGCAAGTCCTACGGCGGGGCGTATGCGGTGATGGGCTCCAAGCAGCTCACCGCCGATCTCAACTTCGCCTGGCCCACCGCCCGTATCGCCGTGATCGGTGCCGAGGGTGCGGCTCAGCTTCTGGTGAAACGCTTCCCGGATCCGACGGCCCCCGAGGTGCAGAAGATCCGGGCCGATTTCATCGACGGTTACAACCGCAACATGGCGATCCCCTACATCGCCGCCGAACGCGGATTCATCGACGCGGTCATCGAACCGCACCAGACCCGGCTGATGCTGCGCAAGTCGATGCGGCTTCTGCGGGACAAGCAGATTCAGCGTATTCAGCGCAAACACGGTCTGATCCCGATCTAAGGAGCCGACATGAGCCAGGCGATGCTGGAAGCCGCCCGGGAGACCGGCGCGGCAGCGGGTGAGGCCGTCGGCCTTTTCATGCTGCACCCCGAGACGTTCGCGGGCAGCGTCGCCGCGGGCTACCAGAATCCGTTGGCCGGCTACGTCGCCGGCCGTGGCGGTGTGCTCGGCGAGGCGACCGGGACGACGGTGGCCGCGGTATTCGCGATCTTCGAGCCGAACATGCTGGCCGCGTTGTGGACTGAAGGCGTCGCTGTACGCGGCGCTGCCGGTGCGGCGGAGGTCTACTGGGAGCAGATGGCCGGCTTCGGCCGCAAGTACCTCGCCGGTGCGGAGGGCCTGGACCGCCTAGCGCAGTCGGCCGGGAAGATCATCGCCTCGGCCCCGACCGTCGGCCTGCCGCTGTACGCCGGGTGGCGGCTCATGCCGCCGGCCGACGACGCCCCGGCGCGGGCGATGCAGCTGCTGCACGTGTTGCGCGAACTGCGCGGCGAAACCCACCTCAATGCGCTGTCGGTTTCCGGCATCACCCCGGTCGAGGCGCACATGCTGCACGCGGACGAGAACTACACCCGGATGTTCGGCTGGCCCGGCCCGTTCGCCGACGGCGCCGACAAGAGGGAGCGCTACGACGAGGTGGAAGCCGCCACCAACCGGCGGATGGCAGAGATCTTCGCCGATGCGCTCGACGCCGACGAGGCCGCCGAATTGGCCCGGCTCAGCACCGCGGCACTGGTATCGCTGAAGGCCGCCGTCCCGGCCTAGGGTGCCCTCATGCCGCTCGCTGACGGCCGGGTGTTCGCCGGTTACACCATCCTGCGCGTCCTCGGCGAGGGCGGCATGGGTGAGGTGTACCTCGCCGAGCATCCCCGGCTGCCCCGCCGTGAGGCGCTCAAGGTGCTGGGCACGACGGTCAGCCACGACGAGGAGTACCGGCAGCGGTTCAACCGGGAGGCCGAGATGGTGGCGACCCTGCGCCACCCCAACATCGTCACGATCTTCGATCGCGGCGAGTGCGACGGCCAACTGTGGATCGCCATGGAGTACGTCGACGGTACCGACGCCTTCCATTTACTGAGCCGCAACTATCCGAACGCGGTGCCGGCCGCCGACGTGGTGCGCATCGTGACCGAGGTCGGCGAGGCTCTCGACTACGCGCACAGCCGCAATCTGCTGCATCGGGACATCAAGCCCGCCAACATACTGTTGGGCCGCCCGGAGTCGGACTCCGCGGCCGGGGACATCGACCGAGTCATGTTGGTGGACTTCGGAGTTGCGCGCTGGGCGGATCAAACCAGCGATCTCACCGGTACGGAGATGACGGTCGGCACGGTCACCTACGCCGCACCCGAGCAACTCAAGGGCGAGCCGATCGACGGGCGTGCCGACCAGTACGCGTTGGCCGCCACGGCCTTTCACCTGATGACCGGTAGCGCACCATTCGACCACAGCAACCCCGCGGTCGTCATCAGTCAGCACCTCAGTGAGTCCCCGCCGGTCGAGTCGCTGCCCCCGGAACTGGCCGCGTTCGGTCCGGTGTTCGCCAAGGCCATGGCAAAGAACCCGGCCGACCGGTATCCGCGGTGCGCCGACTTCGCCCGGGCGATGCAGCAGGCGCTGCTGCCTTCCGCCGCGGGCTCGGCCCGCCACCGCAGGACGGCAGAAACACCGGGACACCGGTGGACCGCCGTCGGGCTGGCAGCGCTGGTCGTGGTTGGGCTCGCCGGCGCGGCCGTCTTCGTCGCCAGGCAGCGCGGCGGCGGCGATGCGGAATCGCCGACCCCGACACCACCGCCGCCGGCGGTGTCGGCCCGGATGGACCTGCCGGTGGTGGTTCTCGGAGCGGACTGTGCGGTCCTCGGGGCGGCCGCGGTCACCGAGACCGGGACCCCGGCCTACTGCGCGCGCGCCAACTCCAACGGTGACGAGACGATCTGGTCGCTGCAGCCGGAACGGCTGCGCACCGCCACGGCGGCGCCGCCGCCTCCGCAAACCCCCCCGACTCCCTGACCCAGCCGATACCATCGGCTCACCTCGGCCCTTTCCGGTGCCGTGAGAAGGACTGGGAGATATGTCGAACACAGCGGCCGACATCGTCGACAAGCTCGGCGGTGCCGCGAACATCGAGAGCCTTTCGCACTGCGCGACCCGGCTGCGGTTCACCCTCCACGACGCCTCCGGGGTCAAGCAGTCCGAACTCGAGTCGGTATCCGGCGTCATGGGTGCGGTGCCGCAGGCCGGCAATCGCTACCAGGTGGTGATCGGCGGCGGGGTGCAGACGGTCTACAACGAAATCAAGGCACTGCCGGGGATGGCCGGCGGCGGTGGTGGCGACGACGCCGCAGCGATCAAGGCCGCTGCCCGAGCCAAGGGTCCGCGCGGCAAGTTCGCCTGGATGGACTCGTTCTTCGAGTTCCTGTCCGACTCCTTCCGCCCGATCCTCGGGGCTCTGCTGGGCGCCTCGCTGTTCATCACCTTCATGGCTCTGATGAGCACGCTGAAGGTGATTCCCAACTGGGCCGACCCGCGCACGGAACTGTCGCCGTCCTGGCAGTTCATCAACTTGTGCTGGCAGAGCGTCTTCGTCTTCCTGCCGTTGATGGTGGCCTACAACGCATCGAAGAAAGTCGGTGCGGACCCCTGGATCGGTTTCGCGATCATGGCGGTGGTGATGCTGCCCGGTTTCGCCGCACTCAAGGACGTCGCCACGCCGACGAAGGTTTTCGGCTCCACCGTCGACGTGGTCAGTATCTTCGGGCTTCCGCTGACGATCCACAACTACAGTTCCCAAGTATTCCCGCCGCTGTTGATGGCCGCGGTGTTGGGTCCGCTGTACAAATTCCTCAAACGCGTCATTCCCGAGAACGTGCAACTGATCTTCGTTCCGTTCGTCGCCATGCTGATCATGATTCCGCTGACGGCCTTCCTGATCGGGCCCATCGGTGTGTACGTGGGTGCCGCGCTGGGCAGTTTCCTGAAGGCGATCAACGACTTCTCGCCGTTCATCTTCGCGATCCTCATTCCGCTGGCCTACCCGTTCATGGTTCCACTCGGTCTGCACTGGCCGATCAATGCGATCATGCTGGTCAACATTCAGACCCTGGGCTACGACTTCATCCAGGGCCCGATGGGGGCGTGGAACTTCGCCTGCTTCGGTGCCACCGCCGGCGTGCTGTTCCTGGCCTGGCGTGAACGTGACAAGGCCATGCGGCAGACCGCGGTCGGCGCTCTGGCTGCAGGCCTCCTCGGAGGGATCTCCGAGCCGTCGCTCTACGGCATCCATCTGCGATTCAAACGGATATATCCACGAATGTTGGTGGGCTGCTTGGTCGGTGGCTTGATCATCGGCCTGGGCGGCGGCGTGACGACCAAGGCGTTCGTCTTCACCTCGCTGCTGACCATCCCCGCCTTCAGCAGCATGGGCCTGTACGCCGTCGCGGTGCTGGCTGCCTTCTTCACCGCGATGGTCCTGGTGATCATCTCCGGGTACCGCACCCCGGAGCAGGCCGCCGCGGCAGTGGCTGCTGGTGTCCCGGTGGCCGACCTCGAGGGGCCGATGGGGCAGGCCAGCCCCGACACCCTGGTGGCAGCGGCCGCCACCAAGGCTGCCGGCGATGCCGGAATGGCCACCGAGATCCTCTCCCCGCTCGCGGGCACCGTGGTGGCGCTCGGCGACGTGCCCGACCCGGTCTTCGGCAAGGGCATCATGGGCCCCGGCGTGGCGGTCGAGCCGTCAGGGGACACCGCCTACTCACCCGGTTCGGGCACCGTGATCGCCGCCCAGCCGACCGGGCACGCGTTCGGCATCCTGCTCGACAGCGGTGTGGAGGTTCTCATCCACATCGGCATCGACACGGTGAAGCTCAAGGGCGAGGGTTTCGACGTGAAGGTCGAAAAGGGCCAGAAGGTCAGCGCCGGTGCGCCGTTGGTGACATTCGACCGCAAGCTCATCCAGGATGCGGGCTATCCGTTGATCACACCGATCATCGTGCTCAACGCCAGGAAGTTCGGTCCGATGGAGATGGTGGCCGGCGGCGAGATAGCGGCCGGCGCGCCGATCCTGACTATCGCGCCGGCGCCACAGCCCGCCGAGGCGGGCCTGTAGCGGCACCTCCGCAGGCACCTCGCGTTGACACCCCCGCGTCAGGCTAGGTGCCGCCGGGATCATCGGGCAGCATCCGTTCGGGGTGGTGGAAGGTATTCGTCCCGCCGGGTAGTGGCAGATGCGGCGGTGGTAGCCACTGGGTCGAGCCGTCGTTGAGTTTTCGGGTCTTCCAGCCGCCCGGTTTCAGGAGTGCGTGGTCGCTCTTGCAGGCGAAGGTGAGTCTGTCGATGTTTGTCAGCCCGCCACCAGCCCATTCGTCGACGTGATGCACCTCCGTCAGATATCCGGGCATAGCGCAACCCGGTGCGGTGCAGCCGCGGTCTTTGGAGTGCAACACGATTCGTTGATCGGCCGAGGCGATCCGCTTGGAGCGGCCCAAGTACAACGCCCGTTCGGTGTGGTGATCAAAGACCGCCAGGTAATGCCAGGCGTGGCTGGCCATGCGGATCACGTCGCGCATCGGCAGCAGGGTACCGCCGGCAGTGACGGCAACCCCGGCAGCGGTGTGCAGTTGGTCAAGAGTGGCTGAGACGATCACGGTCACGGGAAGACCGCGGTGCTCGCCGAGTCGGGGATCCCCGAGTTGACCCCGTACGAGTGCGACGAGCGCGTCGTGCTGACGTTGAGCGTGACTGCGGCAGTCCCGATCGACGACGTCCTGGCTGGGTTCTCCTGTGACGGTGGGGCTTTGGTCGTCGGGATTGCACATTCCGGGCGCGGCGAACTTGGCAGCCCAGGCTTCGAGCAGGGCTCGCAATTCCGGGGTGGCTGTCAGCCGCGCGACGCTCATCCCGTCGGGACCCTGCCTGCCCGACCAGTTGAAGCCCCGTTTGCGGGCCCGGTCGGCATCGGAGAAACTCCCGTCGGGGTTGAGCTGCAGCGCCAACTGACCGGCCACTTTCTCCAGCTGGTCGGGCCGTAGCAGCGCGGCCTGCTCGGCCAGGAACGCCTCGGCGGCGGTGACCTCGGCTGTGGCGAGGTGATCGGGCAGGTCCCGGAGAAACTTCTGGATGGTGTGCAGATGCCGGCCGTCGAGGGCGCCGGAGTGCCAGGCTTTGGCCGTGGCGGGCAGCTCCGGCGCCAGTTGCTGGCCGGTCAGCGTCGTCCGGGGCGCCAGTTGGTTCGCTCCGTCTATCCGCCGCCTGACGCCGGCGGGACTGATCCGCAGCACGTCGGCGATCAACCGCTCACTGCGGCCGCCCAGTTCCCGCTCGTCGCGCTGGTCCACCGCAGCCGCCCCGTCGTAGGCACAGGCCGTGACACGCCGGCGCGCGGTCTCCAGCCGATCAAGGTATTCGAACAGTTCGGCGACCGGCAGAGCCTCGCAATTCACCGCACCGACGGCCTCCACGGCCCTGTCCAGCAGGGCGAACACCTCAGCGATCGAACTCACGTTCGAAAAACTACGCCGGCACTGCGACATCATTCGACGAGGCGAACGAAATCTGTGCATCAATCCCGGACTGGGGATAACCCGCGCCGCGGTGCTCGGTACAGCTAGGCCTTGATCCTGATCTTCCCTGGCTTCCACAAACCACTGCGTGTCGCGCTGCCCAACTCCAACTCCGCCGGTTTGGCGTCGACGATGGTGTCGAACTTACGCAGCGAACCCCAGTCCCGACCCCAGTCGTGCGACAGGTAGGTGGACATCACATGCGCCCGCAGCAGCAGGTCGCTGATGCCCAGCAGGCCGCCGTTGCGGCCGTCCTCCCAGGTGTCGGTGTCCTGCTTCTTGGCCGTGTAGTCCGGGGTGATCCGGAACGTCGGCACCTGGGTCACCCCGTTGGTGTGCAGCATCGGCTGCTGGCAGGGGAACGCCAGTCCCACCGCCCAGTCCATCAGCACCGGCTGGGTGGAGCCGACGTACTCCTGGACGGTCCGCAGTTCGGGCACCCGCGGCGGCGTCACCGCCACCCAGTCGCCGAGGGACAGCGACTTGTCCTCTGCCACAATGCGAACCGCGGTGGCGTCAGCGGGAATCTGCGAGCGCGGGAACCGCAGGTTCCGCCACGACGGTGCCGGCCCGAGGTCGTAGGGCTCGACTCGCCCGGCGGGTTCGACACCATTCGGGCCGGGCCGGCCGTACTCCAATTCGACGGTCTGGCCGTCGGTATGCGCATTGAGCACGCTGTTGCCGGCGATGGTGCCCGCCGCTGTCACCACCACCAACGGGTGGCCGCCGTCGTTGGGCGGCAGGGCGTACCAGGCCGAGGTCAGCAGGCTCTCCTGCTGGCCGGTGTCGACGTAGCTTCCGGCCACCGGGACGCGCGCCGGGTCGAGTTGGTAGGGCAGTGGCACCGTGGACCCGTTGACGCCGGGCTTGGTGAGGGTGAACGGTCCCTCCCAGTCGTGGTCGATACCCGGAGTCGGGTTGTTCACCCGGATCGCCTCGGCCACAATCTTTTCCGGCACACCGTTGGGCGTGAACCCGACGGGCTTGGTCCCGCCCAGCGCTCCGAGCGGTCCGTAAGTCCCGGGCAGCGGCGCCAGGAAGCCGGCATTGGAATCCGGCTCGACGAGCACGTAGTCGGCCAGCCCGCAACCCCCGGCCAGCGCCCGGACGTTCGCCCAGCCGTTGGAATAGGTCGGGTACTGCCGCACCACGCCCGCGGTCATGGAAGCCAGATTCGCCAGCACCATCAACCCGGCGGCGACCGGGATGGGCGCGTCGGTCAGCAGACGGGTCAACCGGCCGGTGCCGCCGCGCGCGCGGATGTGCAGCCACGCGGTGTAGAGCGCGGCGGCGATGAAGAGCGCCAGGAACATCGCACTGACGCTGATGCCGCCGACCTTCGGCATGGTGCTGTTGAACGGTATGCCGTAGCTCGACACGTACCACCAGCCGTTGGTGGTGGCGAAGGTCAGGGCGAGCAGGAACAGCACCGCGGTGACGACCGTCATCCGGTTGCGTGCCGAGCGCAGCACCGCCGGCGACACCAGCACCGTGGCCAGGGCGGCCACCGCCGCGCCGACGGCGGCGAAGAGACCGAAGTGGTGCACCCACTTGGTCGGGGTGAACATCAGGCAGAAGACCGTCGCATAGATGACGCCCATCAGCCGCCAGGCCGGACCGCGGGCCACGCCGGCAATCTGCTTGCGCCGCAACATCACGAACGTCGAAATAAACAGCGAAAGCGCGGTGATCAGGAAGCCGAACCGGCGCGACAGCGAGCCGTCGACGGTCGGCAGGATCAGATAGTAGTAGCGGAGGTTCTCGGTGTACCACTCCTGGCTGGGGCCGATGTCGGTGCGGATGCGGGTGGCCTCCAGGACGGTGGCCAGCGTCTGGTCGGCGAACACCACGGTCAGGATCACCGTGCCCGCGGCCAGCAGCGGCGCCACCAGTGGCAGGGTCCCGACCACCGCGCGGCGGCGCGACAGGATCCGCAGGATCGGGCGGCCGCCGGCGATCAGGGCTGCGACGGCGATCAGGCCGGTCGGCTGGATGCCCAGCGTGAAGGCGGCGGTGATGATCGCCAGTGCGAACGGTGTCAGCCGTCCCGAGGTGATCGCGCGTTCGATCAGCACGTAGGTGATCAGCGCGCCCGTGGTGATCTGCCCCTCGGGGCGAAGGCCGTTGTCGAACGGCATCCAGGCCGCCAGCAGCACCAGGCCGGCCGCCCACAGCGCGGGACGGCTGGCAGCCACCGCGGGACCGAGGCGGGGCAGCACCTCGCGGGACAGCAGCAGCCAGCAGACCAGCGCGCAGAGCAGGTCCGGCAGCCGCATCCAGATGCTCGCCGTGCTGACGTGGGTCATCAGCGCGAGCACGTTGTAGTACCAGCCGAACGGGTCTTCGGGCACGCCGAACCAGCGGAAGTAGTTCGACATGTATCCGGCGCGTTCGGCGACGCGCGCCATCCCGAGGATGTAGCCGTCGTCGGAGGAGTTGGCACCGATCACGTACCAGACCAGGAACGCCGTCACCACGACGACGTCCACCGCGGTGAAGGTGCGCCACCGGCCCGGGATCAGCCGGTGCATACGGCGCCCGTCGAGGCGGTCCAGTCGCCACAGCGCCGCCAGTGCCACCACGGTGGCGGCGATGGCCAGCAGCATCGCCGCGAGTTTGAGAGCGGTGGGTCGGGTGCTGAATCTTGTGTCGATGGTCGCCGAGACGTTCAGCCCGGCCGGCGCCGGACCGGTCAGGTCGGTGAACACCCCGACGATGCCCGGCCGCAGGTTGGGATCGTTGAAACCGCTGCGCAGATAGTCGTAGCCGGTCTGCGGAGACTCTTCCTTCTCTTTGTCGTCGAGTTCGTTGTAGTCCGCGCTGGGCGGCAGCCCGACAAAGCCGGCGAAGGTGCCCTCCTCGGTGGAGGTGATCTCGATCCGCTGGCATTCCGGAGCCTGCACCTTCGCCCGCGGAACGCTGGCCACCACCACGTTGCGGTCGGTGACGTTCACCTGTTTGGCGTCGACGGTGACGAACAGTGAATTCAGCGAGGCGTCCTTGGCCTTCTGCGGGGCCAGTCCCAGCACCATGCCGCCCTTGGCGGGCATGGTGCGGATCACCTCGCACGGCACCGTGGCCGTCATCGACACCGGCGTGAGCGAGATCAGCGGGGCCGTAACGTTATTCAGCTGCCCGTTCTGCGGCCAGTTCAGCGTGGCGGTGGTCTGCACCACCGGCAGCAGCGGAGTCAGGATGGCCAACACGAAGCCCAACAGCCCCGCGACGATGGCCACCCACCGGGTGATCTTCACCTCGTCGGCGGCTGCGGTGTCTGCGATGAGCGTCTGCGTCATGGCGTCGCCTGCCTCATGGGAGGGCCCTGATCGGTCCGTTGCGGCTCCAGCCGAACACTCTGGTGGATCCCTCCTCGACAACGGCGTTGGGAGACTGTGCCGCCGGCACCACCCGGATATACCGCTCGATCTCGCCCCAGTCGCGGTACCAGTCGTCGCGCAGGTAGGTCGGCACCGTCGAGGTGCTCAGCAGCGCCTGGATGAACAGGAACGGCCCGCCCGCCCGCGCGGACTGCCACATGTTCGACGACACCACCACCTGCTTGAGGTTGGGCCGGATCCGGTACTGCGGCACCTCGGCGATCCCGAGGTGTTCGGCGAACGGGCGCTGGCAGGGGAAGTGGGCCGCACTGGCGATGTCCATCAGGATCGGGGTCGCGTCGCCCAGGAAGGCGTTGGCGGTCTGCAGCACCGGGACGCGCGGCGGGGTGAACCCGAACCACTGCTCGATGCTCAGATTCGGGTCGTCGGCGACGATCCGTGCCACGTTGGCCTCCGGCGGGGCGTCCTTGAGCGGGAAACGCAGGTTGCGCCAGGCCAACTGCTCCTGGGTGTCGATCGGGTAGACCTTGTCCAGCGCTGTGAAGCTGCCGTCGGACTTGCGAACACCCCACTGCAGTTTCAGCGACTGCCCGTAATGGAACTCGCCCTCGTTGTCGTAGTACCAGATCGCGCCGGCGGCGGCGACCACCACGAGGGGACGGTCCGGGCTACGGGGCGGAAGCTCGTACCACGCCGAGGTGGCCTTGGCGGCCAGCGTGTTCTCCTTGTAGCTACCCATCACCGGGGTGGTCTTCGGGTCGAGCCCGAAGGGCAGGAACACTTTTGAGCCGTTGACCCCGACCGGGCCGTAGCCGCCGCCGGTGCCGCCGGAGAATCCGATGCCGACGTTGGGCTTGTTCGGCGACCCGTCGGAGTTGACCGTGCCCGGGTTGGCGACGAACGGCGCCACCGGGTCGAGGTTGTCGCTGATCCCGTTGGGGTTGAAGCCGATCGGGTTCTCCCCGCCCAGCGGACCGTACTTCCCCCACCGCTGGCCAGGTGCGGGTGAGAGCATCCCGGAATTGGTGTCCGCCTCGACCAGGACCTCGTCGGCCATCGCGCAACTCTTCGTCGACAGCCCCGCCGCGAGCGCGCCCACGCTGGCCTTGCCGTTGGTATAGGCGGGGTAGCGCTGGACGAAGCCCTTCGCCATCGACCCGACCGCGAGCAGCACCATGATCAGCGAGACGGCCAGCAGCGGCGTCGAGGCCAGCAGCCGGTTGCGGCGGGTGTTCTTGACCTCGGTGTGCCCGGCGTAGTCGATCCGGAAGTGCAGCCACCCGGCGATCAGCGCGGTGATGATGGCCAGCGCCAGGAACATCGACGTCACCGGTCGGTGGAGCAGTACCGGCTGGCGGTCGTACCACGGCACCCCGTAGTTGCCGACGTAGAACCAGCCGTTGATGCCCGAGGTCGCCCAGGCGACGACGAACAGCAGGGCGGTCACGTACAGCGCGAGGTTGCGGCGGCTGTGCAGTCCTACGGTGGCGAAGGCGAACGCGGTCACCCCGCCCAGCGCGGCCGCCAGCCCGGCGAACGCGCCGAACTGCACCGCCCACTTGGTGGGGGTGAACGTCAGCAGCAGCAGGCCCAGCGCGGTACTCCCGATCAGCCGCCACACCGGGCCGCGGGCGATCCCGGGCACGCGGCCCTTGCGCAGCAGCATCACCAGCATGGCGAACATGCACAGCAGCATCACCAGCACGGCGAACCGCCGTGTCAGGGACGCCTCGACGTGGTCCTCGACGGTCAGGAAGTAGTAGCGCAGGAAGTCCTGGTACCACGAGATCGTCGGCCCGACAACGTATTTGATCCGCGCCGACTCGGCGACCGTTGCCAGCGTCTGGTCGCGGAACACCACGACGAAGAACAGCGACAGCGCGGCGGCCAGCGCAGCCGGCGCGGCCAGCGCACCGTCACCGGCCCGGCGTGTCCCGATGATCCGGGTGATCGAGCGGGCACCCACCAGCAGCGGAGCCACCGCCATCAGCCCCTGCGGCGCCAGCGTCACGCAGAACACCGCGACCACGATGGCCGCCGCGGTCGGGGCCAGCCGCCGGGTGGCGATGGTGCGTTCCACCAGCATCCAGACCGCCAGCGCGCCGAAGGCGATCAGCGGCTCCGGGCGCAGGCCGTTGTTGAACGGCAGCCACGCGGCCAGGAACACCGATCCGGCGGTGGCCACCGCCACCCGGTCAGCCCCCAGGCCGCCGCGTCCGGACCCGAGTCTGGGCAGCACCCGGTGGCTCAGGATCAGCCAACTGCCGATCGCCGCCGCCGTCGCGGGCAGCCGCATCCAGACCCCCGCGGTGCTGACCGATGCCAGTGCCGAGAGCACCGACTGGTACCAGTCGAACGGCGCCTCGGTGGTCCCGAAGTAGCGGTAGTAGTTGGCCGTGTAGCCGGCTTCACCGGAGATGCGGGCGATGGTGAGGTTGTAACCGTCGTCGGAGGAGATCGCTCCGATGACGTGCCACACCAGTAGCACGCCGATCACCGCGACGTCGGCCGGCCAGTGTCGCGACGGCCGGCGGCCGGAAGCGGCGACCCGGCGGACGGCCCACCGGCGATCCAGTACCCCCAGCGCGGCGATAGAGGCGATCACGCACAGCAGGCCGGTCACCATCACGGCCAGCTTGAGTGGGGTCGGCCGGGTGATGAATCGGGTGTCGACGTCGATACGGGCCGACAATCCCTGCTGCACAGGAACTTTCAGGTCGGTGAAAATCCCGGTCACCTGTGGCTTCTTGTCCGGCGGCAGGGTTCCGGCCGCACCGGGGATGCCGACGAACTCAGCTCCCGCCGCCCCCGGGTTGGCCCAGGCGTGGATGGTCGTGCAGGTTCCCGCCGCCACCGCTGCGCGGGGGGCGACGGCGGCCACGGTGTCGCGGAACGCCACGATCACCGAGTCCGCGTTCGCGCGGACGAACAGCCCGTTGCGGGCCGCGTCGATACCGTCGGCGGGGTTGGTGGAGAACACCACGCCGCCCTTCGGCGGCAGGCCGGCCACCGCAGCGCACGGGATCGACGCGTCGAGGGCCTGCGGGGCACCGGAGACCAGCGGTGCGGTGATGTTCCCGACTGTGCCGTTCTGCGGCCACAGGATGGTCGCGGTGGTCTGGTTGACCGGCAGCAACGGGGTCAGCGCGCACAGCACTATGCCGGCCAGACCTGCCAGGACCGCGACCAGCCGGGCGATCCGGTTGGACTCGACGCTGTCGCTGGGCACGAGCGTCGATGGTAGGCGACGGGCCCGCACCGACAGCGGATTAGGGCCGCCAGCGGATCAGGTGCGCCAGCGGTTCAGGTGGACCCGGTTCAGGTCGACCCTATGTCGGACGCAGCGGCGCCGGACTCCACAACCCGCTGCGGGTGGCGGTGCCGAGTTCCAGCCGGGCCGGTGCGGCGGCGGGGTAGTACAGCGTCAGCCGCTGCAGGGCACCCCAGTCGCGGAACCAGTCGTCCCTCAGGTACGTGGGCACGGTGGCAGCCCGGAACAACAGCTCGCTGATACCCAGCGGGCCGCCGCCGATGTTGTCCATCACCGGCGAGTTGGAGTCGGCGCCGAACCGGTCCGGCAGGATCCGCCACTTCGGCACCTCGGTCACTCCGTTGGAGTGCCCGAACGGACGCTGGCAGGGGAACGCCAGCCCCACCAGCCAGTCCAGCAGCACCGGGTCGGTGGAGCCGACCTCCTGCTGCAGGGTGCGCAACCGGGGGATACGCGGCGGGGTGACGGCGATCCAGTGCTCAGGGGCGAGGTCTTCGTCGACGGCGACGACGCGCACCAGCGTCGCATCCGACGGGATGGCGGACAGCGGCGCCCGCAGGTTGCGCCAGCCCGGTACCGGTCCGATGTCGGCGAAGCCCATCGAGCCGCCGGCCTTACCCTGGCCGGCCTGCTGGTCGGTGGCCCACTGGATGGTGACCTCGTCCTGGTCGAAACGTCCGGCCGCCGAGATCACCAGCAGTGGCGCGGTGTCACCGCCGACGCTGTCCCGCGGCGGCAGCCGGTACCAGGCCGAGCGCAGCCGCGCGGGCTGCTGCACCCCGGCGCGCCAACTCCCCAGCACCGGAGTGGGCGCCGGGTTCAGCCCGTAGGGCAGCCGGGCCCGGGAGCCGTTGGCGCCCGGGGTGGTCAGCAGGCCGGTGGTGGTGCCGTCGGTTCCGGTTTCAGCGCTCTCGGTGTCGTCGGCATCGACGAAGTTTCCGCTGCCCGGCGGCTCCTTGACCGGCTCGGCCGAGATCTTGGCTGGAATTCCATTGGGGGAGAACCCTTCTATAGCGCCCGCGCCCAGGGCGCCGCCGACCGGCTCGTCGACCGGTTGCAGCATCCCGACGTTGGGATCGGGCTCGACCAGGACGTCGTCGGCCAGCCCGCAGGTCTTGCCCGTCAGGGCCTGCAGGTTGGAACGGCCGACCGACCAGGCCGGGTACTGGCTGACCATTCCCAGGGTCAGCGAGGCCACCTCGAAGATCACCAACAGCCAGGCGACCACCGCCAGCGGCGAGCCGGTGAACCGGGCCCACCACCGCGGTGAGGGCAAGCCGTCGGGGCGGCCGGAGAAGTGGAACCAGGCGGCGGCCAGCAGCGCCAGCACGGTCATGCCCAGCAGAATGGTGGTGAAGCCCAGCCGCCACTCCGGCATCTGGTTGGACCACGGCACCCCGAAGTTCGAGACGTACCACCAGCCGTTGACGCTGGCGAACGACAGCGCGGTGACGAACAGCGTCGCCGCGGCGAACACCGCCCGGTTGCGCCGCGAGCCCAGCACGTGCGGGGTGACGGCGATGGCGGCCAGCGCGCCCAGCGAGCCGGCCAGCCCGGCGAACACACCGAAGTGGTGGGTCCACTTGGTCGGGGTGAACATCATCGCCAGGAACGAGATGATGGTGATGCCGACGATGCGGCGGCTGGGGCCTGCGGCGGTACCGGTGATATGGCCGCGGCGCAGCATCATCGCAACCGAAACCGCAAGCGCCACAACCAGAGCCAGCACCGCGAAGCGGCGTGCGATGGAGCCGTCCGGCGTGGCCAGGAACAGGCGTTCATAGCGGATGTGTTCGTCGAACCAGCTCAGGCTGGGACCCACCGCACGCTTGAGCGCGTTCGCCTGCGCCACCGAGGCGAAGGTCTGGTCGCGGAACATCAGGATGATCGTGACGGTGGCCGCGGCCATGATCGGGGCCAGCAGCGGCAGCAGCCCGAACTGCCGCGAGCGGCGACCCACGATCGTCCGCAGCGGACCGATGGCCACCAGCAGCGCGCCGATCGACGCGATACCCGTCGGCCCGGAGAACAGCGTCAGTGCACCGATGATGCACGCGACCGCGACCGGCAGCAGCCGGCTGGTGGCCACCCCGCGCTCCACCGAGCACCAGGTCGCGAGGATTCCCAGCGCGATGATCGGCTCGGGCCGCAGGCCGTTGTTCAGCGGCAGCCAGAACGCCAGGAACATGCCCGCGGCGGTCCAGGCGGCGGCACGGCTGTGCTTGACCACGACGCCCAGGCGGGGGATCACCTCGCGGCTGATGAGCCACCAGCAGGCCAGCGCCATCAGCAGGGTGGGCAGCCGCATCCAGATGCTCGCCGTCGACACGTGCGCCCAGATCGCCAGCAGGTCGTAGTACCAGCCGAACGGCGCTTCGGGGGTGCCGAACCAGCGGTAGTAGTTGGCCATGTAGCCGGCGCCCTCGGAGACCCGGGCAATGGTCAGGATGTAGCCGTCGTCGGAGGTGTTGGCGCCGACGAAATGCCACCAGACCAGCACGGCGGTCACCAGGACGTCCAGGCCGCTCAGTGACCACCACCTTGCCGGCAGCAGCCGACGGTGCCGGGTCCCGTCGGCGGTGTCGAGGATGTGCAGGGCGATCAGTGCGGCGACGGTCATGGCGACGCCGAGCAGCATCGCGGCCATCTTCAGCGGGGTGGGTCCGGTGCTGTACCGGGTGTCGATGGTCGCCGATAGGCGCAGGCCCGGGGGGGCGGGGCCGGACAGGTCGGTGAAGACACCGACGATCTGCGGCCGGAAGTCATAGCCGCCGCGCTCGCCCTTCAGGGCGGCACCGGGGTCGTCGCTGTCAGCGCCCTTCTTGAGCCCGACGAATTCGCCGGCCACCTTGTCGGCGTGGGCGGTGAACGTCAGCTTCTCGCAGGCGGGGCTGAGCACCTGCGCCATCGGGGCCACCACCACCGGGGTATTGCGGACCACCACCACCAGATCATCGTTGGCACGCTGGATGAGCAAGCCGCGGTCGACGGCCTTGGGGGCCTGTTTGGGCACCGTTGAGAGCAGGACAGTGTTGCCGTTCGCATTGAGCCCGGCCGCGGCGCGGCACGGTATCTCGATGCTCAGATCCGTTGGCACGTAACCGATCAGCGGGGCGGTGACGGATGCCAGGGTGCCGTTCTGCGGCCAGTTCAACTGGGCGGTGGACTGTTTGACCGGCAGGAACGGCGTCAACAATGCGAGGGCGGTGCCGAGCAGGCCGGCGATGAGCGCGACAAGCCGGGCGGTTCGGTAGGTCCCGCGCGTCTGTGTCACGGGGCTAAATGCTAGTGGGGACACTGGATGCGCTACCCGGTACGAACCGCCAGGACGAACGGCCCGATGGTCTTCACCGAGAAGTGCGGTTCGCTGAACAGTGTGGCGTCAAGGTCGACGGTGTAACGCCGCACGTTGGGCTGGTTGGGGTAGACGTCCTCGGCCAGTCGCAGCGTGTAGGTGTTGGCCGAACCGGCTGCGCCGCCGCGCCGCATCAGGAACACCGTCGGCGCCGGCCAGGGCAGCGCGTCGAGGGAGCGGGCGAACTCGGCCGGATCGGTGATCTCGCCCCACGACTCGATGGCCGCCGCCCGCTTGTCGAACTCGGCCAGTGGATTGGCGTAGTGCGACGTCAGGCCCTGGAACCCGAAGTAGGGGTAGTACGACAGGAAGCTGTAGTCGGCGGTCATCACCACGGTGTCGTCGCGCGGCCTGCCGGTGGCCTTCCTTATCGCCTCGTCTACCGCCGGGTAGTACTTCTCGGCCCCCGGCGGACGGCGGTCGCCGCGCTGGCCGTCCCCGTCGGTGTCGGTGTAGGCCACCGTTATGTCGGGCCGCAGCATGTTCGGGATGTCCTGACTGAAGCCGACGGCGCCGATCAGACCGACGGCGAGCGCTGCGGGCAGGACACCCTTCGGGTTCCAGCGCCTCGCCATCGCGCTCGCCACTTCGATGAAGCCGAACACCCCGGCCACCGACAGCAGCACGGTCAGGGTCGGCTGCAGCCGGAACGACAGCAGCGTGGTGCGGGCCAGTGTCGCCACCATCGACAGCAGCGACCAGGCGTAGAGCGCCAGCACCCCGATGCCCAGCGCGCCGGCGCGGACCGAGCGCCGGCACCGCCAGGCCAGCCAGACCGTCCCCAGCAGGCACAGCGCGCCCAGCAGCGAGACCTGGAGCATCGGGAAGTTGAGCACCGCCCCGTCGTCGGGCAGGTAGTGCTGGGCCGCGCCGGTGTCGCTCAGCGGTCCGCGGACGGCACGTAGCAGGAACGGCAGCCAGGTGATCGACGCGATGGCCGCCGCGATCACCGCCATCACCGCCAGACGCAGCAGCGGGCCGACGCGGCGCCGCGCGGCGGCCGCGATCAGAGCCATCACCGTCACGGTGAACGCGGTGTACGCCAGCAGCAGCGTGTAGAAGGTGGCGGCGAATCCGAGGAACAGCCCGACCCCGGCGACCGCCGCCCAGCCGCCGCCTCGCTCCCCGCCGTTGAGTCCCGACCAGGCCAGTACCAGCACCGGCGGAATCAGCACCGTGATGATCGCGCTGTAGGGCTCGGTGGAGGCGAAGGCAAGCGTGACGGCGGCGGTCGCGACGGTGACGGCCAGTGCGTACTCGAACCGGACCATGGCTGACCACAGCACGAAGGCCACCGCCACCGCGACCGCCAATGAGGTGATGGCCCAGGGCTTGTACATCTCCCAGGCCGGCGTCCCGGTGAGGGCGGCGGCCCGCCCGCCGATCCAGAACCAGCCCGGCGGGTAGAACGGCGGCATACCGGTATAGGTCATATCGCGCAACGCCGGGCTGTCGGTCAGCCGGGTCAGGTACTCGGTGCGGAACTGCTGATCGACCGAGATGCCGAACAGATACAGCCTGGTCGCACCCAGAGGCATACCCAGCGTGACCACTGTGAACAGTGAAAGAAGACCTGCGGCGGCGATTTTCGCGACACCGCGAACCACTCCGCGCCGAGCCCGCCAGAGCGCACCGGCCGCGACCAGTCCGAGCAGGCAGCCCACCTGGCCGACGGTGGTCAGCGCGTGCAGTTGGTTCGACGACGGGAAGGCGGGCCACTCCACCCGGGAGATCGCCGAGAGCACCACCGCCGACACCCCGACCGCGACAGCGGCTGCCAGCACCATCTGGCCGGCTGTTGAAACGCCGTTGCGCACGGACTGCACCGGACTAGATCGGCAGCTTGCGGAAAACGGGACGCGGAATGTGCCGCAACACCATCATGACGTAGCGGAATGCCCCTGGCGCCCAGACCAATTCCTTGCCCTTGGCCGACGCGGTCACGGCGAGGTCGGCGACGTACTCCTTGTCGACCGTCAGCGGTGCTTCCTTGACGTGGGCGCTCATCCGGGTCCGCACCTGGCCGGGGCGGATCACCAGCACGTTGACGCCCTCGGGCTTGAGTGCCTCGCCCAGGCCGAGGTAGAAGCCGTCCAGGCCGGCCTTGGTGGAGCCGTAGACGAAGTTGGAACGGCGAACCCGTTCGCCGGCGGCCGAGCTCATCGCGATGATCCGCCCGAATCCCTGGCCGCGCATCTTCTCGCCGAGCAGCACACCCACCGAAACCGCTGCGGTGTAGTTGATCTCGGCGATCTGGACGGCCTTGCGCTGGTTCTGCCACAACTCCTCGGCGTCGCCGAGCAGACCGAATGCCACGATGGCCACGTCCACGTCACCGTCGGCGAAGCACTCGTCGATCACTGCCGGGTGGCTGGCGGTGTCGAGAGCGTCGAAGTCGACCAGCGTCACCGACTTCGCCCCGGCCCGCGTCATCTGGGCGACGGCATCCTCGCGACCCGGATCGTCGGGCAGCGCGGCCAGGATGATCCGCGCCGGTGCGTCGCGCAGATAGCGCTCGCAGATCGCCAGGCCGATTTCGGAGGTTCCGCCGAGCAGCAAAACCGTCTGGGGGTTGCCCACCGCGTCGAGCACCATTTACACCAACTCCAAACGTCGGGCCATGTCCGAGACGAACACCCCGTGCGGATCGACTGTGCGGCGCACCGCGATCCACTCGTCGATGCGCGGGTACATGGCGTGGAAGGTCTCCGCGCTGGTGCGGGAATCCTTGGCGGTGTAGAGCCGTCCGCCGAATTTCAGCACGCGCCGGTCCAAGTCGGTGACGAAGTCGCTCAGACCGGACTTGATCGGGAAGTCCACGCAAACGTTCCAGCCCGGGATCGGAAAGCTCAGCGGCGCTTGGTTTCCCGGGCCGAACAGTTTGAAAACGTTCAGGAAGGTGTAGTGGCCGGAGGCCTGGATGTCGCGGATGATCGCCTTGAACTCCTCGACCGCCTCGATCGGGACGACGAACTGGTACTGCAGAAAGCCGGCCGGCCCGTATGCGCGGTTCCATTCCCCGAACATGTCCAGCGGGTGGTAGAACTGCGTCAGGTTCTGGACCTTGCCTCGGTAGGTGCCCGACTTGCGGTACCACAGCTCTCCGATCGGGCCGAACGTGTACTTGTTGGCCAGTCCGTTGGGGAACACGTCCGGGAAGGTGAGCAGTTGCGGCGCATCGAATTTCAGCGGATTGCGCTGCAGCTTCTCGGGCAGCTGGTCCAGCCGTGCCAGTGAGCCCCGGGAGATCGCGGCGCGGCCGAGCTTCGGCGGCGGGCTGATGGCGTCGAACCATGCGCTGGAGTACGTGTAGCGCGACTCGCTGCCGTCGCTGTGGAAGGCGATGGTCTCTTCGAGGCTGCGGGTGACGTCTCCGTCGGCGATGAAGTACGCCGTCTCGGTCGGGGTCATCTCGACGGTCGCCCGCAGGATGATCCCGGTCAGTCCGTTGCCGCCGACCGTCGCCCAGAACAGCTCGGCGTCCGGGCCGTCGGGTGTGATGGCGCGAACCCGGCCGTCGGCGGTGAGCAGGTCGATGGAACGCACATGGTTGCCGAAGCTTCCGGCGCTGTGGTGGTTCTTGCCGTGGATGTCGCAGCCGATCGCCCCGCCGATGGTCACCTGCCGGGTGCCGGGCAGCACCGGCACCCACAATCCGCAGGGCAGTGCGGCCTTCATCAATTGGTCGAGGCTCACGCCGCCGTCGACGTCGACCAGCCGGGTTGCCGCGTCGATGGAGTGGATGCGGTTCAGAGCGGTCATGTCGATGACCAGCCCGCCGCCGTTCTGGGCGTTGTCGCCGTAGGACCGGCCGAGTCCGCGGGCGATCACCCCGCGGTGCCGGCCCTCGGAGGCCTGGTCGGCGGCGCGGACGACGGCCTTGACGATCTCGTCGGCATCCGGGGTCGTCAGAACTTCGGCGACGCTGGGTGCGGTGCGTCCCCAGCCGGTCAGCCGCTGGTTGGTCGTCGTCGAAGGCATCGTGACGAGGGTACCGTCAGGCTTTCGGCGCAGGGAAAATCCACACGCGCTGGACGATGAAGTTGATGACCGTCGCCGTGCCCTGGGCCACGACGAACGCCGCCGGCACCGCCCAGTCCCGGTAATCGAGAATCCGCAGGGTCAGGTGGTTGAGCCCGACCTGGACCACGAAGGTCAACGCGTAGAGCGCCATCACCTGTACGAACCGTGACCGGCTGGGCGCGGCGCCGAAGGTCCAGCGCCGGTTGATCAGATACGCGGTCAGTGTCCCGGCGATGAAACCGATCGCCTTGGCCAGGTCCACCTGGAAGCCGACGACCTTGTAGAGCAGGAAGTAGAGCCCGAAGTCGACGACCGCCGAGAAGCCGCCGGTGAGAACGAAACGCAGCAGCTGGGTCTTCAGGCTCAGCGGCGCCGGGTGGACGATGTCGGGCAACGCGCCGTTGCCGGGTTGAGCTATCCGGAACTCCCGTAGCCGTCAGCGGCCGGCTCGGATGCGCCGGCGGAAGCGTCCACGACCATCAGCGCGAACTCCTTGACCACCTGCGAGTCCAGCAGCGTCTGGATCCAGTACGGCCCGGGCTGGGAGAACACGACGTTGCCGAAGATCGACACGTTGTAGGTCGACCCGCCCGCCGACAGGTCGAGTTCGGAGGGCTCATTGCTCGCCACCAGGATGGCGGAGCGGTCTGGGATGAGGATCCGGACTTCGGTTCTTCCCGTGCCGGTGCCCTCCCAGTGGTTGACGACGACGAGTTTGATCAGCGAGACGGGCAGGCGTTCGACGATGAGGTTCTCGAACACCCCCATGAACGAGAGCCGGTTTCCGAACTCCAGTCGGACGTCGTCGCAGAGCAGGGTGAAGGAGGGCCGGATTCCGGCGTCGGGATACACAGAGTGAATATAGACACCCCTGGACGTTTCCGTTGCGGCGGGAGTCAGCTGCCGGGACGGATGCGGCCACCGCCCGGCCGGATCTGAGGGCCATTGGCCCTTGCGTCCCGGCGACCGCGCAGACGACGATGTGGCCCATGGAGAATCATCCGATCACCGTTCTTGACGACCGCGAAGCCTGGGATCTGCTCGGTAGCGTCGCGCTGGGCCGGTTGGTGACGTCCTTCGGCGGGCAGTTGGAGATCTTCCCGGTCAACTTCGTCGTCCAGGACGGCACGGTGCTCTTCCGCACCGCCGAGGGCACCAAGCTGTTCACCACGGTGATGAACGACAAGGTGATCTTCGAGGCCGACGACCACACCACCACCGAGGGCTGGAGCGTCGTGGTGCGCGGGACCGCCCGCATGCTCAACAGCGGAGAGGACATCCGCGAAGCGGAGGCGTCGGGACTCATCCCGTGGGTGGCGACGGAGAAGTTGCGGTACGTGCGCATCACCCCGTCCGAGATCAGCGCGCGACGGTTCCGGTTCGGCTCGGCGCCCGATCACGGGAGCGTTCCCGGCTAGACCCAGTACGGAACCCGGGCCCGGAACTGCCGCAGCGCCAGCGCGGCCGCGCACCAGCCCAGCACCGTCAGCACCACCACGACCACCCAGTGCCGCAGTTCCTGGTGTGCACCGAGCAGTGGCGCCCGCAGGATGTCGAGGTAGTGCAGCAGCGGGTTGAGTTCGATGATCCGCCAGTACTTCCCCGCGCCCTGCGCAGCCAGTGTGTCGGCGTTCCAGATGATCGGGGTCATGAAGAACAGCAGCTGCACCAGTGAGGACAGCAGCGGACCGATGTCGCGGTAGCGGGTCGCCAGGATGCCGAAGCAGAACGACACCCACACGCAGTTGAGCATGATCAGCACCAGCGCCGGGAAGACCGACAGGTCCGCCCACGACCACGGCTTGGGATAGATGATCGCGATGATCACGAAAATCACGATGTTGTGGGCGAACAGGATCATCTGCCGCCATACCAGCCGGTATACGTGCACGCTCAGCGGTGTCGGAAGTTGTTTGATCAGGCCCTCGTTGGCGATGAACACCTCGGCACCCTCCAGGATGGAGGCGTTGATCATGTTCCAGATGATCAGCCCCAGTGTCACGTAGGGCAGGTGCTCGGAGAGCGGAAGCTTGAACAGTTTCGCGTACAGCAGTCCCATCGCGACGGCGGTGGTTCCGGTGGCGATGGTGATCCAGAACGGGCCCAGCACCGACCTGCGGTACTTCTGCTTGATGTCCTGCCAGCCCAGGAACAGCCACAGCTCGCGCTTGCCGAACCCTTCGATGAGATCGCCCCAGGCGCGGGTGAATGTCTTGGACTGGCTCGCCGCCTCGATGATGGTCACGGTCGGGTGAATCTCTCTCGTCGGCCCATGCGGCGCAGTCGTATCCACTCCCGCAGCCCTGCGGGGTCCCGTCGGGTCACCAGGAAATACCAGCCGAACCGCACCCACTCCTGAGGCAGCAGCTTGCGCAGGCCGGGCTGGGCCAGCACGTAGCCGCGGTTGCGGTAGGTGAAGAAGCGCTTGACCGGGTCATCGGGGTACTGGGTGTGCATCCGTCCGCCCAGGATCGGCTTGAACTCGTCGCTGCCGTACGGGTGCAGGTAGACGGTGTCCAGGCAGGTTCCGAACGGCAGGCCGCTGCGAACCAGCCGCCGGTGGACGTCCACCTCGTCACCGCGCACGAACAGCCGAAGATCCGGAACACCCACCGCCTCAATCGTTTCCGCCCGGAAAAGCGCTCCGTTGAACAGCGACGCGATACCCGGCAGCAGATCCTGTACGGGGCCGCCGGTGCGCAGTTCATCGGTGCGCCGCCGCCACACCAGGCCGCGACGCAGCGGGAAGGCGAGCCGGTCAGGGTGGTCCATGGCGCACACCATCGGTGACACCTCGGCCAGCTGATGCCTGTGAGCGCAGGCCAGCAGGGTCGCCAGCACCTCGCTGTCACGCGGCCGGCCGTCATCGTCGGCCAGCCAGACCCAGTCCGCCCCCAGCGCCAGCGCATGCAGCATGCCCAGCGCGAATCCGCCTGCGCCGCCCAGGTTACGGCGCGAACCCAGGTAGGTGCTGGGTACCGACTGGGCCGCGACGATCTCGCGAACCTGCTCGCTGTCGTCGTTGTCGACGACGATCAGGTGGTCGATCATCCGGCTCTGGCCGGTCACGACGTCCAGCGACTTCGCGAGTTCCTCGGGCCTGCGGTGGGTGACGACGACGGCGCAGATCATCTCGCTCACGGGCCGGTGTCCGTCCACTCGCCGGCGTGTTCGGCGATCACCTCGCGGACGTGCCGTGCGGCGTCCTCGCCCTCGTAGGCCCGCACCACCTCCTCGATGCTTCCCTCGAGGCGGACGCTGCCGTGGTCGATCCACATCGCCGTCTTGCACAGCCGCGCCAGGAACTCGTTGGAATGGCTTGCGAATACCAGGATCCCGGACCGCTCGACCAGCGCCTGCAACCTGGTCCGCGCTTTGGCGAGGAACTCCGCGTCGACCGCACCGATGCCATCGTCGAGCAGCAGGATCTCCGGGTCGATACTGGTGACCACGCCCATCGCCAGCCGCACCCGCATGCCCGTCGAATAGGTGCGCAGCGGCATCGACAGGTACTCGCCGAGTTCGGTGAACTCGGCGATCTCGTCAACCTTGGCGGCCATCTGCTTGCGGCTCTGGCCGAGGAACAGCCCGCGGATGATGATGTTCTCGTAGCCGGTGATCTCCGGGTCCATCCCGACCCCGAGGTCGAAAACCGGCGCGACGCGGCCCCGCAGGACGGTTCGTCCGCGGGTGGGCTCGTAGATCCCCGACAGCAGCCGCAGCAGAGTGGACTTGCCGGCGCCGTTATGCCCGACCAGACCGACCCGGTCGCCCACCTTCAGGGTCATGGTGATGTCGCGCAGTGCCTCGATGACGACGACGTTGTCGGTGTTTCGCCCTATCGCCCCGCCGGCCTTTCCCAGGAACGTCTTCTTCAGCGACCGGGTCTTGGCGTCGAAGATGGGGAACTCGACCCAGGCGTTGCGGGTCTCGATGAAGGGGTCTGTTATCACCGCGGCCGTCTAGAGGTACTGGCCGGTTCCGTGGCCGGGGTTCCCCCCGGGCTGGGGCATACCCGGCGGCAGCGCGCCCTGGCGCATCTGCTCAAGTTGCGCGCGCGCCGCCATCTGCTGGGCGAACAGCGCCGTCTGGATCCCGTGGAACAGACCCTCCAGCCAGCCGACCAGTTGCGCCTGGGCGATCCGCAGCTCGGCATCCGAGGGCACTGAGTCCTCCGAGAACGGCAGTGCCAGCCGCTGCAGTTCCTCGCGCAATTCCGGAGCCAGGCCGTCCTCGAGCTCGCGGATGCTGGTGGCGTGGATCTCGCGCAGCCGGCTGCGGCTGGCGTCGTCGAGCGGCGCGGCCTTCACCTCCTCCAGCAGCTGCTTGATCATCGTCCCGATGCGCATCACCTTGGCGGGCTGCTCCACCAGGTCGGTGATCGACCGCTGCTCGCCGTCGCCGTCGTTCGACTGGCTCGGGATGATCTCGATGTCGTCGTCGCTGTTGGCTGTCATGCGCTGCGCGTTCCCATTCCTCTAACCCGGCGGCGCGCCACGCCACTGGTAGATGCGGGCGCCGCCGTTGTCGTAGATCTTGGCCCACGATTTGGACTTGTCCAGTGACACTAGCCCGTCCGGCATCACGAAACCCCGGACAACGGGTGTGCTGACGAGCAGGTATTTGATATTGAGTGCCCGTACGGCCTCGGCCACGCGGGGATCCTGGTCGGCGTCGTCGGCGTAGGCCCAGATGATGAAGCGGTTCGGGCCGGGACCCTGCTGCACCGGGTAGTCGTAGTGGGTCCACAGCGGATGCAGGTCGGCCACGGCGTACATCCAGGCGGTGCCGTCGACGTTGGCGTTGGCGATCAGAGTGTCGCGGGCTCCCGGGAGTGCGGCCAGCCGGGCGAACGCGTCCAGGTCCTGCTGGTCGACGATGACGCGGTCGTACTTGTCGCCCATCAGGAACCGGTGCCGGGGAAGGTAGTGCCAGGCGAGTCCGGCGCACGCCACGGTGAGCAGGGCCGCCGTCGCAGCGGTCCACCACCCGCTGTCCGGTGCCGCCCGCCCACGGGTCAGCCGCTTGAGCCCGCCGATCGCCAGCAGCGCCGCCCAGAACAGCGCCAGTCCGGCCATCGGCGTCAACAGCAGCGTGACGACGCCCGACAACCGGCGCGGGTCGCTGTAGAACAGGTCGCTGTAGATGCGGATGACCGCGCCGAGGGGGCCGCCGAACGGCGCCGAGGAGTACACGATCGCCGCGACCAGAAGCAGCCACACCGCGGCCGGCCACCAGATCCGCCGGAACAGAAGAAGCAGGAAACCGACACCGGCGAGCAGGATCAGGATGTACTGGACCGGGAAGTCGTTGAGGTGGCGGGTGTGCTGGAAAACCGCGTCCAGCAACGCTTTCCGCCGTCCTTCGTAGGTGAGGAAGGCATGGCCGGCGATGATCTCGGCCTGCGCCACCACGCCGAGGAACTGCGGCAGCAGGGCCAACAGCGAAGCCGCTGCGACACCCGCCAGTGTCGCGAAGTCGCCGAGCCGTCCGCGCACCGGACGGATCAGCGCGTCGAACAGCCACCACATGCCGGTGAAGGTCACCAGGACCACTCCGGCGGTGATGTGCACGGAGAACACCGCGACCACCGCGAGTATCGCCAGTGGTATGCGGTCACGGTGAGCCAGGCTGGAGGTGATGATCACGAACGCCGGCACGGCGATGCCGTACCCGGCCATGTTGGGCATCGAGGCCGTGTCGAACTCGACGTAGGGCACCGCGGTGAACGACGCCGCCAGGCCGGCGGCGGTCGCCGATGCACCCGCCATCCGCCAGCGGGTGGTTCGGCCGGCCAGCAGCTTCCAGGTCAGCATCGCGGCGCTGAGCCCGAACAGCCACATCGCCGCCGCCAGCGAGCTCAGCGTGTAGGCGGTCGTGGGCGCCGCCCCGGTCAACTGGGCCAGCACCGCGGCCAGCGCGTGGAACGCCGACGGGTAGTACAGCCGGGCGTGGGTCTCGACGTTGCGCAGATCGCCCATGTGGGTCGGTGAGGCCTGTCCGGTGTCGAGGATCCACCGGATGGTGTTGGCGTGCCACACCGAATCCCAGTTGCTCGGGACGGACTGCCAGTGCGGCATTCCCCGCCAGGCCGCGTAGCCGATCATCATCGCGCCCAGCACGACGCCGGCCCCGGCGGCCACGGCGGGCCAGTCCGGCCGCGTCGCGCGACCGTCGGCGCCGGGCCGGCGGATGCGAGGTAAAAACCGGTAGCCCGCAAGCACAGTCACCGTCACCGCCAGGACGACCGCGGCGCTCCGAGCGTCCCACCGGATGCCCAGTGCGCCCATCGGGACGATCGCCAGGCCCACCACCCCGTAGGTCAACGCGGGGCCGGCAGCCGCGGCGAACGGCCATCGCAGCCCGCCGGCGCGGCCCACCGCTGCACCGGGTGCGACCAGCAGCAGGACGGCCGACAGCACCCCGGCGCCGAAGTTCACTGCCCTAGTATGGGGACGCGGTCACGATTGCCGTCGGCCGGGTTATACGGCTTTTCCGCGACTTACGCGGTTCGAAGGTGGAGCGATGGCGTACGACGTCGCGCGCGTGCGCGGTCTGCACCCCTCGCTGAGCGACGGATGGATGCGCTTCGACGCCCCGGCGGGCATGGCGGTCCCGGAGACGGTGGCAACCACCGTCTCGACCGCGTTCCGCAACGTCGCGGCCAACACAGCCAGTCCGCACCCGGCGGCCCGGCGCGGGGTCGCCCTGCTCGACGCCGCCCGGCGAGCGGTGGCCGATCTGCTCAATGCCGACCCGGCCGGGGTGGTGCTGGGCGCCGACCGGGCCGTGCTGCTGGCCTGCCTGGCGGAGGCGTCCGCCACCCGCGCGGGCCTGGGCAGCGAACTGGTGGTCAGCCGCCTCGGCGAGGAAGCCAACATCGCCCCCTGGCTGCGGGTCGCCGACCGGCAGGGCGGGCTGGTCCGCTGGGCGGAGGTCGACATCGAGAGCGGCGAGATGCCGGTGTCGCAGTGGGATGACCTGCTCACCGCGCGCACCGCGCTGGTCGCGATCCCCTCGGCCTCCTCGACACTGGGCACCGTCGTCGATGTCGGCGCGGTCACCGAGCGGGTGCACGACGCCGGCGGACTGGTCGTCGTCGATCATTGCGCCGCCGCGCCGTACCGGCTGCTCGACATCGCCGAGGTGCACGCCGATGTGGTGGCCGTCAACGCGGCCGCCTGGGGCGGGCCGCCGATCGGGGCACTGGTGTTCCGCGACCCGGGCCTCATCGACACGTTCGGTTCGGTGTCGACCGTCGCCGGTGCCGTCGGTGCGGCCCGCCTGGAACTCGGCCTGCACCAGTACGGCTTACTGGCGGGGGTGGTGTCGAGCATCGATTACCTGGCCGGCCTGGACGAGGCCGCCCAGGGCGGAAGGCGCGAAAAACTCTCGTATTCAATGGATTCCGCGCGGATCTATTTGGACGAGCTTTTCGACTATCTGATGTCCGCTCTGAGTTCACTACCGCTGGTGACCGTGCTCGGCGAACCGCCGCAAGGCATTCCGGTCGCCAGCATCGTGGTGTCCGGGGTGCCGGCCGGCCGGGTGGTGCAGCGCCTCGCCGACAACGGTGTCCTCGCGATCGGGCGGTCCTCATCACGAGTGCTGGACGCACTCGGCGTCGACGAGATCGGCGGAGCGGTCACGCTCGGGTTGGCGCACTACTCCACGATGGGCGAGGTCGACCACCTGGTGCGAACGCTGGCGTCGCTGGGCTGACCTACCCGCCGACGGTCAGCAGGATCTTGCCGGAGGTTTCACCCGCGGCGAGGGCGCGGTGTGCCTCGGCGGCCTGCTCGATGGGCAACCGGGCTCCGACCACCGGCCGCACCGTCCCGGCGGCCATCATCGGCCATACCGACTCGACGACCGCCGAGACGATCGTGGCCTTGCCGTGCGGGCCGCCGACCGGCCGGCCGCGCAGGGCGGTGCCCAGCACCGACAGCCTCTTGCCGATCAGGGCGGCGATGTTGAGTTCGGCCTTGACCCCGCCCTGCATCCCGATGATCACCAACCGGCCGTCGACGGCCAGGGCGGTGAGGTTGCGGTCCAGATAGGACGCACCCATCAGGTCGAGGATGAGATCGGCGCCCCGGCCGCCGGTGGCCGCGTGCACCCGGTCGACGAAGTCCTCGTCGCGGTAGCCGATGAGGACGTCGGCGCCCAGATCCGCGCACAGCCGCAGCTTTTCCGGCGATCCGGCTGTTACCGCGACCCCGGCGCCCAGGGCCTTGGCGATCTGGATGGCGTGGGTGCCGATTCCGCTGGCCCCGCCGTGAATCAGCATGAACTCGCCGGGCCCCAGGTGTGCCGTCATCACCAGGTTGGACCACACCGTGCACGCCGCCTCGGGTAGCCCGGCGGCATCCGTCATGGTGACCCCGCCCGGGACCGGCATCACCTGCTCAGCCGCCACCGCGACGTACTCGGCATAACCGCCGCCGGCCAGCAGAGCGCAAACCTCTTCGCCCACAGCATGATTGGGGACCTCGCCGCCGACCTGACGGATGGTCCCGGAGACCTCCAGACCGAGTATGTCGCTGGCGCCGGACGGCGGCGGGTACTTCCCGGCGGCCTGCAGCAGATCGGCCCGGTTTACCCCGGCCGCGCAGACCTCGATGACCACCTCGCCGGGCCCGGCCGACACGTCGGGCACCTCCCGCCACACCAGTTGCCCGGAGTCGGAGACGATGGCCTGCACGGACGTTGAGGCTACTCGCGACCGAAAATGACGGACCGATCTGATTCCTTATTCTTTACTTCCAGATCACCTAACATGGCGACCATGGGTGGGACCATGACGGGGCGGACTGCTAGTGCCATGCCAGGGCTCGATATCGCCGAGCAGCGGGCCTGGGAACACTTTCTGGATGCGGCACTGCGGATGTACGGCACGTTGAACCGTGCGCTGTCAGCCGAGCACCAGCTGACGCTTCTCGATGTCCGACTGCTGGACATCCTGAACAATGCCGAGACGGGCGCCGCCCGGATGGGCGATCTCGCCGAGCAGTTGCTGTCGCTGCCCAGCCGGGTGACCCGTCAGATCCGGCGCCTGGAGGACGCCGGTCTGGTCCGGCGCGAGGCCAGCCCCGAGGACGGCCGCGGAGTGCTGGCCAGCATCACCAAGCAGGGCAGGGACGTGGTGTCCGAGGCGATCGTCACCTACGCCGACGGGGTGCGCCAGCAGTTCGTCAAGCCGCTGACCCGCCCGCAGATGTCGGCGATGGGGGAGAACTGCCGGCGGATCAGCACCGAACTGAAGACCAACGGTTCCAACGGCAAGTCCGCTCGCGGCTGACCGCTACGCTGGTCGGCGGTGGCGTGGCAGAGCGGCCTAATGCACTCGCCTTGAAAGCGAGAGACGGCTAAACCCGTCCGGGGGTTCAAATCCCTCCGCCACCGCTCTTTCCGGGGTCATTCCCCGGTGAAGTTCGGCGGTCGTTTCTCGAACATCGCGGTGACGGCTTCCTTGAGGTCCTTCGACGGCAGGAAGGCCGCGTTCCAGGCCGCCACATAGCGCAGGCTGGCGGCGACCTGGTCGATACGCTGCTCGTCGAGCACGTACTTGATGCCGCGCACCGTCAGCGGCGAGTTCGCGGCGATCTCGGCGGCGGTGGCGTGCGCGGCCGCCAGGGTCGCCTCGTGGTCGGGGAACACCTCGTTGACCAGACCGATCTTCTCCGCGCGGGCGGCGTCGATGTCTTTGCCGGTCAGCGCCAACTCCCGCAGATGCCCGTCGGAGAGGATGTAGGGCAACCGGGCCAGGCTGCCCACGTCGGCGACGATCGCCAGCTTCACCTCGCGGACGGAGAACTTCGCATCGGCGCTGGCGTAGCGGATGTCCACCGCGCTGACCAGGTCGACACCGCCGCCGATGCACCAGCCCTGGATCGCGGCGATGGTCGGGGTGCGGCAGTCGGCCACCGCGCTGATCGAGGCCTGCAACCGCTTGAGTTCGGTGTGGAACTTCGCGCGGGGCCGCGCCGAGGAGTCCGAGCCTGCGTCGACCGAAGGCAGGGTGGCGCCCATGGCGAGCAGGTCCAGCCCGTAGCTGAAGTTCCGTCCCGACCCTGCCAGCACGATCGCGCGCACCTCGGGATCGGCGTCGAGTTCACCGAACACCACCGGCATCTCCGCCCAGAATGCCGGACCCATGGCGTTGCCCTTGCCTGGGCCCAGCAGGGTCACCTGGGCGACGTTGTCCTTGATCTCGACGCTGAGGGCTTCGCGGGTGCTCATGGGTCTGAGGCTACTCAGATGTACATCGCGGGGTCGATGTAGGTGGTCGGGTCTACCAGTGGCTCACGCTGCCGATCCGAGCGCGACCGCACCACCGCCGGGATTCCGGTCGCTATCGACTCGGCCGGAACATCATGGGTGACAACGGCATTGGCGCCGATCGCGCTGTCGGAGCCGATGTTCACCGGGCCCAGGACCTTGGCCCCGGCTCCAATGGTGACCCTGTCGCCCAGGGTGGGGTGGCGTTTGCCGTGCTCCAGCGACCGTCCGCCGAGGGTGACACCGTGATAGAGCATCACGTCGTCGCCGATCTCGGCGGTCTCGCCGATCACCACACCCATGCCGTGGTCGATGAAGAAGCGGCGGCCGATGGTCGCCCCGGGATGGATCTCGATGCCGGTGAGTAGCCGGGTCAGCTGGGCAAGAATCCGCGCCGCACCGCGCAACGCCGGCACCGCCCACATGCGATGGGCCAGACGATGCGACCAGATCGCATGCAGACCGGAGTAGACCAGGGCGTTCTCCACATCGCCGCGGGCGGCGGGGTCGTGCAGGCGCGCGTTGCGCAGATCCTCCCGCAGCGTCGCCAGCAGTGTCACGCGTCAGTCCCGGATGTCGTCGAACATGACGGTGGAGATATAACGCTCGCCGTAGTCGCACACCACCGCGACGATGAGCTTCCCGGCGTTCTCCGGACGCTTGGCCAGTTCCAGTGCGGCCCAGACGATCGCGCCGGAGGAGATGCCGCCCAGGATGCCCTCCTCGGTTCCCAGATCGCGGGCCACCCGCACGGCGTCGTCGAGTTCGACGTCAACGATCTCGTCGTAGCTGTCGTGGTCGAGCACCTCGGGGACGAAGTTGGCGCCGATGCCCTGGATCTTGTGCGGGCCGGCGTTGCCCTCGGTCAGCAGCGGGGAGTCCTTGGGCTCGACTCCGACGATCTGAACCGAGGGCTTGCGCGACTTCAGCACCCGGCTCACGCCGGTGATCGTTCCGCCGGTGCCGATGCCGGCAACGAAGATGTCGACCTTGCCATCGGTGTCGGCCCACACCTCCTCGGCGGTGGTCTTCTCGTGGATCGCCGGGTTGGCCGGGTTGCCGAACTGGTTGGCCGCGATGGCGTTGGGGGTCTCGGCGATGATCTGCTTGGCGCGGGCCACCGCGCCGGCCATCCCCTCCGAACCGGGGGTGAGCACGATCTGGGCGCCGTAGGCGCGCAGCATGACCCGCCGCTCCGTGGACATGGTCTCGGGCATGGTCAGGATCACCCGATAGCCGCGGGCGGCTCCGACCATCGCCAGCGCGATGCCGGTGTTGCCGCTGGTGGCTTCGACGATGGTGCCGCCGGGCTGGAGTTCTCCGGAGCGCTCGGCGGCGTCGATGATCGCCGCGCCGATGCGGTCCTTGACGCTGTTGGCCGGGTTGTAGAACTCGAGTTTTGCCACCACGTCGGCGCCGAGTCCCTCGGTCAGCCGGTTGAGCCGGACCAATGGGGTGTGTCCGACCAACTCACTGACGTTGCCGTAGATCCTGCCCAAGGCTGAATCCCTCCTCGTTGTCCCGTGTTCCACGCTAACCGCCGCGCCGTCGCGGCCGGTCAGCGGCGTGCCCACTGGCGGGCGAAAGCCAGGAACGCGTCGTTCTCCGCCTGTGCGCCGATGCTCACCCGCGCGCCTTCGCCCGCGTAGGGGCGCACCAGCACGCCGGCCTCGGCGCCCTCGGCGGCGAACTCCGCGGTGCGCTCGGCCAGTGGCAGCCAGACGAAGTTGGCCTGTGAGGCCGGTACCTCATAGCCCAGCGCGGTCAGTTCGGTGCTGACCCGGCGGCGCTCCTCGACCACCGCGTCGGTGCGTGCCAGCAGTTCGTCGGCGGCCTGCAGCGAGGCGATCGCCGCGGCCTGGGAGATGCTGCTGGCGGTGAACGGCACGTACACCTTGCCCAGCGCGGTGATCACCTCCGGATCGCCGACGGCGTAGCCGACCCGCAGCCCGGCCAGCCCGTAGGCCTTCGAGAAAGTTCGCAGCACAACGACATTCGGATAGTCCCGGGCCAGCCCGAGGCTGTCGGGGAGCAGGCCGTCACGGATGTACTCGACATATGCCTCGTCGATCACCACCAGGATCTCAGGCGGGACGGCGGCCACGAACCGGGCCAGCTCGTCGGGGTCGACCACCGTCGAGGTCGGGTTGTTCGGGTTGCAGACGAAGATCAGCCGGGTGCGGTCGGTGACGGCGGCCAGCATCGCGTCCAGGTCGAAGGTGTGATCGCGCAACGGCACCTGCACCGGGGTGGCGCCGGCGACCCGGACCTGCAGCGGGTACACCTCGAAGCTGCGCCAGCCGAACACCACCTCGTCGCCGACCGTGCAGGTGATCTGGATCAGTTGCTGGCACAGGCTCACCGACCCGCAACCCACCGCGATCCGCTCCGGCGGGACCTCCGCGCCGGCGGACAGGTGCCGGGCCAGCTGTTCTTTGAGTTCGACCTGGCCGTTGTCGGGGTAGCGGTTGATGTTCTCAGTGGCCGCCGCGATGGCCGCCCGCACGCCGGGCAGCGGGCCGTGGACCGTCTCGTTGCTGGCCAGCTTGATGGCCCCGGGTACCGTCTTGCCGGGTTTGTAGGCCGGCAGATCGGCCAGTTCGGGGCGCAGGCGCGCGGTCACCCGAATGAGTCTAGGTGGGGCACTGAACTGGCTTTTGCCATCCCTCAAAGGGCATGTGTACGCTCTTCCACGGCTCAGGAGGCGTGCCAGAGCGGCCGAATGGGACTCACTGCTAATGAGTTGTCCCCCTTCAAGGGGACCGGAGGTTCAAATCCTCTCGCCTCCGCCGCGGCTGATCGCATCAGCCACGAACAACTGAAGATCGGCGCCCGTAGCTCAACGGATAGAGCATCTGACTACGGATCAGAAGGTTAGGGGTTCGAATCCCTTCGGGCGCGCCCTTGGTTTCGAAAGTATCTTCTCCGAGTCGGACACGACGACTCGACGGTCAGAAAGAAGGGGCCGTGGAAGCTGTCGTGATCGTCGTGATGATCGTGTTCTTCGCGGGCATGGGTGTCTTCGCCCTGATGCGGCCGGCCGACATGATCCGCCCCTTCGGTATCGCACTGCCCGACCCCACCGCACGCGCAGAGGTCCGCGCCGTCTACGGCGGTTTCGGCCTGGCCATCGCCGGTGTGCTGACCTTGGCGGCCACGGGGCATCCCGCGCGCGACGGGATCCTGATCACGGTGGCTGCAGCCCTGGGCGGAATGGCGTTCGGACGGTTGGTGTCCGGCGTCGCCGACCGCCCGAAGGCCTTCTATCCCAATTGGTTCTATTTCCTCGTCGAACTGGTGGGGGCGGCCGCGCTGCTGTGGTCGGCGCAATGACGGGCGCCGGGCTTCGCCCCTCCCCGCCGCGCGACCGCACACACTGGCTCTATCTGGGGGTCATCGCCGCGGCCGTCGGCGGGGTGATCTTCGGTCTGCTCGCGCCGGGAGCGGGCACCAAGGTCGGCGTGCTGGGCACGATGTTCGTCGACCTGATCAAGATGATGATCACGCCGGTGATCTTCTGCACGATCGTGCTCGGCGTGGGATCGGTGCGCAAGGCCGCAACCGTCGGCAAGATCGGCGGCCTGGCCTTCGCCTACTTCATGGTGATGTCCACCGTTGCCCTCGCCATCGGCCTCGCGGTGGGAAACGTGCTGCACGCCGGGGAGGATCTGCACCTGACCGAGTCACTGGCAGGGAAGGGCGCGCAACTGGCGGACAAGGCCCACGCCTCCGGCGGTGTCGTCGAATTCCTCAACAACATCATCCCGAAGACACTGTTCTCGGCGCTCACCGCCGGGAATGTCCTGCAGGCGCTGTTCGTCTCGCTGCTGGTCGGATTCGCCCTGCAGTCACTCGGTGGCCGGGGTGAACCCATCCTGGGAGCGGTCGAGCAGCTGCAGCGGCTGGTTTTCAAGATCCTGGCGATGGTGCTCTGGCTGGCTCCTATCGGGGCGTTCGGTGCTCTTGCCAACGTGGTGGCGCAGACCGGTTGGCGGGCAGTGACCAGCCTGCTGACCCTGATGCTCGGGTTCTACCTGACATGCGTGCTGTTCGTGTTCGTTCTGCTCGGTGTGCTGCTGTGGGTCGTGTCGCGGGTCTCGATCTTCCGGCTGGTGCGCTATCTGGCGCGGGAGTATCTGCTCATCTTCGCGACGTCGTCGTCGGAGTCCGCACTGCCCCGGCTGATCGCCAAGATGGAGCATCTGGGGGTGCAGCCGAGCACGGTGGGAGTGGTTGTGCCGACCGGCTATTCGTTCAATCTGGACGGCACGGCGATCTATCTGACGATGGCGTCGCTCTACATCGCCGACGCCCTCGGGCAACCGCTGTCGGTGGGCGAACAGATCGGCCTGCTGGCCTTCATGATCATCGCGTCAAAGGGTGCGGCGGGGGTGAGCGGAGCCGGACTGGCGACGCTGGCCGGCGGCCTTCAGGCGCATCGGCCCCAACTGCTTGACGGTGTCGGCCTGATCGTCGGCATCGACCGGTTCATGTCGGAGGCCCGGTCGGTGACGAACTTCTCCGGAAACGCCGTCGCGACCTTGCTGGTCGGATCATGGACGCGCACCGTCGATGCGGCCAAGGTCGATGCGGTGCTCAGTGGCCGGGACCCGTTCGACGAACTCACGATGCTCGACGCCCAGCGCGACGAGTCCGATCTCACCGAGGACTGACGGCGGGGCCGCCGACTCCGGCGATGATCACCGCCACGCTCCGGCTGAGTCGGGCCGTGAACTCCGATGGTGTTGTGCGGGAGGGGTCCTCGCCCTTGGCGCCGAAGGCGCAGTCGCTGAGGACCCCGGCAAGTTGGGCGATGGTGAGGCCGGCCCGAGACAGGTCGATCTCGCCGGCGCTGATCGCCCGCCGCAGGACCGTGGCGATGAGCTGCTCCGCCCGGCGGTGGGCGTCCTGGGCGATGTCGCCGCATAGCGCACCGTGACGGTCGTAGAGTTCCGCAGCGTGCGGAGAGCTTGACGTCAACTCCACGAAACGCAGGAAGCGTGCCTGCAGCAGCCGGGTGATCCGGCTTTTGACGTCGAGTTCCGGCGCATCGGCGATCGTCTGCATCGCCGCCAGGTGCTCCTCGTGCAGACCTGACACCAGCGCGCGGAACAACTCGTCCTTGCCGCTGCAGTGCGTGTACACCGTCGCCCGAGACACCTGAGCTCGGCGGGCGATGCTCTCGATCGACGCCCGGCGATAACCGAAAGCGGTGAACTCGGCAAGCGCCGCCGCCCCGATAGCCTCACCCGTCGTCATCCCCGCGGCCATCTGTACAGAATCGACAACATTGACACTTTTCGCAACAACTGTCTACCGTGTCGGAATGACTGAAGTCTCCAGGGCCGTGCTCATCACCGGCTGCTCCACCGGCATCGGGCACGCCACCGCGCTGCGGCTGGCCCGGGCAGGCCACACCGTCTACGCCACCGCCCGTCGTGTGGACTCCCTGGCCGACCTGGCGGCGGCCGGCGCGCGAACCCTCGCCCTCGATGTCACCGACGAGGCTTCCATGACCGCGGCGGTCGGGCGCGTCGTCGACGAGCAGGGTGCCGTCGGTGTGTTGATCAACAATGCCGGCTACTCCCAGTCCGGTGCCATCGAGACTCTGTCGATGGACGATCTGCGCCGGCAGTTCGAGACCAACGTCTTCGGGTTGGTGCGCATGTGCCAACTGGTGCTTCCCGGGATGCGCGCCCAGCACTGGGGGCGCATCGTCAACATCAGTTCCATGGGGGCGAACTTCACTTTCCCGGGCGGCGGCGCCTACCACGCGTCCAAGTACGCCGTCGAAGCGATCAGTGATGCGCTGCGTTTTGAGGTCAAGGGCTTCGGTGTGGATGTGGTGATCGTTCAACCCGGTTTGATCCGAACCGAATTCGCCGCCACGGCCCAGACCGCGTTGGCTTCCGACAGCGGTCCCTACGCGGACTTCAACGCCGCGGTCGGCGCGGCGACCGAGGACGCGTACGCCAAGGGCCCGCTGGCCAAACTCGGGGGCGACGCCGACAGCGTGGCAAAGGCGGTGGAGAAGGCCATCACCGCCAAACACCCGCCGATCCGGATGCGAGTGACGCCCTCGGCACATCTGCTCATCGGCGCCAACGGTTTGATGAGCGACGCCCTGTGGGACCGGTTCCTGGCCGCCCAGTTCCCCCGGCCGGGGCAGCCTGCCTGATTCTCAGATGGGAAAGCGCCGCTTGGGTGTCCCCGGCGGTCACAGTCCGACCCTGCGCGCGACGGCCCAAACGGGCGCGGCGGCTACCGCGGTGAACGGCACGGCAACCGGGAAAGCATCTGAGCAGGAACATATCTCGGTGCCGCGGATGATCGTCGCCAGCGCCAGGATGGCTTCCAGCATGGCGAAGTGGTCGCCGATGCAGGAGCGCGGGCCGCCTCCGAACGGCAGGTACTGCCAGCGATCGCGGCCGGTCGAGTTTTCGGGGCCGAACCGGCCGGGGTCGAAGACCAGCGGCTTGTCCCAGAGGGTGGGGTCACGGTGCAGGGCACCGATCCCGACCACCACCTCCGTGCCGGCCTCGACGCGGTAGCCGTCGACGTCGACGTCACACATCGCTGTGCGGGTGACGATGGGTGCCGGCGGGCACAGCCGCAGCGCCTCATGGAGCACCGCGACGGTATGAGGCAGGTGCCCGACGTCGGTCGGGAGCAGTCGGCGCTCGCCGAACCCGGCGGCCTCGGCGCGGACCCGGTCCTGGATCTCGGGGTGGTGACCCAAGGCCCACAGCGCGTAGCCCAGTGCGGTTGAGGTGGTGTCGTGGCCGGCGATCAGGAAGATGACCAGTTCGTCGCGGATCTCTGCATCGGACAGTGGCCGGCCGGTCTGGGGATCCTCGGCTCGGATCAGGGCATGCACCAGGGGTGCGTCGCGGTCGGGGTCGGCGCGGCAGGCCTGCAGGATCTCCCCGGCCAACCGGTGGAGGACAGCGCTGGCTGCGCGGGCGCGCCGGCGCGCCGGGGTCGGCAGCCACCGCGGGGCGCGAAGCGGGCTGGCGCCGCGGTCGGCGATGTAGTTCGCGGCCGTGCGGACCGGGCCGGCCACGGCGTCGGTTCGGGAATCCAGGTCCAACCCGAGCACTGAGCGCCCGAGTGCCCCCAGAGTCACCCGCCGTGCTTCGGCGTCGAGGTCGATCCGTGCGCCGTCGGGCCACCGGTGGGCGATCGACTCGGCGATCTCGGCCATGT
>JAPOHV010000168.1 GCA_029979305.1 Mycobacteriaceae bacterium | reverse complement strand
GAGGCGATGGAGGCCTTCCGGCTGCTGTGCCGGCTGGAGGGCATCATCCCGGCGATCGAGACCGCGCATGCCATTGCGGGGGCGGTGGACCTTGCCGCAGAACTGGGCCCGGACGCGATCATCCTGATAAACCTCTCCGGCCGCGGCGACAAGGACGTCGAGACCGCCGCCCGCTGGTTCGGTCTGTTCGACCCAGCCGGTCCCACCGGTGCCGGACCGGGGGCGTCATGACCGTCGAGCACAGCCCGCCGGGTCGGCTGGGTGGCGTCTTCGAGTCCTGCCGCGGGCAGCGGCGCGCGGCGCTGATCGGTTACCTGCCGACCGGATTTCCCGACGTGACGACCTCGATCGACGCCATGGTCGCCATGAGTGCGGAGTGCGACATCATCGAGGTGGGTGTGCCCTACTCCGACCCGGGCATGGACGGACCGGTGATCGCCACCGCCACCGACGTCGCACTGCAGCACGGGGTGCGGGTGCGTGACACGCTGCGGGCGGTCGAGGCCATCAGCGGCGCCGGCGGCAACGCGGTGGTGATGACCTACTGGAACCCGGTGCTGCACTACGGCGTGGATGCGTTCGCCCGCGACCTGGCCGCCGCCGGGGGACTGGGGATGATCACTCCCGACCTGATCCCCGACGAGGCCGACGCCTGGCTGGCGGCCTCCGAGCAGCACGATCTGGACCGGATCTTCCTGGTGGCGCCGTCCTCGACCCCGGAGCGGCTGGCCCGCACCGTGGCGGCTTCCCGCGGGTTCGTCTACGCCGCCTCCACCATGGGGGTGACCGGCGCGCGCGACGCGGTGTCGAACGCCGCCCCGGAACTGGTCCGCCGGGTCAAAGAGGTCTCCGACATCCCGGTCGGGGTAGGACTCGGGGTGCGCTCCGGTGAGCAGGCGGCCGAGATTGCGCAATACGCCGACGGGGTTATCGTCGGGTCCGCCCTGGTGTCCGCCCTCGGCGACCGCGGGGTCGGCGCAGTCCAGACGCTGGCCGGGGAGCTGGCCGTCGGTGTTCGAGAGAAGGTTGCTAGCAGGTGACGACAACGGTGCTCGCCTACTTCCCGAGTCCGGCGCAGGGCGTCTGGCATCTCGGCCCGATCCCGATCCGGGCCTACGCGCTGTGCATCATCGCCGGCATCATCGTCGCGCTGCTGATCGGCGACCGGCGGTTCGTGGCCCGCGGCGGCGAGCGGGGTGTGGTGTACGACGTCGCGCTGTGGGCGGTTCCCTTCGGTCTGGTGGGTGGGCGGCTCTATCACGTGCTGACGGATTGGAAGACCTACTTCGGTCCCGGCGGCGCCGGACTCGGCGCCGCGCTGCGGATCTGGGAGGGCGGCCTGGGCATCTGGGGCGCGGTGTTCCTCGGCGGTGTCGGCGCGTGGATTGCCTGCCGGCGCAGGGGGATTCCGCTGCCGGCCTTCGGTGACGCCGTCGCGCCGGGCATCGTGCTGGCCCAGGCGATCGGCCGGCTGGGCAACTACTTCAACCAGGAGCTCTACGGCCGGGAGACCACCGTCCCGTGGGGAATGGAGATCTTCTACCGGCGCGACCCGTCCGGAACGGTCGATGTGCACTCCCTCGACGGAGTGTCGACCGGGCAGGTCGCCGCGGTGGTGCACCCGACGTTCCTCTACGAACTGCTGTGGAACCTGCTGGTGTTCGTGCTGCTGCTGTGGGCCGACCGGAAGTTCAAGCTCGGCCACGGACGGCTGTTCGCGCTTTACGTCGCCGCCTACTGCGTGGGCCGGTTCTGGGTGGAACTGATGCGCGACGACACCGCCACCCACATCGCCGGGATCCGGATCAACGTGTTCACCGCGACGTTCGTGTTCATCGGCGCGGTGGTGTACATGCTGCTGGCGCCCAAGGGCCGCGAGGCCCCGGCCACGGTGCGCGGCAAGTACCCCGCGGACACCGACCACGAGCCGTCGGTGGTCGAGGAGTGGGCCGAGGATCTGGTGGCGGCCGCCAAGGGCAGCGGCATCGTGGCGGCGGCGACGGTGGCCGGCGAGCATGAGGCCGAGGACGCCGAAGCCGTCGGCGACGTCGTCGAGGACGTCGACGACGACATCGGCGACGACATCGTGGACATCGACGACGAGGAGTCCGGGGTCGTCGAGGCCTGGAGTGAGACCACACCGGAGTTCGAGGACGAGGTCGCAGAACTCGCCGAGACGGCCGAGGCCGACTCCGAGGCCGACGAGGGGCCGGTCGTGGTCTTCGAGGACGTCGTGCGTGAGACCGAGACCGTGGTGGTCTACGAGTCGGCGGACGGCGAGACGACGGTGCTCGACGTGGTGGAGACCGCGCAGGTCGTGGCGGTCGTCGAACCGGAGGCCGAGGCAGCCGAAGAAGCCGAGGCCGCGGCCGAGCAGGAGGCGGAGCCCAAGCCCGAGCCCGCGCCCGAGCCTGAGCCCGAGCCTGAGCCCGAACCCAAGCCTGAGCCCGAGGCCGTCGCCAAATCGGAACCGGCACCGGTGAAGCCCGAACCGGTGAAACCCGAGTCCGAGCCGGAAGAGCCGCAGCAGAAGTTCGGATCCACGCTCAAGCGGCTGCTGTGGGGCGCGAGCAGCCGCGGCGGCGGCTGACCGGGCGCCCGCAGATGGCCCAGCAGACGCAGCAACGCCGGGTGTACACCGGGCTGGGCGCCGCCGCGCTGGGGGCGGCCGCGTTGACCTACGTGGGTCTGGTCGATCCGCACCGGCCCGGCGCGGTGTTCCCGTTCTGCCCGTTCAAACTGATCACCGGCTGGAACTGCCCTGCCTGCGGCGGCCTTCGGATGACCCACGACGTGCTGCACGGTGATCTGTCCGCCGCCGTCGTCGACAATGCGTTCGCGTTGGTCGGACTGCCACTGCTCGCGTTGTGGTGGCTGTGGCGGGCCGGCCGCGGGAGGCCCGCCTTCACGCCGCGATCACTCGCGCTCATCGGGGTCGCCGCCGTGGTGTGGACCGTCGTTCGCAATCTGCCCGGATTCCCGCTGGTTCCCACGATGCTGGGTCCCTAGGTCCGCCACCGGACTATGCTCAGGCGTCGTGACGCGGCGCGCCAAGATCGTCTGCACCCTCGGCCCGGCAACCAGCAGTGAAGACAGGGTCAGAGCCCTTGTCGAGGCCGGAATGGACGTCGCCAGGCTGAATTTCAGCCACGGCGACTACAGCGACCACGAGGCCTCCTACGCCCGGGTCAGGCAGGCCGCCGACGCCACCGGGCGTGCCGTCGGCATCCTGGCAGACCTGCAGGGCCCCAAGATCCGGCTGGGACGGTTCGCCGAGGGCGCCACCGAGTGGGTCAACGGCGAAACGGTCCGGATCACCGTGGAGGACTGCGAAGGCACCCACGACCGGGTCTCGACCACCTACAAGCAGCTGGCCCAGGACGCCAGACCCGGTGACCGGATGCTCGTCGACGACGGCAAGGTCGGGGTGGTCGTCGAGCACATCGACGGCAACGACGTGGTGTGCACCGTCACCGAGGGCGGGCCGGTGAGCAACAACAAGGGTCTGTCCATGCCGGGTATGAAATTCTCGGTTCCGGCGCTGTCCGAGAAGGACATTGAGGACCTGGAGTTCGCGCTGCGACTCGGCGTCGACATGGTCGCGCTGTCCTTCGTCCGTTCGCCGGCCGACATCGACCGGGTTCACGAGGTGATGGACCGGGTGGGCCGCCGGGTGCCGGTGATCGCCAAACTCGAGAAGCCGGAGGCGGTCGAGAACCTCGAGGCGATCGTCGCGGCCTTCGATGCGGTGATGGTCGCGCGCGGCGACCTCGGCGTCGAACTGCCGCTGGAGCGGGTGCCGCTGGTGCAGAAGCGGGCCATCGAGGTGGCCCGCGAACAAGCCAAACCGGTGATCGTGGCGACCCAGATGCTGGAGTCGATGATCGAAAACTCCCGGCCCACCCGCGCCGAGGCCTCCGACGTCGCCAATGCGGTACTCGACGGCGCCGACGCGGTGATGCTCTCCGGGGAGACCTCGGTGGGCAAGTACCCCATCGAGGCGGTCCGGACGATGGCCCGGATCATCTGCGCGGTCGAGGAGAATTCGAAGGCTCCGGAATTGACGCATGTGCCGCGCAGCAAGCGCGGAGTCATCTCCTACGCCGCCCGCGACATCGGCGAACGGCTCGACGCCAAGGCGCTCATCGCGTTCACCTCGTCGGGCGACACCGTACGCCGGCTCGCCCGGCTGCACAGCCGGCTGCCGCTGCTGGCGTTCGTGTCGATCCCCGAACTGCGCAGCCAGCTGGCGCTGACCTGGGGGACCGAGACCTTCGTCGTCGGTCACCGGGACAGCACCGACGACATGATCCGCCAGGTCGATCACGAGATGCTGGAGATGGGCCGCTATCAGCGCGGCGACTTGGTGATCATCGTCGCAGGCGCCCCGCCGGGCACAGTAGGCTCGACCAATCTGATTCACATCCACCGGATCGGGGAAAACGACCACTAGGCAGCGCCGCGAAAGAAAAGTGGGGGACACGGGCTCGTGCCGACATCAGCGGGACACTCCGACTTCGACGAGCTTCTGGCCATCCTCGAGCTTTCCCCGGCCGGTGACGACCTGTTCATCGGGCGCCACCCGCGCAAGAATCCGGTCCGCACCTTCGGCGGTCAGCTGATGGCTCAGGCCTTCACCGCAGCCAGCCGAACCCTCAAACACGACCTGCCGCCCAGTGCGCTGTCGGTGCATTTCATCGCCGGTGGCGACCCGGCCCACGACATCGAGTTCCACGTCAGCCGGTTGCGCGATGAACGGCGCTTCGCCAACCGCCGCGTCGATGCCATGCAGAACGGCAAGCTGCTGGCCACCGCGCTGGTGTCCTACCTGGCCGGCGGGCACGGGCTGGAACACAACCACGCGATTCCGTCGGTTCCCGAACCGCACACCCTGCCGACCATCGACGAGGTGCTGGTGGGCTACGAGGAGGTGGTGCCGGCGTTCGTCAACGCCATGCGCCCCATCGAGTGGCGCTACACCAACGACCCGGCCTGGGTGATGCGGGACAAGGGCGGCAAGCTCGATCGCAACCGGGTCTGGATGACGGCGGCCGGCGACATGCCCGAGGACCCGGTGCTGCACACCGCCGCGATGGTGTACTCCTCGGACACCACGGTGCTCGACTCGATCGTCACCACCCACGGGCTGTCATGGGGATGGGACCGGATCTTCGCCGTCACCATCAACCACTCGGTGTGGTTTCACCGGCAGGTCGACTTCTCCGAGTGGGTGCTGTACTCGACCGCCTCACCGGTGGCCGCGGAGTCCCGCGGCCTGGGCATGGGCCACTTCTTCAACCGTGCCGGCGAGGTGGTCGCCACGGTGGCCCAGGAGGGCATCGTCAAGTACTTCCCGGGTGCCGAAAAGCTCAGCCCCGCAGCCGGTTAGCGGCCCGTCGAGCCGGTCTGGCTTTCGACGCGCTGCTGGAACTCGTCCATGCACTGCTGGACCAGGTCGTTGTCGTCGCCGGCATCCTGAATGCAGCTGAGCATCTCCCGGCCGCCGTACTGATTGAAGATCCGCACGCCGAACATCAGCAGCGCGACGCTGATCAGCACGGCGACGGTGCCCAGAATGATGCCGGTGGTGGCAACACCGCCATTGGTCGCCTCGCCGCGCTGGACCCGGCCGCGCCCCATGATGCCGAGAATGATCGCCGAGACGCCGAGCACCAGGCCGCCGACCACCGAGCAGGAGCCGACCAGGCCGACGATCGCCAGCACCAGCGCGGCCGTCCCCAGTCCGTTGCGCGGAGCGGGGGCGAGAGCGCCGGTGTACTGGTAGTCGCCGTAGGGCAGCGGCTGCTGGGGGTACCCGGCCG
>JAPOHV010000156.1 GCA_029979305.1 Mycobacteriaceae bacterium | reverse complement strand
GCCACCCGCAGCCCCGCTGCCTGGTCCGGCGGCCGCTGAGGCGCCTGCTCCGCCGTGGCTGCCCGCTCCGCCGCCGCCGCCTGGACCTGAGGCCGGCGCGCCACTGGGCGCCCCGCCCGGCCCCGCCGCCTAGGGAGCACCCGCGAGCGCGCGATTTCGGCGCGGCGGCCGTACCGATCCTCACACTCGGCGTCGGTGCGGCGGGGGGGGCGCCCGCCTCTAGACTCGGCGGCGATGTCTACTGAACTCGAGCACGCCGTCCGCGCCGCCCTGGCCAAGGTCATCGACCCCGAACTGCGGCGGCCGATCACCGAGCTGAACATGGTCAAAAGCGTCGAGGTTGCGCCCGACGGCGCGACCCACGTCGGGATCTACCTGACCACCGCGTCGTGCCCGAAGAAGTCCGAGATCCGGGAACGCGTCAGCGCCGCGGTGGCCGACGTGCCGGGCACCGGCACGGTGACGGTCGAGCTGGACGTGATGAGCGACGAGCAGCGAACCGAACTGCGCAAGCAACTGCGGGGCGATGCCGCCGAACCGGTCATCCCGTTCGCCCAGCCCGGCTCACTGACTCGGGTCTACGCGGTCGCCTCCGGCAAGGGCGGGGTCGGGAAGTCCAGTGTCACAGTCAATCTCGCCGCGGCGCTGGCCGCACGCGGACTCAACGTGGGCCTGCTCGACGCCGATATCTACGGCCATTCGGTGCCGCGGATGATGGGCACCACCGATCGTCCCACCCAGGTCGAGTCGATGATCCTGCCGCCGGTGGCCCACGACGTGAAGGTCATCTCGATAGCCCAGTTCACCCAGGGCAACACCCCGGTGGTGTGGCGCGGGCCGATGTTGCACCGGGCGCTGCAACAGTTCCTGGCCGACGTCTACTGGGGCGATCTGGACGTGCTGCTGCTGGACCTGCCGCCCGGCACCGGCGACGTGGCGATCTCGGTGGCACAGCTACTGCCCGGCGCGGAGATCCTGGTTGTCACCACGCCGCAGAGCGCGGCGGCAGAGGTCGCCGAACGTGCCGGCGCCATCGCGCTGCAGACCCGTCAGCGCATCGTCGGTGTGGTGGAGAACATGTCCGGGCTGCTACTGCCCGACGGGTCCACCATGGCGATCTTCGGCGAGGGCGGCGGCCGTCAGGTGGCCGAGAGCCTGACCCGTGCGGTCGGCGCCGACGTGCCGCTGCTCGGCCAGATCCCGCTGGATCCGGCGCTGGTGGCCGCCGGGGATTCCGGTGTGCCGCTGGTGTTGTCGGCGCCGGACTCGGCGGCTGCCAGGGAGCTCAGCGCCGTCGCCGACAAGCTGGCCTCGCGGCGCCGGGGCCTGGCGGGGATGTCGCTGGGACTCGACCCGGCCGGCCGCTGAGGACCCCGGCTCAGGTCGCGTCGGCGTCGAACGGCGCCGGGCCGGGTTGCGGCGCCGGGGTGCTCTGCGGCTTGACCTGAAGGTCGGCCTGGGCGCTGCCGTTGCCGCGGGCGCTGTCGAACTCGCCGGTGAGCCACGAATCGTCACCGTCGAGAAGGTGTTTGGTGATCGCCGCCCGCGGCGTCATACCCCGCAGCTTCTGCAGCTCGCCGAGCGGCTGACGAAGATCGTCGAACTCCGGCCCGAGCTCCTCACGCAGCTCCCGCGTCGCGCCACTGAGGTATTCGCGAACCTTCTTGATGGTCGCGGCCGACCAGCGGATCGCGCCGGGAAGCCGTTCCGGTCCCAGCACCACCAGGCCCACCACGACCAGCAGGAGCATCTCGCCCCACCCGACGTTGGCGAACATGACGGCTAGCCGCCTGAGGCTTTGTCCGGCGCCGGGATCACCGTCAGGGTGACCTTGCGGCCCTCCCGCATGACCTCGATGGGGGCTTCCTTCCCGATGGTGAGCTGGCGGACCGCCACGACGAACTCGTCGGCGTCGGCGACGGTGCGGTCGCCGACCTTGACAACGACGTCGTTCTCCTTGATGCCGGCCTTGTCAGCAGGGCCGCCGGCGACGACGTTGCGAATCTGTGCGCCGGAGGCCAGGTCGTTGCTGACCGACGAGGCGGTCAGCCCGAGTGTCGGGTGCGCGACCTTGCCGTCCTTGATCAGAGACTCGATGGTCATCTTGACCTCGTTGACGGGGATCGCGAACCCGAGGCCACTTGCGCTGTCCGACAACGACTTTCCGGCGGTGTTGATGCCGATGACCTCGGAGTCCATGTTGATCAGCGGTCCGCCGGAGTTGCCGTGGTTGATCGAGGCGTCGGTCTGCACGCCGTCGATCACGGTGTCGGTGTCCGACCCCTCGCCGGACAGTGGCACCGGCCGGTTGAGCGCGCTGATGATGCCGTGGGTGACGGTGCTGCGCAGGCCCAACGGAGCGCCGGCGGCGATCACCTCCTCGCCCACCTTCAACTTGTCGGAGTCACCCAACCGGGCGACGGTGAGGTTGTCGACGTTGTCGACCTTCAGCACGGCCAGGTCGGTCTTGGGGTCGCGGCCCACCAGGTTGGCCGGGACCTCCTTGCCGTCGTTGAACACCACCGTCATCTTGAACTTGCCGGGGGTGGCGGCGGCCTCGGAGATGACGTGGTTGTTGGTGACGATGTAGCCGCGGCCGTCGACGACGACGCCGGACCCCTGCGATCCCTCGTCGTCGCTCTTGGCCTCGATGGTGACCACCGAATCGGCCACCGAGGCAGCCACTTTCGCGAACCGGCCGGCGGGAACCTCACCCCCGTCAGAGGTCGACAACACCACCTTCGAGGTGGTGAACGCCTCCACCACCTCGGCGGTCTTGCGGCCCACCCAGCCGCCGACCATGCCGATCAGCAGGGCGGTGATACCCAGCACGGCCAGCGCGACATAGGACACCCGGCCGCCGAAGAGCACCTCGCGCACCCCCAGCTTGCCGGGCGGCGGGCCGACGATGACGTGCGACGGGCGCTCGAAGGCGGGGGTGCCCAGCGCGACGCCGGCAGCGGGATCGCGCCACGGATCGTCAGGCTCCCCGGCGCCGGCGTCGACGGCATCCAGCGCGCCGGCGTCTGCGGGATGCCGCTGCAGCGACTCACCCCCGGGATAGGGACGGCCGAAGGCCTCCTGCAGGACCGGGTCGGCCGGCTTGCTGACGGGGGCGAACTCATCGGCGCGGCCCGGCCGCCTGCCGTCGGCGACGAACGAGCCGTCGACCCCGTCGGGGCGTCCGAAGGTGCGGACAGATTCCGGGTCGACCGGGGGCCGGGAGACCGGCCGCGGGGCGAGCCGGTGAGTGCCGCCGGCGGTGTCCTTGTCGGAGCTCAACATCAACCTCTATCCGAACGCTCAGCGACGGGCCGACGGCGCGCGCTGTTGGTGCCGTCCCCCACCCTACCGGCGCTTACGCCGGCCGCGGCGGGTGCCGTCGCCGTCGTCGTCGCCGGTCGGCAGCACCGGTTCGCCGGGCGTGGGCAGCGGGGGCGTGGATTCCGGGATCTGGGACAACAGCCCCATCAGGGTGCTGGGCATGGTCACCGGGCGCGAGTCGCGCAGCGCGGCGCGGGCCTGGCCCTGAGCGTCCACCTCGGCCGCGCACTGCGTGCACAACGACAGATGGCTACCGGCCCGCAGATGCGCCTTCATCGGCAGTTCGCCGTCCACGTAGGCCGCCACAGCCTCGATGGAGAGGTGGTCGGTGGAGCCGAACTGGCGCGGCGCTTCGAGGGCGGAATCGTCGACCGAGACGAAGTTCGACGGCAACCACGACAGTGCCCGCCGGAACACCTCCCCGGGGTCGACCATCGCCTGAATTCCTCCTGAGCGGCCATCGGCTGACTTCGCCGGGCCGAAGCCGATCCGGGAAGCGCCTAGAACGAATGTAGCGCGAAGACGGTGAGAAGACATGGCACGACAGGGCCTTCCGAGGCAAGCCTCAGGCCGACTTCACCTCGGTGCGCCCGTGGGCGGCGAGATGGTCACGCAGCGCCTGGCGGCCACGGTGGATACGGCTGCGGACGGTTCCGAGCTTGACCCCGAGGGTCGCGCCGATCTCCTCGTAGGACAGGCCTTCGATATCGCACAGCACCACCGCGGCGCGGAACTCCGGTGGCAGCGAATCCAGCGCTGCCTGCAGATCGGGCCCCAGCCGGGAGTCGTGGTAGATCTGCTCGGGGTTGGGGTCGTTGCCCGGAACCCGGTCATAGTCCTCGGGCAGGGCCTCCATGCGGATGCGGCCGCGGCGCCGGACCATGTCCAGGAACAGGTTGGTGGTGATGCGGTGCAGCCAGCCCTCGAACGTGCCCGGCTGATAGTTCTGCACGGAGCGGAACACCCGGATGAAGGTCTCCTGAGTGAGGTCCTCGGCGTCGTGCTGGTTACCCGAGAGCCGGTAGGCGAGCCGGTAGACGCGGTCGGCGTGCTGGCGGACCAGCTCGTCCCAGGACGGCATGGCCGACGGGTCGCCGGTCGCATCGAAGACGGCGGTTCCCTGCGGCTCGTCGGACGGCTCGACCCAATCTGCATGCCCAGCCTGCCCGAGCGGGACGCTCAGCGGGGCCGTCAGTGTGGTGGTCGTCGGATCCTCCTGGTGATCGTGCGCCGCCAGCCATGCGCTGGCGAGCGCGTCACACGGGAGAACGCCGGTCTCGTCGGGGGTATTCCCTCCCCAGCCATTGCGGCATTTCATGGACGACAGCTTTCCGCATCGGGTTGTGCGAGCGATGTGAGCAAAGTAAAGGTTACCTGTGATGACATCGCTAAAACAATGGTTATCGGTCTGAACATCACGAATCGGTAATTTCTGAGCAATTTCCTTAGACTGACTCACCGGCGTGTCGCGCGGCGCGCGTCGGACCGGGCGCGTCGGCCCACCGGACGCCGCGGTTGATCTACGCTGCGAGAATGTCAACGACCGACGATCCGGAGACGCGCCAGGCTCCCGAGACGGCCCCCAGCCGGGCCGACCGGATCCTCAACCACGCCGAGGCCTCGATCTCCGAGGACGCGATCGTCGGTTCGGCCCGCGAGCGGGCGGTCGACGCCGGCGCCGGTGCGGTGAGCCCGGCGGCCGGCGCCCTGCTGAGCCTGCTGGCCCGGCTGTCCGGCGGCAAGGCGATCGTCGAGGTCGGCACCGGCGCCGGGGTGAGCGGGCTGTGGCTGCTCTCGGGGATGCGCGAGGACGGCGTGCTGACCACCATCGACGTCGAACCCGAGCACCAACGGCTGGCCAAGCAGGCGTTCACTGAAGCCGGCATCGGCCCGGGCCGCACCCGGCTGATCTCCGGCCGGGCCCAGGAGGTGCTCACCCGGCTGGCCGACGCCTCCTACGACCTGGTGTTCATCGACGCCGCGCCCGCCGACCAGGCGCACTTCGTCACGGAGGGCGTCCGGTTGCTGCGGCCGGGCGGGGTGATCGTGGTGCACCGCGCCGCCCTGGGCGGCCGGGCCGGCGACCCGGGCGCCCACGACAACGACGTGCTCGCCGTTCGGGAGGCCGCCCGGCTGATCGCCGAGGACGAACGGTTCACGCCGGTGCTGGTGCCGCTGGGCGACGGCATCCTGGTCGCGGTGCGCGACTGACCCGCCGAAGGAGACGCTGGTGGAGATGATGACCGGGTTCGGCCTGGCCACCGCGGCCGGGCTCAATGCCTACATCCCGCTGCTGATGCTGGGCCTGCTGGGCCGGTTCACCAACGTCATCCATCTGCCGGCGGGCTGGTCCTGGCTGGAGAACGGCTGGGTGATCGGGATCGTGGCGGTGCTGCTGCTGGTCGAGATCGTCGCCGATAAGGTCCCCGCGCTGGACTCGGTCAACGACACCGTGCAGACCTTCATCCGGCCGACCTCGGGCGGCATCGTGTTCGGATCGGGAACCGCCGCCCAGACCGCGGCGGTGACCGACCCCGTCGAGTTCGCCCGCACCGGCCAGTGGGTGCCGGTCGCGATCGGCGTGGTCACCGCACTGGTGGTGCACCTGACCAAGACCGCGGTGCGCCCGGCCGCCAACGTGGCCACCGCCGGCGTGGCCGCCCCGGTGCTGAGCACCATCGAGGATTTCACCAGCATGAGCCTGTCGGTCATCGCGATCCTGATCCCGGCGCTGGTCGCGATCGTGCTGATCGCGCTGATCGGCAGCGCGTGGTGGCTGTTGCGCCGCCGCAGGCGGCGGCGGCAGACCGCCGCGGCGGACAGCAACCCCGGCTAGATCCAGACGCCTTTTCCGACCGCCACCACGCCCCCGGCGCTGACCGCGAACCGCTCGCGGTCCTTCTCCAGGTCCACCCCCACCATCTCACCGGGGCCGACGACGGCGTTCTTGTCCAGGATGGCGCGGCGCACCACCGCTCCCCGGCCCACCCGCACCCCGGGCATCAGCACGCTGCCTTCGACGATCGCGCCGTCGTCGACGACGACGTTGCTCGACAGCACCGAATTGCGCACCGACGCCGCCGAGATGATGCTGCCGGCGCCGACCACCGACTCCTGCGCCGAACCGCCGTTGACGAACTTGGCCGGCGCCAGGTTCTCCGACTCGCCGCGGATGGGCCAGCGCTTGTTGTAGAGGTTGAAAACCGGGTGCACCGAAACCAGATCCAT
>JAPOHV010000071.1 GCA_029979305.1 Mycobacteriaceae bacterium | reverse complement strand
CGGGATCCCGGCGTTCTCCCCGACCCGCCACGTCCCGTCGCTGGCCGCGCTGCCCGGGGTCGCCATCGGGGTGACCGGCACGGCGTTCCTGATGACGTGGATCACACAGGGCCGCGCCGGCGTGCGTCGACTGCTGGAGCGCGTCACCTGTTCCGACGTCGACCGGCGGTGGTATCTGGTCGCCCTGCTGCTGATCCCGTTGGCCGAGATCCTGCTCACCACGGCGGTGATGGGTCCCGCCGTACTGCGCGCACTGACCCCGTCGGCGCTGGTGGTCTACCCCGCCGCGTTCTCCACGCACTTCATCTTCGGCCCGTTCTTCGAGGAGTCGGGATGGCGCGGGTTCGCGCTGCCCCGGATGCAGCACAGGTTCGGGCCGCTGCGCGGCAGCCTGCTGCTCGGCCTGCTGTGGGGCGGATGGCATTTCTTTCTCTACGTCCCTAGTTGGATCGGCGGCGGGGCCGCCGCCGCGGCGATGAACGCCGGGCTGTTCGTCGCATTCACCGTCACCGTCTCGGTGGTGTTCACCTGGCTGTCCAACAACACCCGGGCCAGCCTGCTGCTGGCGATGCTGCTGCACGGCTCGATCAACGGCACCGCCACCTACGTTCAGCTACTCGCCGACCGGGGGGTGATCTCCGGCGACGACGCCGTCTTCAGCGCCGGACTGGGCGCGCTGGGAGCCACGACGGTGACGGCTCTGGTGGTCAGCTGGCTGACCCGGCGGCGGCTGAGCTACCCGCGCTACCGCTATGAGGCGGAGCACCTGGACCTTCCCCGGCCGGCCGGCGCGCGATAGCCGACAATGCAGGGATGCGACGAGCGGTGCCGGCGACGATGCTCGCCATCATGCTGGCCTGCCCGGCCCGGGTGAGCGCCGCCCCGATCCCCCCGGTCAGCCCGCAGGCCCGCGCCGCCGGTCTGATCGACGTGCGCGCCGTGGTTCCCGACGCCGTCATCGACCTGCGCTATGCCACCGCCAACAACTTCATCGGGGTGCCGCTGTATCCGCCCGGCGCCCGGTGCCTGGTGCACGAGTCGCTGGGACCGGGACTGGCCGCCGCCGCGGCCGCGCTGCGCAGCCAGGGCTACGCGCTGGTGTTCTGGGACTGCTATCGCCCGCACGAGGTTCAGGTCCGGATGTTCGACGCGGTGCCCGACCCGGCGTGGGTGGCCAGGCCCGGCCAGTACGCCCGAAGCCACGAGGCGGCCCGGTCAGTGGACGTCACACTGACGGCCGGCGGACGGCTGGTGGACATGGGCACGGACTTCGACGACTTCTCCGCCCGCGCGACGGCCTACGCCACCGACGGGGTCAGCGCCGCCCAGCAGGCCAACCGCGCCGTGTTGCGCACCGCGATGGCCGCCGGGGGGCTGACCGTCTACTCCGGGGAGTGGTGGCATTTCGACGGCCCCGGCGCCGGGGAACCCCGCCCGATCCTGGCCGTACCCCTCGGCTGATAACGGACACCCGGTCCTTTCGATGGGCTACGGTCGGGTTGTAGGCAGCCCCGCGAAGGGGGATCCATGCGCGCCGCCGGCCGATCTGTTGTCGCAGTCCTGATTGTCTGCGCCGCGCTGGTCGCCACCCTGCCGACGACGGTGCGATCGCTGGTCACCTTGACCGCGACCGCCCTTTACATGGGGGGCACGGACCACCCGCTGAGCATTCCGGATGACACCCCCGCCTACATCGACGACTACGTGAACTGGGCGAGCAGCAACTTCGTCGGGCCGTCGGGGCTGTGCGGCCCGGTGTGCACGCCGGTTGCGGTCTACACCCCCGAACAGTTCTGGCCGTTGCAGGGGCTGAAGTCGTTGACCTTCGACGAGTCGGTCGCCGCGGGCCTGACCAATCTCGACGCCTGCCTGCGCGGTACCGCCTGCACGGTGACCGATCCGCCCTACACCTCCACCGTCACCCGCGAACTGCTCGGCGATGCATTCACCGTGTTCAGCTTCTCCCAGAGCGGGACCGTCGCGACCTTCCAGAAGAGCGACCTGATCGCCCATCCGCCCACCGGAACGGTCAGCTTCGTCTTCGAGGCGAACCCCAACCGGCCCAACGGCGGTGTGCTGCAACGGTTCGCCGGGCTGCACGTGCCGATACTCGACGTGACGTTCAACGGCGCGACACCCACGAACTCGCCGCAGCCGACGCCGCTGACCACCGTCGACATCGCCCATCAGTACGACCCGGTATCGGACTTCCCCAACCATCCGCTCAACGGGCTGTCGCTGGTCAACACGCTGATGGGATTCCGCTACGAGCACCCCGAAGGCTCATCGGGAACACCGCAACTGCAAGGGCAGTACCAGGATTCGACCTACTACCTGATACCCAGCATGACCCTGCCGTTGCTGCTGCCGTTGACCGTGCTGCCCTGGGTCGGCCCATTGACCGCCGCCGTCCTCGATCCGCCGTTGCGGGTCCTGGTGGAAAGCGGCTACGACCGCACCATCAACCCCGGCTCGCCGACCCGGGCGAAATTCCTCCATGTGGGCAACCCGGTCACCCTCGCCACGAACTTTCTCAAGGCGATCCCGACCGGCTGGGACAACGGAATCGCCTACGCCACAAAGGATCCCGCCAACCGGCCGTTCCGCACCTCCCCGCAGGGGCCCTACGGAGTGGGCGGTCCGCCGGTCAACGCCGGCGCTATCGACCCCTACGGCCCGCCGACGCCGGCGGCGATCCCCGCCGACGCGGTGACGATGAGGAAAAAGCCGCCGACCACCGGGCTCATCCGGCGCTCCCCGGTGACGGTTGCCAAATCCCGGTCCGCGGTACCGCGGAGCCGCCTCCACGGCGCCGCCGCCGCCGAGCGGCCGCAGCAGCCGTCCGCACGCACCAGAAAGGCCGCCTGAGTCAGCCGAGCAGCGGCCGGCGCTTCCTCGTGAGGTCGTCGAGTGCGTCCTGCATCAGGTCGTGGACACGTTCGGCATAGGCCTCGGCATCCTCGCCGGGACCGGCCGTGGTGGCCGCCAGCACCCGGGTCTGCAGCTTGGTCGGCAGCGGCAGGTACGGCAGCATCCCCACCACGCCGACGTTGAGGCCCCAGGGCAGCGAGAGGCTCACCGGCAGGGCCTTGACCCGCAGCAGCTTGTCCAGCCGCAGCGCGCGGGCGAGCCGCTCGCCGTCGGTGAGCACCAGCAGTGACTCCCCCGCCCCGGCGGTGACGATCGGCACGATCGGCACGTGCTCGTCCATGGCCAGTTGGGCGAACCCGCTGCGGCCGCCGAAGATGATCTGGTTACGGTCGGTGAAGGACTTGGCCGCGTCGATATCGCCGCCGGGGAACACCACGACGTGGTGGCCGGCGGCGAAGGCGTCATGCGCGCTTTCCCGGCTGGCGGGGCGGGCGCCGAGATGCTCGACGATCGGCCCGACGCCGAGCGTCCAGGCCAGCTGATGGGTCAGGAAGGTGACCGGACGGTCCACCTTCAGGTCCTCCAGCGCCGCGCCGACCGCCATCACGTTGAGGTCGACGACGCCGCCGAAGCCGTGGTTGGCGACGAACAGCACCGGCTCGTCGAGAGCGCCGGCCTCGACGTCGATCTGCAGCCGGTGATAGCGGCGGACGAACTCGATCACCCGGCGCCGCAACGAGTTCAGGGCGGACTCGAGGTGCTCGCCGCCGGGGTCGACGGCATGCTCGACCGCGCCGAGGACGGCATCGGCCAGTTGGTCGAGCGCCGCGCGGTGGTGGGCTTCGGTGTCGTCGCTCATCGCCCGTACGCCGGGGGGGACGACGGGGGGGACGACGCCTCCGACAGGAAAGGCAGCAGCAGTTCGGCGAACTCGTCGGGCCGTTCGATCTGCGGCAGGTGGCCGACGCCGGGCAGCAGGTGCGACTGTGCGTGCGGGAAGACCCGGCGGGCCTCGTCGAGGTGACGCGCCGGCAGCACGCGGTCCCGTTCGCCCCACATCAGCAGCGTGGGACGCGGGTGCAGCGCCGCGAACGCCGCCAGTTGGCGCCGCCAGCCGGCCTTGATGCCGCGCGCATTGGCAAGTTCGGTCGCGGTGGCCAGCATGACCGGGCCGTGATGGGGCTTGGCGGCGATGTCCATCGCGCGGTCGATGCGTTCCTCGGTGGCCAGCGACGGGTCGGCGTAACAGGCCCGCTCCAGCATGCGCGCCACCGGGCGGGTGGTGCGGCGGGTGCTCAGCGGGCCGACCACCGGCACCGCCAGCACCCGCAGCAGCGGGGTCACCTCGCGGCCGAAGCCGGCGCTGTTGATCAGCGCGAGGCTGGCCACCCGGTCGGGGCGGTTGGCCAGCAGCTGCATGGCGATGGCCCCGCCGAGGGAATTGCCGACGACGTGCAGCGGCCGGGTCTCGCCGAGGGCGTCGACGGCTCCGAGCGCCCCTTTGGCGAAGGTGGACAACGTGATCGGCCCCGCCGGCCGGTCGGAGAACCCGAACCCCGGCACATCGACCGCGATCACCCGGTGCGCGTCGGAGAGCCGCTCGTACTGCGGATCCCAGTCCTCGAGACTGCGTCCGATGCCGTGCACCAGCAGCACCGGTGATTTGTCCGCGTCACCCTCCACCCGGACGCGGACGCGCCGACCGTCGACCCCGATGAAGGTCGGCCGGCTCATGCCCGGGCAGCCCCCGCGGTGGCAACCGAACGGGCAGCCGTGCTGAACTTCAGCGCGGGGTCCTCGACCGGGCCCTTGCGCAGCCGTTTGTGGTCGGCCCAGTAGTCCATCTCGATGGTCCACGGGCCGCTGGTCCCCTGCTGGGGGAATTCGTCGATGGAGCGCAGGATGTAGCCGGCCGGGAAGTCCAGCATCGGGCGGCGGCCCATGCCGGGGTCGTCGCAGACCGGCACCACGGTGGTGTAGCCGTGCCGGTCCATGTAGCCCATCAGCTTGCACAGGTGCTCGCAGAGCAGGTCGATCTTCAGCGTCCACGACGAGTTGGTGTAGCCGAAGGCGAAGGCCATGTTCGGGATGCCCGACAGCATGAAGGTCTTGTAGACCAGGCAGTCGTGGGCGTTCTTGACCTCGCCGTCGACGGAGACCTCGATACCGCCGAACAGCAGCAGTTTGAGGCCGGTCGCGGTGACGATGATGTCGGCCGGCAGTTCCCTGCCGGACTCCAGCAGGATGCCGTTCTTGGTGAACCGGACGATCTTGTCGGTGACCACCGAGGCCTTGCCCTTGCCGATGGTCCGGAACAGGTCGGCGTCGGGAACCGCACACAGCCGCTGGTCCCATGGGTTGTAGCTGGGGTTGAAGTGGGTCGCCACCTCGAACCCCTTGGGCAGGAACTTCACGTTGGCCGAGCGGATGATGCGGCGCGCCAGTTTCGGGTTGCGCTGGCAGAGGTTGTAGATGAACCTGCCCTTGCCGATGTTGAACCGCCGCGTTGCCGCATAGGCGGCCTTGGCCGGCAACACCTTTCGCAGCGAGTTGGCCAGCGGATCCTTGCGCGGCAACGGCATCACGTAGGACGGCGAGCGCTGCAGCATGGTGATATGCCCGGCCTTGTCGGCCATCGCCGGAATCAGGGTGACCGCGGTGGCGCCGCTGCCGATGACGACGACCTGCTTGCCGGTGTAGTCCAGATCCTCCGGCCAGAACTGCGGGTGCACGATCCGGCCCTCGAAGTCCTCCTGGCCCTCGAAGTGCGGATTGTGCGCGTTCTCGTAGTCGTAATAGCCGGTGGCACCGAACAGCCACCCGCAGGTGATGTCCCACTGCTCGCCGTCGCGCTCCAGGGTCACCGTCCACTTGGCGGTCTCGGTGCAGAAGTCGGCACGGATCACCTTGTGGTGCAGATAGATCCGCTTGGCCAGCCCGTCCTCCTCGATCACCTCGTGCAGGTAGTCGAGGATCTCCCCGGCGTCGGCGATGGCGTTGTCCGACGTCCACGGCTTGAACTCGTAGCCGAAGGTGTGCAGGTCGGAGTCCGAGCGGATGCCCGGGTAGCGGAACAGGTCCCAGGTGCCGCCGATGGCGTCGCGGCTGTCGACGATGGCGAAGCTGTGCCCGGGCAGCTTGGTGGTCAGGTAGTGCCCGAGCCCCAGTCCGGAGATGCCGGCGCCGACGATGAGCACGTCGACGTGCCGGGTCAGCTTCTCCTTCGGACGGGCCTGGTTGAGTGAAGCGACGGACATGGGCACTCCCGAAGGCTAGGAACTGTAACGTGAATAATGTTATATTTCCCTCGACAGCTGTCAAGGCTTGCGCTCCACCAGCTTAAGAGATGAGGGTCCGATGACCGTCGCCCCTGTTCAGCGACGCGCTCCGGTGCAGGAGCGCAGTCGGCAGACGGTCACCCGCATCCTCGACGCCGCGGCGGCCATCGCCGACGAACAGGGCGTCGACGCCGCCACCACCCGGGCGATCGCCGACCGCGCCGGGGTGTCTCCCCCGTCGCTGTACCGGTTCTTCGCCGACCGCGAGGCGATCCTCGACGAACTGCTCGAACAGCACTGCGCGGCCCTCGACGCCCGGTGCGTGGAAGCGGAGCAGACCTGGCGGATCGACTCCATCGCCGACCTGCTCAACAACGAGGTCGACCTGCACGTCGCCTACTACCGGCGCTACCCGAGTTCGGCCCGGCTGTGGATGGCGGGGCGCACCTCGCCGACCGTCACCAAGCACGTCCGCACCCGGATGCAGAACCTGGCCGGCCGGATGCACGCGATCCTGGTCGACCGCGGCCTGATCCCCGCCGGCACCGACCCGCGCGCCATGCTGGTGGCCGTCGAGATGGCCGACCGGCTGCTCGAGCTGTCGTTCCGCGACAACGCCGACTTCGACGAGGAGATCCTGGCCATCGGCCGGCGCGCGCTTATCGCTTTCGGCCGCGATCTTTCCGCGGACCCCTCCCGGCGCGGCCCCAGCTGACCGGCATCAGCACCACACCCGGAGTCGCGTCGGCGAGCCGCTCGAATGCGTCGATGAAACCCTCGACGATCATCTCGTGGTCGGGCACCAGCGTTGTGTCGCAGGCGATTCCGACGATCACCCGGGCGTTGTAGCTGGAGATGGTGAAGCTCATCGGCTGATTTCCCGATACCGGCGCCCAGCCGACGATGCCCTCGACCTCGCTGCCGGCCAGATACACCGTGGCGGGCGGACCCGGCACGTTGGTGAGCGTGCCCAGCGTGCGGTTGGCGAACAGATCCACCGACGCCTCGTACAGGCCGCGACTGAAACCGGCGATGGTCTCCTGGAACCGGAAGGCCACCGCGGCCTCGTGGCCGTGCTTGATCCGGTCCATCCGCCGTTTGGCCGTCGCCAGCACCTTGCGCGGGTCGGGTTCGTCGGTGGGCAGTTCCAGTTGCACCAGCGCGAAGTCGTTGCCCAGCGAGTCGGGCAGCGTGAGGTCGAGTGGCTTGAGGTTCACCGGCACCATGAACGTCACCGATGAGCACAGCGCCTCGTGCACCCGGAGGTAGTCGTGCAGTGTCAGGGCCACGCAGGCCACCAGCACGTCGTTGACGGTGCAGCGGTTGGCCCGGGCCACCGCCTTGATCGCGGCGATCGGCAGCGGGTCCGACCACGCCACGCTCTTCTGGCCACCGGCCTCCCCGGTCCAGATGGTGGCGTCGTTGCGGGTGCCGAGCAGCAGTTTGCGCACCGTGTCCACATCGCCGGGCACCGCGGAGAACACGTCGACCAGCGTTCCGCCGCCGGGAACCGCGGCGCGCACCGTGCCCGCGACGTCGGAGGCGCCGGCCCGTACGGCCGTCACCAGGGTGGCGCCGGCTCCCACCGGGTTGCGGAGCACGAAACGGCCGATCCTGCCGGCCCGCTTGAGCAGGTTGGCTTCCGACACCCGGGTGACCACGCCGGTGGCGCCGCGAGTCACCTCGGCCACCCCGGAACGGACCCGCTCGGGCAGCGGGCGGCCCGGCGGCTGCAACTGCGCGCCGGACTGGATGACCGCCGGCGCCAGGATCGGGCCGCCCTGCGGGGTGGAGTCGAACAGGCTCATCGCCAGCTGGACCATCCGCATCCCGTCGGCGATGGCATGGTGGCTGCGCAGCAGCATGGCGCTGCCGTTGCCGTACCGTCTGATCCAGATGCATTGCCACAGCGGGTGATTGCGGTCGAGAGAGTCGGTGCGGTGGGCGGCGACCAGGTCCTGCAGCGCGCGCGGATCGTCGGGATTGTGCAGCGAGACCAGCGAGACGTGGTTGTCCAGGTCGAAGTCGGGATCGGACTCCCACCACCAGGAACCGTCGTCGTCACGGACCGCCCTGCTGCGGAACACCGGGTAGCGGTCGATCAGACGTTTGGTGAACACCGCGCGCAGCTCCGCGAAGTCCAGCGGCTCGGCGGTCCAGATCACCGAGTCGACGACCATCAGGTTGTTCGGCCGGTCCATCTCCAGCCACAGCGCATCCTGGATGCCGAGTCGGCGGCGCGCGTCCGGGGTGCCGAGCTTTCGCCGCTCGCCCATGCGCGACCTCAATCCGTCTGATTTTCCGGCAGTCTGTCGCCGACCATTGTTCCCGATTGACGGGCCCAGGGTTCCCGGTCCTGTTAAGCAAAGATTTCGGCTGCAAAGCTGAAGCACCGAGACGAAAGGTCGGTCATGTCCGGATCAGTGGTAAACCGGGTCCTCGCAGCACTGTGCGCGGTGGGCGTTTTCCTGGGAGTCGCACCCGCAGCGAATGCCTGCAGCCGGGTGACCTGGCTGGGACCCGACGGCATGGTGATCACCGGCCGCTCGATGGACTGGCCGTACTCCTTCCACTCCCACCTGTACGCGGTGCCCGCGGGGAGCACACAGGACGGAGCGGGCGGGGTTAATTCGCTGACCTGGACCCGCAAGTACGGCGCCATCGAGGTGGCCGGCACCACCGACCCGGCAGGACCTATCGACGGGGTGTTCGACGGCATGAACACCGCCGGACTGGTGGCCAACCTGCTCTACCTCGGTGAGTCCGATTTCGGGCCGGCACCCGCCGACAACCGCCCGCGACTGTCCTTCGCCGCGTGGGTCGACTACGTGCTGACCAGTTACGCGACGGTCAACGAGGTGGTTGACGCGTTCACCGACCCCGCCGTCTACATCGTGCCGATCAACTTCGGGCCGGGCGGCGCGGCGCATCCCACCGTGCACCTGTCGGTCACCGACGCCTCGGGAGACTCGGCGGTCATCGAGTACCTCGACGGCAAGCCGGTGATCCACCACGGCCGGCAGTTCCAGGTGATGACCAACAGCCCCACCTACGACCAGCAACTGAAACTGAACGCGAAGTGGGACGACGTCGACAAGAACAAGGACCTCCCCGGGTCCATCCAGTCCCAGGACCGGTTCGTCCGCGCGTCCTACTACCTGAGCAAGCTGCCGCAGACCTCCGACGAGCGCCAGGCGGTGGCAGGGGTGTTCAGCGTGATGCGCAACGTGTCTGTGCCCTGGGGCGTCGGGGATCCGGAGCATCCGAACCTCTCCCCCACCTACTGGCGCTCGGTGGCCGACTCCACCAACAAGGTCTACTACTTCGAGTCGGCGCTGAGCGCGAACATCGTGTGGGTCAACCTCAACAAGATCAACCTGGGTCCCGGTTCGGGCGTCCGCGCGGTGAAGGTCGAGGAGAACTACTCGATCATCGGCAACGTCGACGACCAACTGGCCCCGGCCAAGCCGATCTCCTACCTGGCGCCCACCGCTGAAAATACGCCCAAGCCCGGCGATATGAACGTTCCCGACGCTCCGGCGGCCGAGCCCAAGGGCGGCGGCTTCAAGGTGTGGTGGCTGATCCCGATCCTCGCGGTGCTGGGCCTGCTCGGCCTGTTGCCCCGGGTGCTGCGCAACCGGACCCCCTAGCCGACCTGGCCGCTATCTGAACCGCCCTGCGAAGCCCCGCAGGCCGTCAGCCGATCTCGAAGTGCTGGTAGTCCACCGGGTTTCGCCACGCCCCGCCCCACCGCCAGCCCCGGTCGGTGAACGCCTGCACGGCCGGGCTGCCCGCCGTGAGCAGTTCGGGGTCGGGCAGCCCGCGGTCGAGGTAGCGGCCGGCGGTCTTGGGTTGCAGATCTCCGGTGTCGTCGATGTAGGGGTTCACCAGTGGATTGACGTCGATCGCGCGGCCGTAGGCGTGCAGCGACCAGCCGGTGCCGCCGGGCATTGCGCGGCAGTTGAACGCCGAGGTGTTGTTGTCGCGCATGGACAGTTCGTCCTGGGCACCCGGATAGCGGTCGACCGTCTGCATCTTGGATATGGGATAGCCCTGCTGCCGCAACGCGGCGAAGATCGCGATGACGTCGTCGACGTACTCCCGGGCCACCACCAGCGAGCCGCGGCGGATGTCGCCGCCCGGGTCGAGATAGTCGAGGTCGACGCGGCGCAGCCCCTCCGGGCCGACCGGGCAGCCGGGTCGCCAGCTGTCGCCGAGGTCGGCCGCGGTGACAGTGTGGACGGCCGGGCCGGGTGGCGGCGCATCGGTGCCCGGCGCGGGTGCCGGCGCCGCCGCCGGCTGCGGTGCATCGGTCCGCGCAGCCGGGGAGTCGATGGCGTATCCGACGCCGGTCGCGACGAAGGCGGCCGCCGCCGCGGTGGCCGCGAACCGTCTGGAGAACACCGAATGTCGCACTGCCTGCGATCCCATCACGTCGCGGACCGGATTCCCCGTCACGCCACGGCCCCGCACCGGCGGGCTACGGGTTGGCCGTGGTGGGCCCGAGGATCTGGCAGTCCGGCGCGGGCGGCAATCCGATCCACCCGGCGCAGCCCCGACCGCTCGCGGTGTAGGCGATGCCCGGCCGGTAGGGCACCTGCACCTGCGCCGGGTCGGCACCGTGCGCCTGCGAGCAGGAGATCGCCGAACCGTCCGCCGGCTGCAGGCAGGCCACGGCCAGATACGGAACCGCCAGCGCGGCGCACCCGGTGGACTGCACCGTGGCCGACACGGTCCCCTCGCCGGCCGTCGGCGCCGACAGCGCGAACGAACACGGCGGCGGTGGCGGCGGCGGAGGTACCGCCTGCGCGACGCCGGCGCTGCCGGTCAGCGCGGCGGCGCACGCAACCCACACCACCAACCTGGCCATGGCCCGATCCTAGGCCGGTGGAGCCGTCGCGCGGATAGGCTCTGGCGGTAATGGCTGAGCTATTCGACGACGTGGTCCTCGGCGGGGGCAAGGGCGGCAAGTCGCTGGCGCTTGCGCTGGCCAATGCCGGCCACCGCGTCGCACTGATCGAACGCGGCCAGATCGGCGGAAGCTGCATCAACGTCGCCTGCATTCCCACCAAGACCATGGTGGCAAGCGCCAAACTCGTCGAACTTGCCAGCCGGGCAGGCGAATTCGGGGTCAGCCTGCCCGAAGCCGCACCGAGCCTGGCCACGGTGGTCGATCGCAAGCGCCGGGTCGTCGGCGCCATGGTCGACACCCACAGGAAGCTCTTCACCGGCACCGCCAACCTGGACTTCCTGCTCGGCAACGGCACCTTCGTCGCCGACCGGACCATCGAGGTGGCCCTCGAGGACGGTTCCACCCGCACCGTCCGCGGACAGCGGGTCTACATCAACACCGGCAGCCACACCACCATCCCGGCCATACCCGGGCTGGCCGGCGTGCCCTACCTGACCAGCACCACGGTGATGGAACTGAGCGAACTGCCCGCACATCTCGCGATCGTCGGCGCCGGCTACATCGCCCTGGAGTTCGCACAGGTCTTCCGGCGACTGGGCAGTGCGGTCACGGTCATCCAGCGCGGCACCCGCTTTCTGCCCCAGGAGGATCCCGACATCGCCGAGGCGGTCCGGAACGTGTTGCAGGACGACGGTATCGAGTTCCTCGACGACGCAGACCCCACCGCGGTCACCGCCGACGCCACCGGCATCGAGGTCAGCTGCACCCGCCACGGGCGGCAGGAGTCGCTGCGCTGCAGTCACCTTCTGGTGGCGGTCGGTCGCACGCCGAACACGGCCGGTCTGGGTCTGCAGGCGGCCGGGGTCGACGTCACCGACCGTGGCGCGATCGTCGTCGACGAACGGCTGCAGACCACCGCGGAGAACGTCTTCGCCGTCGGCGACTGCAACGGCGGCCCGCTGTTCACCCACGTCTCCTGGGACGACTACCGCATCCTGCTGGCCAACGTCCTGCACGGCGCGAACCGCACCACCGCCGGCCGACTGGTGCCCTACACGTTGTTCATCGACCCTGAACTGGGCCGGGTCGGGCTGACCGAGGAGCAGGCCCGCGCCGCCGGCCACGATGTGGCCGTCGCGTCGCTGCCCGCCGACAAGATCCCGCGCGCCAACACCGCCGGGGAAACCACCGGGCTGCTCAAGGCCGTCGTCGACCGCGGAAGCGGTCAGATCCTGGGCTGCTCGCTGCTGTGCCACTCGGCCGGCGAGGTGATGTCGGTGGTGCAGATGGCGATGCTGGGCAAGCTGCCCTACACCGCGGTGCGCGACACCATTTTCACCCACCCCACCATGGCGGAGTCGCTCAACCTGCTGTTCGCCAATCTGGCGACGTCCTAGGCCAGCAACGGGTCGATCACCGAGCGCGGTACCAGCGCTTCGACGGCGCCGGCCGCCTCGGGCAGCAGGGTGCCCTGGCTGAAGAAGAAGATCACACCCTCGTTGGTGATCGCGAAATTCTGGTAGTTGGCCGGGTCGAGGCCGGCCGCCGCGTCGATCGCGACCGGTGCGCCGGTCTGTTTCTGCAGCGCCTGCTGCACCGCGGGGAGGACGATGGGCAGCGGGTCCGTGTCGGGCTGCCAGAGGGTGTCGTAGCTGACCGGCTTGCGGTAGGTCTGGTCCCAGACGAAGGACTTGTAGGAGCTGTCGGGGTGCGCGGCGCCGATGTTGCGGTAGACCTTGAGGACCACCGACTGCTGGCCGCGCGGCGGGACGGCGGAGTTGTAGGTCGTGGCCGTGATGTCGAGGGCGTAGGGCAGTTCCCGTGGGGCCGGTGATCTGGCCACGCCCAGGAACGCGTCGCGGGTCTTCGACACGAAGTCGGCCACCGATTTCATGTCCGGGTAGCTGCCGGGGAAGCTGATGTCGACCGAGTAGCCCGGGTCGGAAAGCTGGATCCGGCAGACCGAGCCGGTCACCACGCCCTTGAGGTCGGCGCAGTAGTTCTTGGGCGCTGCGGCGGCCGACGCCGGCAGACTCAGGGCGAGGGCGACCGCCGCGGCGGCGGAACCGGACATGATCACGGGCCAGCTGAGCACCGGTGATCTCCTTTCACCGAAAATGTGACGAAATTCAGACTAATCACTCCGGAAAAGCCCCCCGTGGTGATGGCCCTCACCGGAAACCGGTAGCCTGTGTTTTCAGTCAGCTTAGGGAGGGAGTTGGTCCTGATGGCCATTCAGGCTCGCGGCCACGCCTCGCGGTTGGCGATTCTGGCCGCTGCGGCCGCGGTGTTCGACGAGGCGGGCTTCACCAACACATCGCTGGTCGACGTGATCGCCCGGGCCGAGGTGAGCAACGGCAGGTTCGCCTATCACTTCCCGACCAAGGAGTCGCTCGCCTCCGCTCTCATCGACGCGGCCGACAAGGCTATCGCCGACACCATGGAGCAGATTCTGTCGACCTCGGCCAGCACCGCCCTGGAGGGCCTCATCCGCGCCAGTTTCGCGGTCGCCGAACTCACCGTGACCGACCCCATCGTGCGCGTCGGCCTGCAACTG
>JAPOHV010000215.1 GCA_029979305.1 Mycobacteriaceae bacterium | reverse complement strand
GAGTGGAATTTGCGGTGGCGGCCGCCATTCGGTTGTTCCGTTTTTGCGTTTTCGGGTGGTCCACACGCCAGGTTTGATAAGGCGGTGGTGGTTGCCACAGGCGAACGTAAGGCGGTCGATGTCCGTGCGGCCGCCGTCGGACCACTCGTCGACGTGGTGGGCCTCGCAGAGATAGCCAGGCATATCGCAGCCTGGCGCGGTGCACCCGCGGTCCTTCGCATACAACACGATTCGTTGATCCGCGGTCGCAATGCGCTTAGCCCTGCCGAGGTAGATCGCACGCTGTGAATGCGACTCGAAAACACAGAGGTAGTGGTAGGCGTGGCTGGCCATCCGGATCACATCGCGCATCGGCAGCAGGGTGCCGCCGGCGGTGACAGCGTGTCCTGCGCCGCGGTGGAGTTGGTCCAGGGTTGTGGAGACGATGACGGCGACCGGCAATCCATTGTGCCGCCCTAGTTTCGGATCGCCGAGCTGACTGCGGACCAGCGCGGCCAGCGCATCGTGCTGACGTTGAGAGTGCTGGCGGCGATCCCCGTCTACGTTCGCCTGGCCGGGCTCACCCGCGGTCACCGGAGACTGATCATCGGGATTGCACATGCCGGGCGCGGCGAATTTCGCGAACCACGCATCCAACATCGCCCGCAACTCCGGTGTCGCGGTCAGCCGGCCGATGCTCATGCCGTCCGCGCGCTGGCGTCCGCACCAGAGAAACCCACGCTTTTGGGCGCGATCCTCGTCCGAGAACCTTCCATCCGGGTTGAGTGTGAGCGCGAGCTTGTCGCCGACCTTCTCGAGTTGGTCGGGTCGCAGCTCGCAGGCCTTCTCGGCCAGAAAGGCTTCCGCTTTGGCAACCGTGTCGGGGTGCAGGCCCTCGGGCAGATCCCGGTGGAATTTCTGGATGGCACGCAGGTGCTCGGTGTCGAGCTGCCCGGCGTTCCAGACCTTGGCGGTGGCCGGCAACGCCGGTGGCAGCGGTTGCCCGGTGAGCGTGCTGCGGTGCTGCAGTTGTCCGGCGTCGGCGATCCGGCGGCGCGCCTCGCCGGGGCTGATGCGGATCACGTCGGCAATAACTTTCGCGCAGGCTCCGCCGAGCGTCTTATCGTCGCACCGTTTCACCGAACCGACGAGGTCCAGCGACGCCGCCGCGGCCTGGCGGCGCATGGTCTCGAGCCGGTCGAGTGCCTCCAGGCGCTCGCGCACCGGCAGGCTGTCCCAGTCCAGTGCCCCGAGCGCCTGCACGGCGGCGCCCAGATCGGCGAACACCGCGGCAACCCGAGTCGAAACCATGTTCGAATCCTATGTCGCGCCACCGACGCAGTCACCGGTCCGCCAAGCCGTCTGTGCACCAACGCGGATCTGTGGATAACCTGACCCGGCTCAGCCCAGGACGTTGACCGCCCGGGCGAACACCAGTGCCAGCGTCGACACCGCGACGAAGGCCTGCAGCGCCATCATCGACTTGGCCCAGCGGGTCAGCGGCATGGTGTCGGTGGGGGAGAAGGCCATCACGTTGGTGATGCTGACATAGAGATAGTCGACGAACTTGGGTGTCCAATTCGGCGGCGCCAGTTCGGGATTGGCGAGCTGCGGGAACATGAAGTCGGGGTAGGTCGGTTCGTTGCGGGCCCGGGCCAGCGGGCCGCCGCGGTCCAGTTCCCAGTACCACATGCCGAAGACCAGGACGTTGGTGACGAAGATGGCCGCGCCGCTTCCGATCAGCACTGAGGCCTTGTTGGCGATCGCGCCGCTGAGAATGTCGCCGTCGAGCAGGATCGCCGAGGCGGTGTTGTCCAGGGTGATGGCGGTCAGCAAGGCCAGCCGGGAGTTGCGGCCCAGCGCGGGATGGCGGGTTGAATGGCCCGACCGCAGTGCCAGCAGGCCGAGGATGAGCAGCACTTCCAGCGCGATCAGCGGCCAGCGCGGAACCACGGTGTACTGCTTGGGGATCGCCAACTGCATGGCCATGGTGGCCAGCAGAGCCAGGATCGCCGGCAGCGGGCTCTCCTGGGTCGACTGCCTCATCACCACAGTCTGTCCGACGGGCGCCTGCCTATGCTGATCCCATGCCGCTGACCGGAGACTACGAACCCAGCACCTCGGATTGGGCCCGCGAGAACGCCGAGCTCTACATGGCCTCCGGGGGCACCGAGGGCACCGAACTCAAAGGCAAGCCGGTCATCCTGCTGACCACCATCGGGGCCAAGACCGGCAAGCTGCGCAAGACCCCGCTGATGCGCGTCGAGCACGACGGGCAGTACGCCGTCGTCGCCTCGCTGGGCGGTGCGCCGAAGAACCCGGTCTGGTACTACAACGTCGTGAAACATCCCCGGGTGGAACTGCAGGACGGCACCGCCACCGGCGACTACGAGGCCCGCGAGGTGTTCGGTGAGGAGAAGGCCATCTGGTGGCGCCGCGCCGTCGAGGTGTGGCCCGACTACGCCGACTACCAGCGCAAAACCGACCGGGAGATCCCGGTCTTCGTGCTGACCCCGATTCACTGATTTCGCCCCGCCGGTGGCACCATTGACCGGTGACCGCTGAGCTGGGAAACCGCCGACTGTCGCCGCCGATCAGCGCGGCCGACATCGACGACGCCGCCCGGCGGATCGCCGAAGTGGTGCACTGCAGTCCGCTCGAGCACAGCGACCGGCTCTCCGAGGTCACCGGCGCCGAGGTCTACCTCAAGCGCGAGGACTTGCAAAGCGTGCGGTCCTACAAGATCCGCGGCGCCTTCAACCTGCTCCGGCAACTGAACGAGGAGCAGCTGCGGGCCGGGGTGGTGTGCTCCTCGGCCGGCAACCACGCCCAGGGTTTCGCGCTGGCCTGCAAGTCGCTGAAGGTGCACGGCCGGGTGTACGTGCCCGCCAAGACCCCGAAGCAGAAACGCGACCGCATCCGCTACCACGGCGGGGACTTCATCGAACTGATCGTCGGCGGCGCCACCTATGACGACGCCGCCGCCGCGGCCCTCGACGACGTCGCCCGCACCGGGGCCACCCTGGTCCCGCCCTACGACGACCCCCGCACCATGGCCGGGCAGGGCACCATCGCCGTGGAGATCCTCGAGCAACTCGGCCGCGAACCAGATCTGGTGGTGGTCGGCGTCGGCGGCGGGGGCTGCATCGCCGGGATCACCACCTATCTGGCCGAGCGGACGACGGCTACCTCGGTACTCGGCGTCGAGCCCGCCGGCGCGGCGGCCATGATCGCCGCACTGGCCGAGGGCAGGCCGGTGCCGCTGGACCACGTCGACCAGTTCGTCGACGGTGCCGCGGTGCGTCAGGCCGGGGCGCTGACCTACCAGGCGCTGGAGGCGGCCGGCGACATGGTGTCGGTGACCACCGTCGACGAGGGCGCGGTGTGCACGGCGATGCTCGACCTCTACCAGAACGAGGGCATCATCGCCGAACCTGCCGGCGCGCTGTCGGTGGCGGGTCTGCTGGAAGCCGATGTCGCACCGGGATCTGTTGTGGTGTGCCTGATTTCGGGTGGCAACAACGACGTCTCCCGCTACGGCGAGGTGATCGAGCGTTCGCTGGTCCATCTCGGGCTCAAGCACTACTTCCTGGTGGACTTCCCGCAGGAGCCCGGTGCGCTGCGACGGTTCCTCGACGATGTGCTCGGACAGAACGACGACATCACGCTGTTCGAGTACGTCAAGCGCAACAACCGGG
>JAPOHV010000226.1 GCA_029979305.1 Mycobacteriaceae bacterium | reverse complement strand
GTGTTGCCCACCTTCGCGGTCATCTGCTGCGCCGGGTTCGCTGCCACACCACTGGTCGGCTCGTTCAACTGGGGCAAGTTGCTGCACGGATCCCAGGAGATCCGGCTGTCGGCTCCGTTGCCGGCCGCGGGCGCACTGTCGGTGGTCGCCGAGGTGGCCGACATCCAGGACAAGGGCGAGGGCAAGAACGCGATCATCGTGCTGCGTGCCCGGGGCAGCGACCCTGTCACCGGAGTGCAGATCGTCGAGACCCTGATGACTCTGGTGATCCGCGGCGACGGCGGCTTCGGCGGCCAGCCGGGTCATCGCGCGGCCGCCCCGGAATTTCCGTACCGCGAACCCGACGCCCGTATCGCGCTGCCGACCCGCGAGGACCAGGCCCTGCTCTATCGGCTCTCCGGTGACCGCAATCCGCTGCACAGCGATCCATGGTTCGCCCGGGAGATGGCCGGATTCGAGAAGCCGATCCTGCACGGGTTGTGCACGTACGGATTCGCCGGGCGCGCTCTGCTCGCCGAACTCGCCGGCGGCGAGGCGTCGCGACTCACCGCGATGGCGGCCCGGTTCTCCTCGCCGGTGTTCCCCGGTGAGACGCTGACGACGTCGATCTGGCGCACCGGTGAGGGTCGCGCGCTCTATCGCACCGAGGCCAGCGCACCGGACGGCTCGAACACCCGGGGGGTGCTCGACGACGGCGTCGCCGAATACCGCTAGGCGACTACTCCGCCGAACAGGTGGCCGATCGCGAACGTGATGGCCATCGCCAGCGCACCGCCGATCACCACCCGCTGTGTGGCGCGGATCGGGTTCGCCCCGCCGAGGCGGGCACTGACCCACCCGGTGATCGCCAAGGCGATCAGCACGGCGACGAAGGTCACCGGGATCCGGATCGAGGTCGGCAGCAGCAGGATGGTGAGCAGCGGCAGCAGCGCACCCACGGTGAACGAGACGGCCGACGAGATCGCGGCATGCCACGGGTTGGTCAGCTCGTCGGGGTCGATGCCGAGTTCGATGTCGATGTGCGCGGCGAACGCGTCGTGCGCGGTGAGTTCCTCGGCCACGGTTTGAGCCGTCTGCGGCGACAGTCCCTTGGCCTGATAGAGCCCTACGAGTTCTTTGAGCTCGGCGTCCGGGTAGTTGGCCAACTCCCAGCGCTCCTTGTCCAGCAGCGCCCGTTCAGTGTCGCGCTGGGTGCTCACCGAGACGTATTCGCCCATCGCCATCGACAGCGCGCCGGCCGCGAGACCCGCCAGTCCGGCGGTGAAGATTGGTCCGCGTTCGGCTACCGCGGCGGCGACACCGATCACGATGCCGGCGATCGAGACGATGCCGTCATTGGCGCCGAGCACGCCGGCCCGCAGCCAGTTCAGCTTGGTGTTGATGGCGCCGACGTGCGGTTCGACCTTCTGCGTTTCTGAGCTCACCGGATGAGCGTAGGACATGGGGAGGGCCTTGTGTGTCGAACACATGTTCGATACCGTCGAACCGGTGGGCTGGAATGACGGACCGCCGAGTTGGGCGGAGATGGAGCGCGTGCTCAACAGCCGCCCCCCGCGCCCGGTACCCCCGGCGCGGCCCTCCGCACCGAGACGGTCCGAGTTCGTCCCGGCCGGCGTTCCCTATGCCCAACTGCACGCCCACTCGGCGTTCAGTTTCCTCGACGGCGCCGCCAGCCCCGAAGAACTCGTGGAGGAGGCCGCGCGATTGGGGCTGCGTGCGATCGCGCTCACCGATCACGACGGTCTCTACGGGGTGGTGCGGTTCGCCGAGGCCGCCCGCGACTGCGGCGTGCGCACGGTGTTCGGCGCCGAATTGTCACTGTCCAACACGCCGCGGACCGAACACCCCGACCCGCCCGGTCCGCATCTGCTGGTGCTTGCCCGCGGGCCGGAGGGATACCGGCGGTTGTCCCGCCAACTGGCGGCCGCGCACCTGGCCGGGGGAGAGAAGGGCAAGCCGCACTACGACTACGACGCGCTCGCCGAGGCCGCCGGCGGTCACTGGCACATTCTGACCGGGTGCCGTAAAGGCCATGTCCGCCAGGCATTTTCGAACGGAGGCCCAGACGCAGCCGCCGCCGCCCTGGCCGATCTGGTGGACCGCTTCGGATCGGACCACGTCAGCGTCGAACTCACCCATCACGGGCATCCGCTCGATGACGAACGCAACGCCGCGCTGGCCGAACTGGCGACCCGGTTCGGCGTCGGCGTGGTGGCCACCACCGCCGCACATGTCGCCACCCCCGCCCGCGGACGGCTGGCATCGGCCATGGCCGCGATCCGGGCCCGGCAGTCACTGGACACCGCGGCCGGCTGGCTGGCCCCGCTGGGCGGTGCGCATCTGCGCTCCGGTGCGGAGATGGCCCGCCTGCTGCACCGCCATCCCGGAGCCGTCGCCGCCGCGGCCGAACTCGGCGAACGGTGCGCGTTCGAACTGGCGTTGATCGCTCCGCAACTGCCGCCGTTCGACGTTCCCGACGGACACACCGAGGACAGCTGGTTGCGTGAACTCGTCATGACCGGTGCCGCGCAGCGCTACGGACCGCGCTCGTCCGCACCGCGGGCCTACGCGCAGATCGAACGCGAACTCGACGTCATCGCCGCACTCAAGTTCCCTGGCTACTTCCTGGTGGTGCACGACATCACCCAGTTCTGCCGGCGCAACGACATCCTGTGCCAGGGCCGGGGGTCGGCGGCCAACTCGGCGGTCTGCTACGCCCTCGGCGTCACCCCCGTCGACCCGGTGGCCAACGGGTTGCTGTTCGAGCGGTTCCTCTCACCGGCCCGCGACGGGCCGCCCGATATCGACATCGACATCGAGTCCGATCTGCGCGAGCAGGTGATCCAGTACGTCTACGACCGCTACGGCCGCGACTACGCCGCGCAGGTGGCCAACGTGATCACCTACCGGGCTCGCAGCGCGGTCCGCGACACGGCCCGCGCGCTCGGCTTCTCGCAGGGCCAGCAGGACGCGTGGAGCAAGCAGATCAGTCGGTGGGGTCCGCTCACCGACTCAGGCGACGATGTCGACGGCATCCCCGAACCGGTGGTGGACCTGGCGACGCAGATCGCCGATCTGCCGCGGCACATGGGCATCCACTCCGGCGGCATGGTGATCTGCGATCGGCCGATCGCCGACG
>JAPOHV010000179.1 GCA_029979305.1 Mycobacteriaceae bacterium | reverse complement strand
CGGCGCCCCAGTCGCCCGCACCGGCACCCGAGTAGGGCGCGCCCTCGGCGGAGTCACCCGCCCCAGCCTCCCCGGCGCCGTCTCCCACACCGGCACCCCCGCCGGCCGCGCCGGCGCCGGGTCAGCCCGCGCCGCCGTCGTCGCCGGCGCCGCCGCCCCCGTCGGGCCAGCCCACCCCGCCGCCCGGGCCGCCGGACCCGCGCAAGGATCTCGCCGCCCGGATCAAGTTCGAGAAGGAACTGCGGCAGAGCACCAACCAGAACCTGCTGCTGCTGTCGGTGCAGTACATGGCCGGCCGCTGCGACCAGGAGGACGTCCTGGCCGGCAACGACGACCCGAACCTGCCCCTGGTGACCTGTTCCCAGGACAAGAAGTACGTCTACATCCTGGACAAGTCGATCATCAGCGGCGATCAGATCAAGACCGCCTCCTCGGGTTTCGACCAGCAGGGCGGCGCCTACGTGGTGGACGTCGAGTTCAAGGAGGAGGCGGCCAAGACCTGGGCCGACTTCACCGCCGCCAACATCGGCACCCAGACCGCGTTCACGCTGGACTCGCAGGTCGTCAGCGCCCCGCAGATCCGCGAGGCCATCCCCGGCGGACGTACCCAGATCTCCGGCGGCGATCCGCCGTTCACCGTCGACTCGGCCAAGAGCCTGGCCAACGTCCTCAAATACGGCTCGCTGCCGCTGTCTTTTGAGTCCTCGGAGGCCGAAACCGTCTCGGCCACACTGGGATTGACCTCGCTGCGGGCCGGCCTGATCGCCGGTGCCATCGGCCTGGGCATGGTGCTGCTGTACTCGCTGCTGTACTACCGCGTGCTGGGCGTGCTCACGCTGCTGTCTCTGGTGGCGTCCGGAGCCATGGTCTACGGAATCCTGGTGCTGCTGGGCCGCTACATCAACTACACCCTGGACCTCGCCGGTATCGCGGGTCTGATCATCGGCATCGGCACCACCGCCGACTCGTTCGTGGTGTTCTTCGAGCGCATCAAAGACGAGATCCGCGAAGGCCGTTCGTTCCGGTCGGCGGTGCCGCGTGGCTGGGCCCGGGCCCGCAAGACGATCCTGTCCGGTAACGCGGTCAGCTTCCTGGCGGCCGCGGTGCTGTACTTCCTGGCGGTCGGGCAGGTCAAGGGCTTCGCCTTCACCCTCGGCCTGACCACGATCCTCGACGTCGTCGTGGTGTTCCTGGTGACTTGGCCGCTGGTGTACCTGGCGTCGAAGTCGCCGACGTTGTCCAAGCCGGCCTTCAACGGCCTCGGCGCGGTTCAGCAGATCGCCCGCGAGCGCCGGGCCGCCGGGCAGTCCAACACGGTCTCCGCAGCGGGACGGGGGTAGGCGATGACAGACGGCAACGACATCGACATCGACATCGACATCGACAACGACACGAGCGCAGACCTCGAGTCGCCTGGCCCGGAGGGTGCCGCGAGCGGATCCGCTGCGCAGCCGCCGCGGCACGGCTTCTTCACCCGCCTCTACACCGGCACCGGCGCCTTCGACGTCATCGGGAAGCGCAAGCTGTGGTTCGCCATCACGGCGCTGATCGTCGCGGGCGCCGCCGCCAGCATCGTGCTGCGGGGCTTCACCTTCGGTATCGACTTCCAGGGCGGCACCAAGATGTCGTTCCCGCGGGCAGGCGCCACCGGTGAGGCCAGCGTCAGCCAGGTCGAGCAGACCTTCACCGACACCATCGGCCACACCGCGCAGTCGGTGGTGGTGGTCGGCAACGGCGACAGCCAGACCGTGCAGATCCGCTCCGAGACGCTCAACAACGAGCAGACCGCCAAGCTGCGCGACGCGCTGTTCGAGAAGTTCCAGCCCAAGGGCACCGATGGCAAGCCCAGCAAGCAGGCCATCAGCGACTCGGCGGTGTCGGAGACCTGGGGCGGCCAGATCACCAAGAAGGCCCTGATCGCGCTGGCGGTGTTCCTGGTGCTGGTCACGATTTACATCACGCTGCGCTACGAGAAGTACATGGCGATCGCGGCGCTGTTCTCACTCGCGCTGGACATGATCACCGTCGCGGGCGTCTACTCGCTGATCGGATTCGAGGTCACCCCGGCCACCGTCATCGGCCTGCTGACCATCCTGGGCTTCTCGCTGTACGACACCGTCATCGTCTTCGACAAGGTCGAGGAGAACACCAAGGGCTTCGAGCACACCACTCGGCGGACCTTCGCCGAACAGGCCAACCTCGCGATCAACCAGACATTCATGCGCTCGATCAACACCAGCCTGATATCGCTGATGCCGGTCGCCGCCCTGATGATCGTCGCTGTCTGGCTGCTCGGCGTGGGCACCCTCAAGGACCTGGCACTGGTTCAGTTGGTGGGCATCATCGTCGGCACCTACTCGTCGATCTTCTTCGCGACACCGCTGCTGGTGACACTGCGCGAGCGCACCGAGCTGGTCCGCAACCACACCCGCCGGGTGCTCAACCGGCGCAAGGGCGGGACGGCGCCGGCGGAGCCGGCCGCGGTGACGGTGGGAGCAGCTGCCGAGGCGCCTGAACCGGTGCGGCCGGTGCGCCCGCGGAAGCCTTCCGGCAAGCGGGAACGATAGGGCCGCAATGGCTTTCACCCGCCGTCTGGCCGCGTTGGCGGCCGTCGCCACGCTGGCGACGTCGCTGAGCGCGTGCGAGGAACCCGCCGTCGAGCAGGTCAACTACGCCGTCGACGGCGTACTGAGCAGCTACAACACTAATACCGTCGCCGGGGCGGCCTCGGCCGGACCGCAGGCGTTCGCACGCACGCTGACCGGTTTCAGTTTCCACGGCCCGGGCGGACAGGCACTGGCCGACAACGACTTCGGAACGGCTACCGTCGTCGGGCGCGAACCGCTGGTCATCGACTACCAGATCTCCGATGAGGCGCAGTACTCCGACGGCAAGCCGGTCACCTGTGACGACATGCTGCTGGCGTGGGCCGCCCAGTCCGGCCGGTTCGCGGGCTTCAACGCGGCCAGCAAGGCGGGTTACCTCGACATCGCCGGCATCGAGTGCCAGCCCGGCCAGAAGAAGGCCCGGGTCAACTTCCTGCCGACTCGCTCGCTGGCGGACTACAACCAATTGTTCACCGCCACCTCGCTGATGCCCTCGCACGTGCTGTCCGACCAACTCGGCATCGATGTCACCGGGGCGCTGCAGAGCGGTGACCCGGGGGCGGTCGGCCGCGTCGCGGAGGCATGGAACACCCTCTGGGACCTCAAGCCCGGCCTCGACAGCGAGGCACTGAAGAAGTTCCCCTCGTCGGGTCCCTACAAGATCGACTCGGTGCTCGACAGCGGCGCGGTGGTGCTGGTCGCCAACGACAAGTGGTGGGGTAACAAACCGGTGACCAAGCGGATCACGGTGTGGCCGCGCGGCGTGGACGTCCAGGACCGGATCAACAACGGCACCTTCCAGGTCGTCGACGTCGCCACCGGATCCTCGGGCACCCTGACAACCCCCGACGAGTACCAGCGCGCCGAAATCCCCTCCGGCGGTATCCAACAGCTGATCTTCGCGGCTGCGGGCCCGGTGTCCACCCCGGAGGCGCGGCGCGCGGTGTCGTCCTGCGTCCCGCGTGACGTGATCGCCGCCAACGCGGCGATGCCGATCGCCAATACCCGGCTCAACACCGTCAACGACAACGCCTACACCGTGTTGGAGTCCGGCCCGCTGTCCGATCAGTACAACCTGGCCAACCCGGATTCGGCGCGGATGGCGCTGCAGGGTCAGCCGCTGACCGTGCGCATCGGCTACCAGGCGCCAAACCCGAGGCTGGCGGCGGCCATCGCCGCGATCACCCAGGCCTGCGCGCCGGCCGGAATCACGGTGGTCGACGTGACCTCGGAGGGCACCGGCCCGCAGGCGCTGCGCGACGGTCAGATCGACGTGCTGCTGGCCAGCACCGGCGGGGCGTCCGGCAGCGGGTCCACCGGTTCGTCGGCGATGGACGGCTACACGCTGCACTCCGGCAACGGCAACAACCTGTCCGGCTACGCCAACCCCCAGGTCGACGGCATCATCGCCGCGCTGGCGGTCACCACCGACCCCAAGGAGGAGGCCCGGCTGCTCGGTGACGCCGCGCCCATGTTGTGGACCGATGTGCCCACCCTCCCGCTGTACCGGCAGCAGCGCACCGTGATCTCGTCGAAGAAGATGTTCGGCGTCGAGGCCAACCCCACCAAATGGGGGGCCGGATGGAATATGGACCGGTGGCGGCTGGAGCCGTGAGCGCCGGCGGCGACGATCCCGTCCGGCTCGCCGCCGAGGTCGTCACCGCACTGACCCGCGAGGTGCCGGATTTCCCCGAACCGGGCGTGCTGTTTCGCGATCTGACCCCGGTACTCGCCGACGACCGCGGTTTCGCCGTGCTGACCGAGGCGCTCGCGCAACTGGTCGCCGGGGCGGACCTGATCGCCGGAATCGACGCCCGCGGATTCCTCCTCGGCGGCGCGGTGGCCCACCGGCTCGGTGTCGGGGTGCTCGCCATCCGCAAGGGCGGCAAGCTGCCGCCGCCGGTGCGTGCACGCGACTACACCCTTGAGTACGGCACGGCGACGCTGGAGATCCCCGCCGTCGGCATCCAATTGGAAGGCCGCCGGGTGGCGATCGTCGACGATGTGCTCGCCACCGGCGGGACGGTCGCCGCCGCCGCGGATCTGCTGGCCGCCGCCGGCGCGGAGGTGACCTCCGCGGCGGTGGTGATGGAACTCGCCGCGTTGGGCGGCAGGGCACTGCTCGCGCCGCTGCCGGTGCACAGCGTGCGGGCGCTGTAGAAGGGATATCCTCACAGGCACGACAGGAGGTGAGCATGGCGGACGAACCACTCGGCGCCGCGGTGCAACCTGTCGCCGAACTGCCCGACCCCTATCCGGATCCGGCCCAGCCCCGGCCCGCCAGCGCCTCGCGCCGGGTACGGGCCCGCCTGGCACGCCGGATGACGGCCGGCCGCAGCACGGTCAATCCGGTGCTGGAGCCGCTGGTCGCGGTTCACCGGGAGATCTACCCCAAGGCCGACCTGGCGATCCTGCAGCGTGCCTACGAGGTCGCCGAGGCCAAGCACGCCGACCAGTTGCGCCGATCCGGCGACCCCTACATCACCCACCCGCTGGCCGTGGCCAACATCCTCGCCGAACTGGGCATGGACACTACGACCCTGGTGGCCGCGCTGCTGCACGACACCGTCGAGGACACCGGCTACACGCTGG
>JAPOHV010000033.1 GCA_029979305.1 Mycobacteriaceae bacterium | reverse complement strand
CGCCGCCGGCTGCGCCGCTTCGTGTTCCCGACGACGGCCTTCTTCCTGATCTGGTATGCGACCTACGTGCTGCTGGGCGCATTCGCCCATGACTTCATGGCCACCAAGCTGTGGGGCAACATCAACGTCGGCCTGGTGCTCGGGCTCGGCCAGTTCCTCACGACGTTCCTGATCACCGGTCTCTACGTCCGGTTCGCCAACCGGGAACTCGACCCGCGGGCCGAGGCCATCCGTGCCGAGATGCACTGGAGCGAGCAGTGACCGTCAACCTCCTCGCCGAGGGCAGCCGGATCGGCAACCCGGCCGTCAACATCTCCATCTTTGCGGCATTCGTCGTCATCACGCTGGTCATCGTCATCCGGGCCGGCCGCACCAACACCAACGCCACCGAGTTCTTCACGGCCGGCCACGCGTTCTCCGGACCGCAGAACGGTGTCGCGATCGCCGGCGACTACCTCTCGGCGGCCAGCTTTCTCGGCATCGCCGGGGCGATCGCCGTCTACGGCTACGACGGCTTCCTCTATTCGATCGGGTTCCTGGTCGCCTGGCTGGTGGCACTGCTGCTGGTGGCCGAACTGCTCCGGAACACCGGGAAATTCACCATGGCCGACGTGCTGAGTTTCCGGCTCCATCAGAAACCGGTGCGGTTGGCCGCGGCCACCTCGACCATGACGGTCTCGCTGTTCTACCTGCTGGCCCAGATGGCCGGCGCCGGCGGCCTGGTGGCCCTGCTGCTCGACATCAACGGCCGGTTCGCACAGTCCGTCGTCATCGCGATCGTCGGCGTGCTGATGATCGTCTACGTCCTCATCGGCGGGATGAAGGGCACCACCTGGGTGCAGATCATCAAGGCCGTCCTGCTGATCGCCGGTGCGGCCGTCATGACCGTCCTGGTGCTGGCGAAGTTCGGGCTGAACTTCTCCGAATTGCTGGGCAGGGCCCAGGACATGGTCCATCAGTCCACCACCAAGGGCGTCTCCACCCGCGACGTGCTGGCCCCCGGCGCGAAGTACGGCGCCACGACGATCTCGAAGATCGACCTGCTCTCGCTGGGCCTGGCGCTGGTGCTGGGCACGGCCGGACTGCCGCACGTGCTGATGCGCTTCTACACCGTGCCCACGGCCAGGGAGGCACGCCGTTCGGTGGTCTGGGCGATCGGCCTGATCGGCGCGTTCTACCTCTTCACCCTGACCCTGGGATACGGCGCGGCCGCCCTGGTCGGTCCGGACACCATCCTCAAAGCGCCCGGCAAGGAGAACTCCGCGGCGCCGCTGCTGGCCTTCCAACTCGGCGGGGTGATCCTGCTCGGCGTCATCTCCGCGGTGGCCTTCGCCACTATCCTGGCCGTCGTCGCAGGCCTGACCATCACCGCATCGGCCTCCTTCGCCCATGACGTCTACGCCAGCGTGATGAAGTCGCACAACGTGACCGAGGACGAGCAGGTGCGGGTATCGCGGATCACCGCCGTCGTATTGGGCATCGCGGCAATCGGTTTGGGCATCCTGGCCAACGGCCAGAACGTGGCCTTCCTGGTCGCGCTCGCCTTCGCCGTGGCCGCCTCGGCCAACCTGCCGACGATCCTCTACTCGCTGTACTGGCGGCGGTTCAACACCCGTGGGGCGCTGTGGAGCATGTACGGCGGGCTGATCAGCTGCATCGTGCTGATCGTCTTCTCCCCCGCGGTGTCCGGCGCCAAGACGGCGATGCTGCCGGGCCTGGACTTCCACTGGTTCCCGCTGTCCAACCCCGGCATCGTGTCGATCCCACTGGCCTTCGCACTCGGCGTCATAGGCACGCTGACGTCGAAGGACACCGGCGATCCGGTACTCAACGCCGAGATGGAGGTGCGCTCACTGACGGGTGTGGGCGCCGAGAAGGCCACCCACCACTAGCCGTCCGATCAGCTGGGCGGTCTAGCCGCCGCTCTTACGCCGGAAATTGCGGCGCTGCTCGGCCGGGCCGTGGGCGTGGGACTGCTTGGAGCCGCCGTCGGTGTGGGCGGCGCCGCCGGCCGCCTTGGCCTTCTTGCGCTCAAGTGCCTCGCGGAACTTGCGCTTGGTCTCGTCCTGGGGGTCGCTCTCGGATGTGGCCATGGAGGCAGGTTAACCCGGCGGCATGCCGTACAGGTGCGCGATCGGCAGCCGCAGCAGCACCCGGCGGTCGAGCACCATCGCCCGCCGGTAGTCATCCCAGTCCGGGTGCTCGCCGGCGATGTTGCGATACAGCGTGATCAGCGACTCGACGGTGTCGTCGTCCGGGGCTGCGGCGGGCGGGCTGAGAACCGCGGTTCCCTCGGCGACCGCATAGGACCAGCCGTCGGGCGAACTGACCAGCAGCGAGGCCCGCGGGTCGCGGCGCAGGTTGCGGGTCTTGGCCCGCGGCTCGGTGATCGACACCTCGATGGCCGGCGTCCGCGGGTCGAAGCGGTAGCTGACGTTGGACAACTGCGGTCGTCCGTCCCGCTTGATGGTGGCCAGCACGCCCAGCGCGTTGTCGGCGAGCACCGCGAGCAGTTTGTCGTCGAAAACATGACGAGTCATCAGCCGAGCCTACGACCACGGTAGGTTGGGCGCGATGGACAGTTCCGCCGCACTGAGCGGGGTCTCGGAGACAGCACTGATGACCCTCAACGGCCGTGCCGAGCAGGCCGCCATGACCGACGCGATCATCGACGACCCGATGGCCGTCGAACTGCGAGACGCCCTCACCGCGAAGTATGGCGTCGACTACGCCAAGTTCGGCCGGCGCGGCCAGGAGATGGCGCTGCGATCGCTGGCTGCCGACGAGTGCACCATCGCCTACCTGCGTACCCATCCGCGCGCCACCGTCGTCGCGCTGGCCGAAGGTTTCCAGACCAGCTTCTGGCGCCTCGACGCGGCGGTCGACGACCCGCGGTTCCGTTGGGTGTCGGTAGATCTGCCGCCGGTGATCGCACTACGTGAGCAGTTGTTGCCGCCGTCGCCGCGGATCACCAACCTGGCGCAGTCGGCGCTGGACTACGGCTGGATGGACCGCGTCGACGCCGGCGACGGGGTGTTCATCACCGCCGAGGGCCTACTGATGTATCTGCAGCCCGATGAGGCGATGGACCTGATCCGCCAGTGCGCCAAGCGTTTTCCCGGCGGCCAGATGTTTTTCGACCTGCCGCCGACGGCCGTCAAGAAGATCTTCCCGAAGGGGATCCGAGCCTCTAAGCGCTACCGGGTGCCCCCGATGCCGTTCAGCCTGTCGATCAACCAGTTGCGCGACCTGGTCGGGCGGGTGCCGGGTCTGAAGGCCGTTCACGACGTGCCGATGCCGGCGGGACGTGGCTTCATGTTCAGAACCGTCTTCCCGGCGTTCTGGCGGTTCGGGCCGATGAAGCCGTTCCGCGGCGTCTACGCGCTGCTGGAATTCGGCTGATCGAACTCGGCGTCGACGTACCGGCGCGCCTCGGTCCGGCCCAGTCCCAGCGCCCGTGCCGCCTGCGCGTAGGCGTGGGCGGCAGCCGCCATCGCCGCGTCGGTCGGGTCGCGCCGGGCCACGAACGTCCCTGCCCGGCCGCGGGTCTCGACCACCCCGGCGGCTTCCAGTTCCCGGTAGGCGCGGGCCACCGTGTTGACCGCCAGGCCCAACTCGCCGGCCAGCTCCCGGACCGTGGGCAGCCGCACACCGGGCGCCAGCCGGCCGTCCCGGACGGACTCGATCACCGCCGTCCGCAACTGGTCGAACAGCGGCACGGCCGATCGGGAGTCGAGTCGCACCCACTGCACGGGCTTCAGTATCGCCGACACCGGCTATCTTTGGGGTCGTGCAGATCGCGGTGCTCAGCGGCGCGGGGATCTCCGCCGAGAGCGGAGTGCCGACGTTCCGGGACGACGAGACCGGCCTGTGGGCGCAGTACGACCCCTATGAGATCTCCAGCACCGAGGGATGGCAGCGGCACCCGGAGCGGGTGTGGGCCTGGTATCTGTGGCGCCATCATCTGGTCCGGGAGGTCCAGCCCAACGCCGGCCACCGGGCGGTGGCCGCATGGCAGGACTACGCCGACGTCACGGTGGTCACCCAGAACGTCGACGATCTGCACGAGCGCGCCGGCAGTCGCACCGTCCACCACCTGCACGGCAGTCTGGCCGAGTTCTGGTGCGACACCTGTGGCGCGCGCTACCACGGGCCACTGCCCGACATGGCCGAGCCTCGACTGGAGCTGGCGCCGCCGGAGTGCGGCTGCGGCGGGCTGATCCGGCCCGGGATCGTGTGGTTCGGCGAGGCGCTGCCCGACGCGCCGTGGCAGGCCGCCGTGCGGGCGGTGGCCACCGCGGACGTCGTGGTGGTCGTCGGAACCTCCGGCCTGGTCTACCCGGCCGCCGGCCTGCCCGACGTGGCGCTGGCCCAGGGCACGGTGGTCATCGAGGTCAATCCGGAACCCACCCCGCTGTCGGCGTCGGCGACGCTGAGCGTGCGGGAGAACGCCGGCGCCGCGCTGCCGACGCTGCTGCAGCGGCTGCCCGAGCTTCTGCCCTAGGCCGCCTTCACCGCCCGGCCCAGCGCCACCTCCGACACCGGCATGGGAACCCACGCCGGGAACGTCCACTGACGCCGGGCCGTATCGATCTCCAGGCCCGCCGCGGTGATGGCGCGTTCGGTGTCGCGGTGGGTGTGGCAGTTGCCGGAGATCCGCGGCCACACCGTGGCGTCGGCGATCCGCTGCAGCGATCCGCGCCAGCCTCCGCTGGCCACATGTTCGAAGTACCTCAGTTCACCGCCCGGTTTGAGCACCGAACTCAGTTGCCGCAGAACGGCTTCCGGGTCGGCAACCGAGCACAGCACCAGCGAGCACACCACCGCGTCGAACGGCTCGGCCGCGGTCCCGGAATCGGCCAGGGCTTCGACGGTGGACTCGATGACAGTGACCGGCACCGGCGCTGACACCGCGGCCTGCCGGGCCTTCGGGGCAAGCATCGTCTCAGGCTCCAGGGCGATCACCTGCCGCACCGTGTGCGGGTAGAAGCCGAAGTTGGTGCCGGTGCCCGCGCCGACCTCGAGGACCCGGCCCGACAGCCCGGCCAGGTTCTCGGCGCGCAACCGGCGCAGCAGTGGGGTCTCGTGCGCGGACATCACCGTCCACAGCCGGGCGAAGAACGGATGGCTGAGGGTGTTTCCGGCGGCGGGAGAGGTCATTTCGCCACTGTAGCCAGAGCGCCGGGCGCGGCGGTCCGGCCGTCCGGCGGCTCCTCGGTCAGGCCGATCCGCTCGTGCAGGCGCACCAGCGGGCGCGGCGCCCACCAGTTCCGCTTGCCCATCACCCGCATGAAGGCCGGCAGCAGGGCCATCCGGACCAGGGTGGCGTCGACGATCACCGCCAGCGTCAGGCCCACCCCGAAGATCCGCATGAACGAGACCTGAGCGGTGGTCAGCGCGGCGAAGGCGATCGCCATGATCAGGGCGGCCGCGGTCACCACCCGCCCGGTGCGGGCCAGGCCCAGCGCCACGCTTTCATCACTGTCTGCCCGGGTGCCGGCGGATCTGATCCAGAATTCGCGGATGCGGGCGAGCAGGAACACCTCGTAGTCCATCGACAGCCCGAACGCCACACAGAACATCAGCACCGGGATGTTGGCCTCCATCGTGCCGGTCGGGGTGGTGCCCAGCGCGCCGAGGTGCCCCTCCTGGAAGACCCAGACCAGTGCGCCGAACGCCGCGGAGAGGGAGAGCACGTTGAGCACCAGCGCCTTCAGCGGAAGCACCAGGCTTCCGGTGAGCAGGAACAGCACCACGAAAGTGATCACACCGATCAGCGTGAGCACCAACGGCATCCGCGAGGTGATCGCCCCGACGATGTCCCGGCTCACCTGGGCGCCGCCGGCGATCAGCACCTCGCGACCGGATGGTCCGGGGATGGCGTGCAGCCGGTCGAGCTGGTGGTTCGAGGCCGCCGAGTACAGCGGAGCGGTGCTGCGCACGGACAGGAAGGCACTGCCGTCGGCAACGCCGGCGGGCGCCGAGCGCGGCCCGACCTGATTGCTGTTGACGAAAGTGCCCCCGGGGGCGGAGACCAACGTCACGTCTGCCACTCGCGACAACGACGCCGCGTAACGGTTCAACTCGGCGTCGCTCACCCCGGCGGCGTCGGGAACGACGATCAGAAGGCCGTTGGCGAAGTTACTGCCGAAGTCGTCCCGCAACTGGTCGCCCACCTGGTGGGCCGATGCCGTCTTGGGCAGCACCCGGTCGTCGGGACCGCCGAACTGGATCCGCAGGAACGGCGCGCCCAGCAGAACCAACAGGGCGATGATGGCCGCCCCGATCGGTACCGCCCGGCCCATGACGAACTTCGTGGAGCGGTACCAGAACAACTGCTCGACCGGCTTTTCGACCGGTTCCGGCCGGCGAAGCAGCCGCCGGGCCAGTCGGCGCATGTCGAGGGCGTCGATGCGCTCGCCGAGGACGACGATCAACGCCGGGGTGACGACCACGGCCGCGGCGGCGGCGAAGGCCACCGTCGCGACGCCGGAGTAGGCGAACGACTTCAGGAAGTACATCGGAAAGATCAACAGCGCCGACAGCGACAGGGCCACCGTCATCGCCGAGAACAACACGGTGCGCCCGGCGGTGCACAGCGTGCGCACCAGCGCCGCCTCCCGGGTCTCTCCGGAGGCGACCTCGTCGCGGTAGCGGCTGACGATCAGCAGCGTGTAGTCGATGGCCAGCGCCAGCCCGAGGGCGGTGGTGATGTTCAGCGCGAAGATCGAGACGTCGGTGAAGCCGGTCAGCAGCCGCAGCACCGACATCGCCCCCAGTATGGCCATCAGGCCGACGATCATCGGCAGCGCCGAGGCGACCAGTCCGCCGAAAACCCACACCAGCACCAGGAAGCTCAGCGGCACCGCAATGATTTCCATCCGCAGCAGGTCGGCCTTGGTCTGATCGTTGATCTGCTTGTAGATCAGCGCGCTGCCGCCGGCCAGCACCGTCACGCCGTCGCGGGTGCCGGCCAGCTGCTCGGCCAGCGGCGCGGCGTAGACCTGGGCCTTGTTCTCACCGCCGTCCATGGTGGCCACGACCAGCCCGGTGGTCCCATCGGTGCTGATCAGCTCGGCGGCGGCCGCAGGCGGCGAGGTCCACGGCGAGGTCACACCCAGGACGTTCGGCGACGCCATGAGGCGGGCGACGATGTCCGAACCCACCGCGGACGCCGCGGCCGAGGTGGCACCGGCCGGGTCGGACACGGTGAACAGCAGTTGCTGGTCGGTCTGGTCGAACTTCTCACTGAGCAGATGCGCCGCCCGGGCCGATTCCGAACCGGGATCCTGAAACCCGCCGGCGGAGAGGTGGCTGGCCACCGGGATGCCGAAAACAGCGGTGACCACGGCGAGCAGGGCGGCGATTGCCAGAGTCCGCCGGGGCGCGCGCAGGGCCAGCCGGGCGATTCGGTGCAGCACAGCACCGTCCTTTCGCATGTCAGCAGGTCAGGACCGAGTCTTGCCGGGCCTTCGGGGGCTGGTCAAACCGGCTGTCGGCACCGTTATCCGGCGGTAAGAAATTGCCACCATTTTCCGAAACGTGACTCAAAGATTCCTTAATGGTTACCCATAGGCTCTCAGGCATGTGGATCGACGACACCAGTGCCGACGTCATCAAAGTTGACTTCGATGCGCTGTATCACGGCGACCTCCTCGTGGAGGGTGACACCTCCGAGCAGTTCGAGGACACACCGCCGCTGGCCAACGCCAGCTGAACGGCTCCTGAGGCGTCGCTGACGTCGCTGCGCCGCCCCGCGTCTCTCGAGACTGCACAATGCCCGCCCGGCTGTCCGGGCGGGCATTTTTGCTGTGAGCATCACGCCTCACCCTCCCCCGAGATTGCACCCACGCAGGCAAAATGCGTCTTTCCTCTGCGTGGCTGCAATCTCGGCGAGCAGGAACCGGCGCGCAAGCCGGGATCAGACGGCGGCGCCGGCCCTCACCATGCCGGCCAGTCGGCCGTTGATGATCTCCTCGGCGCCGCTGACGATCCGGCTGACCAGTTCGCCGCAGGTGGGGATGTCGTGAATCAGACCCATCACGGTGCCGACGGTCCAGATCCCGGCGTCGGGGTCGCCCTCGTCGAACACCTTCCGGCCGCGTGAGCCGGCCACCAGCTCCATCACGTCGCCGAACTGGCCGCCGTTCTTGAGGATCTCGACGACTTCTCGCGACACCGCGTTCGAGGCCACCCGTGCGGTGTTGTGCAGGCTGCGGAAGATCAGTTCGGTGCCCAACTCGTCGCCGTCGACGATGGCCTGCTTGATGTTCTGGTGGATGGGCGATTCGACGGTGCACATGAACCGGGTGCCCATGTTGATGCCGTCGGCGCCGAGCGCCAGCGCGGCCACCAGCCCGCGGGCGTCGCCGAAGCCGCCGGAGGCGATCATCGGGATCTCGATCTTCTCGGCGGCGGCGGGTATCAGCACCAGGCCCGGCACGTCGTCCTCACCGGGGTGGCCGGCGCACTCGAAGCCGTCGATGCTGATGCCGTCCACCCCCAGGCTCTGCGCCTTGATGGCGTGACGCACCGAGGTGCACTTGTGCAGCACCTTGATGCCGTTGTCGTGGAACATCGGCAGGTGCGGGGCCGGGTTGGAGCCGGCGGTCTCGACGATCTTGATCCCGGCGTCGACGATCACCTGGCGGTACTCGTCGTACGGCGGCGGGGTGATCGCCGGCAGGATGGTCAGGTTGACCCCGAACGGTTTGTCGGTGAGCTCGCGGGTGCGGTCGATCTCGCGCGCCAGATCGGCCGGGGTCGGCTGGGTCAGCGCGGTGAGGAAGCCCAGCGCACCCGAGTTGGCCACGGCGGCAACGAGTTCCGCGCGACCGACCCACTGCATACCGCCCTGGGCGATCGGGTGTTCCACACCGAAGGTCTCAGTGAACTTGGTCTTCAACGTCATCCCTGTCTCCTCTGGGTCCGGACTACCGCGGTGCCATGCGAATTGCGCCGTCGAGGCGGATCACCTCGCCGTTGAGCATGGGATTCTCCACGATGTGCACGGCCAGGGCACCGTATTCCGAGGGCTTGCCCAGCCGTGAGGGGTGCGGCACCTGCGCGCCCAGCGAGGCCTTGGCCGGCTCGGGCAGCCCGGCCAGCAGCGGGGTGTCGAACAGGCCCGGCGCGATGGTGACCACCCGGATCTGCTTGTCGGCGAGGTCGCGGGCGATCGGCAGGGTCATGCCGACCACGCCGCCCTTGGACGCCGAGTAGGCGGCCTGCCAGATCTGCCCGTCGAACGCCGCGACCGACGCGGTGTTGATGATGACGCCGCGCTCCGGGCTGTCGGCGGGCCCGACCGGATCGGTCTTGGCCATCCGTTCGGCGCCGAGGCGCAGCACGTTGAAGGTGCCGACCAGGTTGATGTTGACGATGCGGGCGAACTTGTTCAGCGGGTAGACCCCGGCCTTGCCGAGCACCCGGATCGCGTCCCCGGTCCCGGCACAGTTGACGACAATGCGCACCGGCCCCAGTGTCTCGGCGAGATCGAAGGCCTTCGTGACGGCTTCCTCGTCGGTGACGTCGGCCGGCGCGAAACGCACCCGGTCGCCCAACTCTGCGGCGACGTCCTCACCCGCCGACGACGGCAGGTCCAGGATGACGACCTTGGCACCCTGGTCGAGCAGCGCCTTGGCGGTGGCCAGGCCCAGACCGGAAGCGCCACCGGTGACGACGGCGACGGCGTCGGTGATCTGCACTGCTGAATCCCTTCTTTCTACCTACTGGTTGGTTGGGACTATACCCATCCCTCACAACCAGTCGGTCAGCATCGCTTCGTTGTCCTGCCCCGGGGCCCGCGGCGGGGTGGGCTGGCCTGGCTGGGTCCGGGAGAACCGGGGCGCCGGCATCGGGAACACCGAATTGCCCACGCGATAGAAACTGCCGCGCTCGGTGTTGTGCGGTTCGGTCTCGATCTCGGCGAAGCTCAGCACCGGGGTGACGCAGGCGTCGCTGCCGGAGAACACCTGGGCCCAGTGGTCCCGGTCGTGCCTGGCGAAGGTCTCGGTGAGCACCGCCCGCAGCTCCGGCCAGCGGCTGACGTCGTTCTGGGCCGGCAGCGCAGCCGGGTCCAGCCGCAGCTTCTCCAGCATCTCGGCGTAGAACTGGGGCTCGATGGAGCCCACCGCGACGTAGCGGCCGTCGGCGCACTCGTAGACGTCGTAGTACGGGGCGCCGGTGTCGAGCATGTTGGTGCCGCGCACGTCGCTCCACAACCCGGTATGCCGGAAGGCGAACATCATCTGCGCCAGCACGGCCGAGCCCTCGACCATCGCGGCGTCGATCACCTGACCCTTGCCGGAACGCTCGCGTTCGTACAGCGCCGAGAGGATCCCGACCAGCAGGAACATCGAGCCGCCGCCGAAGTCGCCGACCAGGTTCAGCGGGGGCACCGGTCGCTCACCGACCCGGCCGATGGCGTGCAGCACGCCGTTGAGCGAGATGTAGTTCATGTCATGGCCGGACTGCTGGCTGCGCGGGCCGGTCTGTCCCCAGCCGGTCATCCGGGCGTAGATCAGCCGGTCATTGACCTTCGCGCAGTCCTCGGGGCCGAGGCCGAGCCGCTCGGTGACGCCCGGGCGGAAGCCCTCGATGAGGACGTCGGCCTTGGCGATCAGGCCGAGCACCCGGTCGCGGTCGGCCTCGCTCTTGAGGTCCGCGGTCACCGACCGGCGGCTGCGCATCAGGAAGTCACCGCTGGGGCCGGGGTTGGGCAACTTGCTGGGCCGCTCGACGCGAACCACGTCGGCACCGAGGTCGCCCAGGATCATCGCGGCGTGCGGGCCGGGGCCGATGCCGGCCAGTTCGACGACCCGCAGGCCCGCCAGTGGTCCAGCCATGTGATCTACCGCCCTTCGTGCAGTCCGGAACCCTCTTTGTACCGTGTCTTACCGTGCAGACCTACACCGGTATCGACGACCTCGCGATCGCCCTCGACGGCCATGTGCTGTCGGCGACGTTCAACCGGCCGGACAGCCTCAACTCGCTGACGACGGCCATGATGACCACGCTCGCCGACACGCTGGACCGGGCCGCCACCGACCCACAGGTGAAGGTGGTGCGACTGGCCGGGGCGGGCAGGGGATTCTGTTCGGGAGCCGGAATCAGCGCCGAAGACCAAGCGGCACAGGCGAGTTCGGTCTCAATCGACGATCTGCTGGTGGCGGCCAATCGGGCCGTCCAGAGCATCGCCGCGTTGCCCAAACCGGTGGTCGCCGTCGTGCAGGGGCCGGCGGCGGGAGTCGGCGTCTCGCTGGCGCTGGCCAGCGACGTGGTGTTGGCGTCGGACAAGGCGTTCTTCATGCTGGCCTTCACCAAGATCGGCCTGATGCCCGACGGCGGTGCCACCGCCCTGGTGGCCGCGGCGGTCGGCCGGATCCGGGCGATGCGGATGGCACTGCTGGCGGAACGGATTCCAGCCACTGAGGCACTGGACTACGGTCTGGTCAGCGCGGTGTATCCGCATGACGAACTCGAGGCCGGAGTCGCGGCGGTGATCGAGAAGCTCGCCGCCGGGCCGGCGGTGTCGCTGCGGTTGACCAAGCACGCGATCAACGCCGCGACGCTGACCGAGTTGGACGCCGCCATCGGGCGCGAGAGCGAGGGTCAGCTCGTTCTGCTGAAGTCGCGTGACTTCATCGAGGGAACCAAGGCGTTCCAGCAGCGGCGCCGGCCGGACTTCACCGACCGGTAGCGCCACGTCGGGCTGCGACGACCTGTTCTGAACTCGGTCAGAGCCCGAAGACGAGCGGAAGCGCCAGCACCATGATCAGTCCCCACACCACGTGCGTGAGCACCGGAGCCAGCACGCCGCCGGTGGCACGCCGCTGCAGCCCGCAGACCGTCCCCAGGATCAGGCCGGCGAAGGCCAGCATCGGGTTGCCGGTGGCCAGGGTCGCGGCCGCGTAGAGCAGGGTCGAGATCGCCACCGGGTAGCAGCGCCCCAGCGCGGTGTAGAGCGCGCCGCGGAAGAACAATTCCTCGGCGACCCCGTTGACGAGTGCGATCAGGACGATCAGCAGGTGCGGCCCGTGGTTGGTGAACTCCAGCACCCGTCTGATCGGGTCGGCGATGACCGGGATGTCGCGAACCGCCAGTCCGCCGGCCAGGAACACCCCGCCGAGCAGCAGGCCGATGGCGGTCCCGGTGACGACCGGCCGGGTCGAACGGTCCTGCCAGGTGATGCGGCCCAGGTGGAGCGGACCGGAGAGCAGCGCACCCACCGTCCACACCGCGGCCAGCGACATCGTCAGCCAGTAGAACGACGCCGCGCCCGGCCGCTGATTGAGCGAGTAGGCCATCAGCATCGCGCCGGTCACCAGGACCACGCACACGACGACGCGCCGGCGGCGCACCACCGAGGGTGACTCCGTGTGCGGGACGGCCTCGCCGGCCGCCGCGCGGAGCTGGTCGATACGCATCCCCTTCACGGTACGAAACAATCCCGCCCGAATCGGTGACGCAACCCTGACGTCGCGCCCATCACTATTCGGCGGGGCGGTAGAGGTCGACCAACCGCTCGTACACGGTGGCGTTGTCGCGGTTGCCGGCCAGTTCGGCGTCGCTGAGTTCGCGCCGGACCCGGCCCGGTACGCCGGCCACCAGCGACCGCGGCGGGATCACCACGCCCTGCGGGATCAGCGCGCCGGCGGCCACCAGCGACCCGGCGCCGACGACCGCCCCGTTGAGCACGATCGCGCCCATCCCGACCAGTGCGCCGTCCTCCACCGTGCAGCCGTGCAGCACCGCGTTGTGCCCGACGCTGACCCCGGCCCCGACCCGGACCGGGAATTCCGGGTCGACGTGGATCGTCACACCGTCCTGGATGTTCGTGCCGGCCCCGATCTCGATGGGCTCCGCCTCGGCCCGCAGCGTCGCCGAGAACCACACGCTGGCCCTCGGGGCGAGCCGGACCTGGCCGATCAGGCTGGCGTTCGGGGCGACCCAGGCCTCCGGGTCCACCTCGGGCGTCCGCCCCCGGACGGTGATGATCAGCGGGCCAGCGACAGGTTCAGCCATGGCAGGCATCGTAGGTGCCCGCCGGCCCGGATCCCAGCGACCTGGGCTTTCCGGCTGAACTCGACGTTTTGGGTAACGAAACGGACCGCGTCTACGATTCCACAGGCAATGCGGGCGAAAGACCCCACATGAATCGAAAGAGGACCCCGTGAGCACTCGTAGCAAGACCCTCGGCCTCGCCGCGGCCATCGCCGCTATCGCCGTCGCCGTCCCGACGGCCTACGCCGAGCCGACTCCGGAACCCACCCCGGCCCCGGCCCCGGCCACGCCGACGAACATGGCACCGGTCCCGACGTCGACCAAGGTGCCGGACCCGCAGGGCTCGGGCTGCGACGCGTACCGCAGCAAGCATCCGGCCGGCAGCGCCGGGTCGATCGACTCGATGGCCCTGCAGACCGGCTCGGAGGCGCTGGCCAGCAACCCGGACCTGAGCACCTTCAGCGGCTTCATCTCGGGCAAGCTCAACCCCGACATCAACATCGTCAACGTTCTCGACGGCGGCCCCTACGTGGTCTTCGCGCCCACCAACGACGCCTTCGCCAAGCTGGATCCCGCCACTCTGGCGACCCTGAAGTCCGACCCGGTGGTGCTGCTGCCGACGCTCTTCTACCACATGGTGCTGGGCTACCTCGGGCCCAACGACGTCAAGGGCAAGATGCCCACCCAGGACGGCCGGACGGTGACCGTCGCCGGCAAGGGCAGTGACATCACGGTCAACGACGCCAAGCTGGTGTGCGCCTACGCCGCGCACGGCGCCTACATCTACATGATCGACACCGTGCTGACCCCGCCCACCCCGGCCGCCGAGGCGGGCACGTCGACCACCCCGACGACCACCGAGACCGCATCGACCACCCCGTCGACGTCGGAGACCCCGTCGACCACGGCGTCCGCCGCCAGCGAGACGGCGAGCCCGTCGGCGTCGACGACTCCGTCGGCATCGGCGAGCCCGTCGGCGTCGGCAACCCCGTCGGCGACCGAGACCCCGTCGGCGACGGCGTCCCCGACCACGACGACCAAGGCGGCCTAGGAGATCAGCGCGCCTTCCAGACCGGGGCGCGCTTCTGGGCGAACGCCATCGGTCCCTCGCGGGCGTCCTCGGAGCCGAACACCGCCCGCATCTCGCGGTTGGACCGTTTCCAGGAGGCGGCCTCGGCGGTGATCGCACCGTCGTCGACTCCCGCCGCCACACGCTTGCTGGCCTGTACCGCCAGCGGTGCGTTGACGGTGATCCGGTCGGCCAGGGCGAGTGCCGCGTCAAGCGCCGGTGTCCCCGGGCCGTCCGGCACGACCTGATTGATCAGGCCCCAGCGGGCGGCCTCCTCCGCGCTGATCGGGTCGCCGGTGACCAGCAGTTGCATCGCCACCTTGCGCGGCAGCTGGTCGACGATCCGGAACACCCCGCCGGCCGCCGCGATCAGTCCCCGCTTGACCTCCGGCAGCCCGAACTGGGCGCCGGACTGCGCGACCACCAGGTCGCTGGCCAGTGCCAGTTCGGTGCCCCCACCCAGTGCGGTGCCGTTGACGGCGGCGATCACCGGTTTGTCGATGAAGTGCTGCACGAAGCCGGCGAAACCCCACTCCGGGTGGTCGGGATGGAAGATGTTCTCCCCCCGCGACAGCGCCTTGAGGTCGGCGCCGGCGCAGAACGACTTGTCCCCCGCGCCGGTGATGACGACGGCCCAGATCTCCGGGTCGTCCTGGGCCTGCTGCAGGGCGTCGCCGACGCCGACGCTGACGGCCTGGTTGACGGCGTTGCGCGCGTCGGGCCGGTTGATGGTGACGACCAGCGTGTTACCCCGGCGCTCGGCGAGAGCGCCGGGGGCGGTGTCCTGCGACATCGCTACAGCAGCTCGAGGATCGTGGCGTTGGCCTGTCCGCCGCCCTCGCACATGGTCTGCAGGCCGTAGCGAATGTTGTTGTCCCGCATGTGGTAGAGCAGCGTGGTCATGATCCGTGCGCCGGAGCCGCCGAGCGGGTGGCCCAGCGCGATGGCGCCGCCGTTGGGGTTCAGCTTCTTCTCGTCGGCGCCGATCTCCTTGAGCCAGGCCATCGGAACCGGGGCGAAGGCCTCGTTGACCTCGAAGACGCCGATGTCGGACAGGCTCAGACCGGAGCGCTGGAGTGCCTTCTGGGTGGCCGGGATCGGGGCGGAGAGCATCATCACCGGGTCGGCCCCCGCCAGCACGGCGGTGTGCACGCGGGCGATCGGCTTGAGCCCCAGCGACTTCGCCTTCTCCGCCGACATGAACAGCAGCGCACCCGAACCGTCGGAGATCTGCGAGGAGTTGCCGGCGTGGATCACGCCGTCTTCCTTGAAGGCCGGCTTGAGCTGAGCCATCTTCTCCAGCGTGGTGCCCAGCCGGATGCCCTCGTCCTTGATGACGAGGTTTCCGTCCGGATCCTTGATCCCCACGATCTGGTCGTCGAAGGCGCCGGATGCCTGTGCGGCGCCGGCTTTTTCGTGCGAGTCGAGGGAGAACTGGTCGAGCATGGTCCGGCTCAGGCCACACTTCTCGGCCATCATCTCCGCGCCGATCCCCTGGTTGGGGGTGCGGCTGTAGCGGGCCTTGAAGGCGGTGCTGTAGGGATTGCCGCCGTTGGCCAGCGAGGCGCCCATCGGCGTGCGCGACATCGACTCGACGCCACCGGCGATCACGGCGTCGTAGTGGCCGGCCACCACGCCGGCGGCGGCGAAGTGCACCGACTGCTGACTGGAGCCACACTGGCGGTCCACCGTCACGCCCGGGATGGTCTCCGGCCAGCCCGCCGTCAGAACCGCGGTGCGGGCGATGTCGAGGGCCTGCTCGCCGGCCTGCATGACGCACCCCCAGATCACGTCGTCGACCACCTCGGGGTCAATGCCGGCGCGCTCCGCGAGGCCGTTGAGGACCTGCGCCGACAACTCGGCCGGGTGCACACCCGACAGCCCGCCGTTGCGCTTGCCGACCGGGGACCGCACGGCCTCGACAATTACCGCTTCCGCCATCGACTTCTCCTTAGTTCTCCGGTTGGGGGTTCATTGGGCTCCCCCCGATTCTGACAGACCAACCAACCGTTTGGTCAACCCGGGTCGGAGCGGGTTTCCACATGGACCGGCACGTCGTCGTCCCAGGGCTGGCGGACCACCATGTCGGCGACGTCGACGTATCCGCTCTCGAACTCGCCCGTCGCGGCGTCGACGAGGCGGTAGCGCTGGGTCTGGCGGTGGATCGGCTGGGCGTCGAGCAGCACCACCCGGACCTCGCCGGGCTCGAACCGGCAGCGCCGTTGCAGCGCGGCGATCAACTGCTCGTTGTGCATGTGGCCGTCGCCGAAGTTCCAGCCGATGGCCATGCTGCAGATCCGTTCGCCGTCGGTCACCGAGTAATCGTCCTCGTTCCGGCCGGCCATCGCCCGGTGCGCGAGGGTGAACAGCGCCTTGCCGTGGGTGTTGAAACCTCGGAACGCATATCCCATGTAGATGGGGATCTGGGCGGCTTCCTTGCTGCCGTAGAACTTCTCCAACTGCGCGGCAGGCATATTCGCGATCGCGACGATGCCGTCGGCGATCTTGGCCTCCGCGGAGGGCTTAATGCACCACAGGGTGGTGTCCCAGTTACCGGCGTAATACCGCATTCCGGGCAGGAAGGACACCTTGCGGGGCATCAGATTGCCGACGACGACGATGCTGGCCATCACCACCAGCAGGACGATCGGCCACGGGTTGGTCATATCCGACAGGCCCACCTCGGCGTGCCCGACGAACAGCGCCAGCACGCAGAAGATCATGAACACGTTCCACTCCAGCGGCACCCCCATGGGGATTGCGGACAGGATGCCGAGGTGGAAGCACACCATGACGAAGGCGGCGATAGCGGTGGGCCAGCCGCCGTGGGAGAACAGCAGCACCAGGGGCACGAGCATTTCGATGGCGGTGCTGATGTGGGCGAGACCGCGAGACAGCGGCCCGGGGCGCAGGTCGTCCGGGAAGCGTTCGAAGAATTTGCGTTTCAGCGAGCGCAGCCGGATCACCGGGCTGTTGGACATCATCGTGGAGATCACGAACGGAAAGTGCTTGTTGAGTTTGGAGGTGGCCGCGCCCATCCAGATCACCACGCAGGCCAGTTTGGCGGCGATGATGACGTTCTGGCCGCCGAACAGGAACGCCGCCACGAACGGGATGTACACCTCTCCGCGCAACGCCAGGAAGATGACCTTGTCGCGCAGACCGGCGCAGGCCACCAGGGCAAGGATCGTCCACGACTGCCAGGCCGGCAGCAGGCCGACCTCGGTGCCCAGCGCGGAGTCGGGACCGGTGCCGTCGGACAGCAGGGCGATGAGCAGCACCACCAGCAGGGCGCCATAGAGAATCACATCGACCGGATCGCGGTTGTCCCCCCGGGTGAACGGGATCCGGCCGGGCCATGGTGGAAGGCGGATGGTGTTGGGCCGCAACCAGTACAGAACCGATCCCATCGGCGGGTAGAAGCGGTTGTTGAGCGGGCCGAAGCCGCAGCCGAGGCCGATGACCTCGAAGAGCATGGTGTAGAGCACGACCTTCTGGAGGACGATCGGCTCGGTCCACCACTGCCCGATGTTGCTCCAGCCGTCGATGCCCTTGGTCGCCAGCGCGAATACGGCGCCGAACAGGACGTAGAGCAGAATCTTGACGACGTAGAAGAGGTGCAGTG
>JAPOHV010000229.1 GCA_029979305.1 Mycobacteriaceae bacterium | reverse complement strand
CGGGGTGAGCGTGCACCGCACCGACTGCACCAATGCGACGGATCTGCGCCAGCAGTCCGAGCGGATCATCGACGTGCTGTGGGCGCCGTCGCCGACGTCGGTGTTCCTGGTCGCGATCCAGGTGGAGGCACTCGACCGGCACCGCCTGCTCTCCGACGTCACCCGGGTGCTCGCCGACGAGAAGGTCAACATCCTGTCGGCGTCGGTCACCACCTCCGATGACCGGGTGGCGATCAGCCGCTTCACCTTCGAGATGGGCGACCCGAAGCATCTGGGCCACCTGCTCAACGCGGTGCGCAATATCGAGGGTGTCTACGACGTCTACCGGGTGACCTCCGCCGCCTGAGCTGCGGTAGACCACTCGCCCTGCTCGACTGTGCGGTTTCGCCCGCGACACGCCGGGCGGCTGTCGCGAAACGCACACTCAACCCGGGGTGACGGCCTACAACAGCCGCACCGACTCGATCGTGACGGATGCCCGCCCTTCCACGGTGCGCAGACCAGCCTCGTCGATGCTGCCGAACACCGTGTAGGTGGGCGGCAGTATCGAGTCGCGGTAGACGATGAAGAACTGGCTTCCGTTGGTGTCCGGCCCGTCATTGGCCATCGCGAGCGTTCCGCGTGGATAGACGACCGGCTGCTGAAGCCGCCTGTCGAACGGCCGGTACTGGTTGGTGGGATATTCATTGGCGAACCGATAGCCCGGACCGCCCGTCCCGGTGCCGGTCGGGTCGCCGCACTGCAGCGCCGACAACGCCCGGGAGTCGGCAGGCCGGCGACAGACGGTGTTGTCGAAGAAGCCCTGCTGGGCGAGGCTGACGAAACTGTTCACCGTGCACGGCGCCTTGGCGTTATCCAGCCGCATACCGATCGCACCGTCCTCGGTGAGCATGCTGGCGTCGACGATCCCGGGTTCGGTCGGCACCGGACCGGGCCGCGGCGGATTGACCGGTTTGGCGGCCGGTGTCGCGGTGGCGGGATAGGCGCATGCCGCGCCGAGTCCGGCCGGCGGCTCGAATCGCGGCAACTGCCCGTCGCCCGACAGTGTCGGCCCCGCCGCGCCGCGCATCTGCGGGTTCTCCCGCACCACCTTGGCCGCCCAGGAGAAGAACAGCAGCCCGGCCACCAGCAGCAGGATCGTCGCCACGGTGACGACGTAACCGATCACCAGGCCGGCGATGGCCAGACCGCGACCCTCCTCGCCGGAGCGCTTGATCTGCGAGAGCGACAGATGCCCCAACAGGATGCCCAGCGGAGCGAAGAGCAGCGCGGCGACAAGTGAGGCGATCGCAAGGGCGTTGGTCCTGGCCGGCGGCGGAGGGGGGTAGGGGGGATAGGGGTAGGGCCCCGGGTACGGACCCGGGTGCGACGGAGGGTAGGCGGGGTAGGGCTCAGCCGGCTCGGGCGTGGCGTACGCCGGTGTCGTGGGATCGAACGGCGCGGGGCCTGTCATCGAGCAGGCTCAGTCGAGGAGGACGGTCTTGATGTTGACCGGCGTGGCGGGCTTGCCGTCCTCACCCCCGCCGACGACACCGGCCGCGGCGATCTTGTCCAGGGTCGCCAGACCGGTGGAGTCGATGGTGCCGAAAACGGTGTAGTTCGGTGGGAGCTGAGAGTCCTTGTACACCAGGAAGAATTGACTGCCGTTGGTGTCGGCGCCGGCGTTGGCCATCGCGATCGCGCCGCGCGGGTACAGCACCGCCTTACCCAGCGCCGCATCACCCTTGGCGTACTGATTGGTGGGGTACTCGTTGGCGAACCGGTAGCCGGGGCCGCCCTGCCCGTTTCCGTCCGGGTCGCCGCACTGCAGCACGCCCAGGGCAGGGGAGGTGGTCAGCCGGTGGCATGCAGTCCCGTCGAAGAAGCCCTTCTGGGCCAGGCTCGCGAAACTGTTCACCGTGCACGGGGCCTCGGCGTTGTTGAGGATCAGGCCGATGTTGCCCTGATCGGTCGACATGCTGACGCTGACGGTCGCCGGATCGATGGGCACCCGACCCTCCTTCGGCGGGTCGACCTTCTTGCTGGCCGTCTCCGCCTTGGGGTACGTGCAGTTGGCGCCGAGTTCGGAGGGGGCCCTGAACGCCGGTAGCTGGCCGGGACCGCCGCGGACGAGCTGCGTCGGGGTAGCGGCTGTCTGCGGTGCCTCGGCGGTAACGGCCGGCGCATCGGACTTCTTGAACACGAAGAACGCGAGCCCGGCCGCGACCGCGACGACTGCCACTACCGCGGCCACGACCGTCAGGATGCGCTGCTGTCGGGCCTTCTGGGCCCGCGCCTCAAGCTGGCGCTCAAGCTTGCGCTTGGCCGCCTCGCGTCGTTGTTCGTTGGTCGGCACCGCTGTCGTCCTCCATGTAATCGTGGCCGGTCTCGTGGTCGTGACCTCGACCCCCGAGTCTGCCAGCACGACATGCGCTCAGGCCCGGCACCCACCCCGGCCTGCGCGGTGGGACACTTGTGGGCGTGTTACTCACTGGCTTCCCGGCGGGGATGTTGGCGTGCAACTGCTACGTGCTGGCTCATGGTCAGGGATCGGACGCGATCGTCGTCGACCCGGGCCAGCGCGCTTTTGCGCCGCTGCGCCGGATCCTCGACGATAACCGCCTGACCCCGGCGGCGGTGCTGGTGACCCACGGCCACATCGACCACATCTGGTCGGCCCAGAAGGTGGCAGACACCTTCGGTTGTCCGGTGTACATCCACCCCGCCGACCGTCACATGCTGACCGATCCGATCCGCGGGTTCGGCCCACGCATCGCCCAGGTCGCCTTCGGCACGCTGTTCCGGGAGCCGCGCCAGATCGTCGAACTCGACCGCGACGGCGCGGTCCTGGACGTCGGCGGCATCTCGGTGACCGTCGACCACCCCCCCGGCCACACCCGCGGTTCGGTGTGTTTCCGTGCATCGGATCTAGTGTTAACCGGCGACACCCTGTTCAAGCAGTCAGTCGGGCG
>JAPOHV010000073.1 GCA_029979305.1 Mycobacteriaceae bacterium | reverse complement strand
GGCCCATCCCGCCGGCCCGCACATGGCCGTCGACCGCCGCGATCACCGGCACCGGGCATTCGACGATGGCCCGCAGCGTCGCGGCCAGTTCGCGGGCGCGCCCCAGCGCGGCGTCGAACGGGTCGCCGCCGGATGCCTCGGACAGGTCGGCACCGGCACAGAACGTGCCGCCGGTGTGGCCCAGCACGACCGCCCGCACGGCCGGGTCACCGGTCGCCCGGCGCAGGCCGTCGTGCAGTTGGCCGACCAGTCGCGCCGACAGCGCGTTGCGGTTGTGCGGGGAGTCCAGCGTCAGCCGCGCGACGGCGCCGTCGACGGTGTAGGAGACCAGTGTGTCGGTCATCAGTACGACCGCGGCAGGCCCAGCGAGGTCTGCGCCACGAAGTTCAGGATCATCTCCCGGCTCCCCGGGGCGATGCGGGCCAGCCGCGAACCCACCAGCATCGCCGCCACCCCGTACTCCTGGGACAGGCCGTTTCCACCCATCGACTGCACGGCCTGATCCACCGCACGGGTCGACGCCTCCCCGGCGGCGTACTTGGCCATGTTGGCCGCCTCGGCGGCGCCCATGTCGTCGCCGGCGTCATAGAGGGTGGCCGCCTTCTGCATCATCAGCTTGGCCAGCTCCAGCTCAATGTGGTTCTGCGCCAGCGGGTGTGCGATTCCCTGGTGAGCCCCGATCGGGGTCTTCCACACCTGTCGGGTCTTGACATAGTCGCAGGCCTTCTCCAGCGCCAGCCGGCCCATGCCCACTGCGCTGGCCGCACCCATGATCCGCTCCGGGTTCAGGCCGGCGAACAGCTGCGCGATCGCTGCGTCCTCGGCACCCACCAGTGCGTCGGCCGGCAGTCGCACCTCGTCGATGAACACCTGGAACTGGCTCTCGGGCATGGTCAGTTCCATCGGGATCTTCGTGAAGCTGAAACCGGGGGTGTCGATGGGCACGACGAACAGCGCCGGACGGAGGTTACCGGTCTTGGCGTCCTCGGTGCGGCTGACCACCAGGACGGCGTCCGCCTGGTCGAGTCCTGAGATCCACACCTTCTGGCCGGACAGGATCCAGTCGGAGCCGTCGCGGCGGGCGGTGGTGGTGATGCGGTGCGAGTTCGACCCGGCGTCGGGTTCGGTGATGGCGAACGCCATCGTGATCGAGCCGTCGGCGATACCGGGAACCCAGCGCCTCTTCTGCTCGTCGGTACCGAACTTGGCGATGATGGTGCCGTTGATCGCGGGGGAGACCACCATCATCAGCAGCGGGCAGCCGCCCGCCGAGAGTTCCTCCATCACCAGCGCCAGCTCGTACATCCCGGCGCCGCCGCCGCCGTACTCCTCGGGCAGATTCACACCGATGAAGCCGAGTTGGCCTGCCTCCCGCCACAATTCGTCGGTGTGGCCGCCAGAGCGGGCCCTGTCGAGGTAGTAGTCCGGACCGTAGTTGGCAGCCAGCGCGGCCACCGACTTGCGCAGCGCCTGCCGTTCGGCGCTCTCGATGAAATCGGTGTCGGTCATTGGTCATCTCCTTCGGATGTCTCGATACGGGCAAGGACGGCGCCCACCTCGACCTGCTGGCCGACGCCGACGTCGAGTTGCACCAGCACTCCGGCGGCCGGGGCGGTGATGGTGTGTTCCATTTTCATCGCTTCCAGCCAGATCAGCGGTTGCCCGGCGGTCACGGGGTCGCCGAGGGCAGCGCCCAGCCGGATCACCGATCCGGGCATCGGCGCGAGCAACGATCCCTTCTCCACCACCGAGCCTGGCTCGGGGAACCGCGGGAGGGCACTCAGTGTGACCGGCCCGAGCGGGGAGTCGACGTACACCTCGTCGCCGTAGCGGGCGACGTGGAACGTTGTCGCCACACCGTTGGCGGCAAGCTCCACCTGTGTTGGTGCTGCCGAGAGCAACTCGACCCCGGGGTCGTCGGGAAGCCGCGGGCCGCCGCGGGCGAATCGGTAGGCGACCCGGTGCTCGGTTCCTTGTGCGTCGCGGAAGGTCTTCTGCTGGTCGCCGGACACCACATTCCGCCAGCCGCTGGGTACGGCGGCCAGCACCGGGGCGGACGCGCGGTTGGCGGCGGCATCGGCCAGCGCGGCGGCCAGCGCCGACAGCCGGACCGCGGCGCGGCCGGCCAGCGGTGCGGACAGCTCCTCGAGGCCGTGGGCGTCGAAGAAGCTGGTGTCGGTTTCGCCGGCGAGGAATGCCGGGTGCCGCAGCACGTTGACCAGCAGGTCGCGGTTGGTTCGCAGGCCGTGCAGCCTGGTGCGGGCCAGCGCGTCGGCCAGGACGCGGGCGGCGCGGGCGCGGGTCGGTGCGTAGGAGATGACTTTGGCCAGCATCGGGTCGTAGTGGATGGAGACCACCGAGCCGTCGACGATCCCGGAGTCCAACCGGACGGCCGTGCGGTGCGTCAGTCCGAATTGCGTTGTGCTGCCGGGCACCTCGAAGTGGTCGATCCGGCCGGCCTGCGGCTGCCAGCCGCGGGCGGGATCCTCGGCGTAGATCCGCGCCTCGATGGAATGTCCTCGCGGCGGGGGGATTTCGGCAGGCAGGCGATCGCCATCGGCGACGCTGAGTTGGAGTTCCACCAGGTCGAGTCCGGTGGTCAGTTCGGTGACCGGATGCTCCACCTGCAGGCGGGTGTTCATCTCGAGGAAGTAGAACTCGCCGTCGTCGTCGGCGAGGAACTCCACGGTTCCGGCGCCGCTGTACCCGATCGCCCCGGCTGCCGTGCGGGCCGCGTCGAACAGCCGGTCCCGCATGCCGGGAATGCGCTCGACGAGCGGGGAGGGGGCCTCCTCGATGATCTTCTGGTGGCGACGCTGGATGGAGCACTCCCGCTCGCCGATCGCCCACACGGTGCCGTGCCGGTCCGCCATCACCTGCACCTCGACGTGATGCCCGCGCGGCAGATAGCGCTCGCAGAACACCGCCCCGTCGCCGAACGCCGAGTGCGCCTCGCGGCGTGCGGCCACCACCTCGGTGTGCAGGTCGGCGAGGTCGGTGACCACCCGCATGCCGCGGCCGCCCCCGCCGGCGGAAGCCTTGACCAGCACCGGCAGTTGCCCGGGATTGACCGTGTCGGGGTGCAGTTCGGCGAGCACCGGCACGCCGGCGGCCGCCATCAGTTTCTTCGCTTCGATCTTCGAACCCATGGCGGTCACCGCCGCCGGCGGCGGGCCGATCCAGGTCAGTCCGGCGTCGATGACGGCGTGCGCGAAACCGGCGTTCTCCGAGAGGAACCCGTAGCCGGGATGAACGGCGTCGGCGCCGGCGGCGCGGGCGGCGCCCAGCAGCGCCTCGACGTCCAGATAGCTGTCGATACGAACCCGGGCGTCGGCCTCGGCGACGTGGGGAGATTTCGCGTCGTATTCGGTGTACACCGCGACGGTACCGATACCGAGGCGGCGGCAGGTGGCGAACACCCGCCGGGCGATCTCCCCGCGGTTGGCGACAAGGACCCTGGTGATCACGCGTCCTGCCTCACATCCGGAAGACGCCGAACTTCGACGTCCCCTCGATCGGGCCGTTGGCGATGGCGGACAAACACATTCCCAGTACCGTTCGGGTGTCGCGGGGGTCGATCACACCGTCGTCGTAGAGCCGGCCGGACAGGAACATCGGCAGCGACTCGGCCTCGATCTGCGCCTCGACCGCCGCGCGCAACGCGGCGTCGGCGTCCTCGTTCACGGCCTGCCCGCGGGCTGCCGCGGCGGCGCGGTTGACGATGGACAGCACCCCGGCCAGTTGCGCCCCGCCCATCACCGCGGACTTCGCGCTCGGCCAGGCGAACAGGAACCGCGGGTCATAGGCCCGCCCGCACATGCCGTAGTGGCCGGCGCCGTAGGAGGCGCCGATCAGCAGCGAGATGTGCGGCACCGCCGAGTTGGACACGGCGTTGATCATCATCGCGCCGTGTTTGATCATGCCTCCTTCCTCGTAGGCCCTGCCGACCATGTAGCCGGTGGTGTTGTGCAGGAATATCAGCGGGGTGTCCGACTGGTTCGCCAGCTGGATGAACTGGGTGGCTTTCTGGGACTCCTCGCTGAACAGCACGCCGCGGGCGTTGGCCAGGATGCCCACCGGATAGCCGAACACACTGGCCCAGCCGGTGACCAGCGAGGCCCCGTAGAGCGGCTTGAACTCGTCGAAGTCCGAGCCGTCGACGACGCGGGCGATCACCTCGCGCGGATCGAACGGGATGCGCAGGTCGGCCGGGACCACACCCAGAAGATCCTCGGGGTCGGCCAGCGGCTCGCGAAACGATGCCGGCGCGGGGCCCTTCTTGGTCCAGTTCAGCCGGGCGACGATCCGTCTCCCGATGCCGATGGCGTCGAGTTCGTCGGCGGCGAAGTAGTCGGCCAGACCTGACGTGCGGGCGTGCATCTCCGCCCCGCCCAGGGACTCGTCGTCGGACTCCTCACCGGTGGCCATCTTCACCAGCGGCGGCCCGGCCAGGAACACCTTGGAGCGCTCCTTGATCATGACCACGTAGTCGCTCATACCGGGGATGTAGGCGCCGCCGGCCGTGGAGTTGCCGAAAACCAGCGCGATGGTGGGGATCCCCGCCGCCGACAGCCGGGTGAGGTCGCGGAACATCCGTCCGCCCGGGATGAAGATCTCCTTCTGGGTGGGCAGGTCGGCGCCGCCGGACTCCACCAGCGAGATCACCGGCAACCGGTTCTCCAGCGCGATCTGGTTGGCGCGCAACACCTTCTTCAGCGTCCACGGGTTGGAGGTGCCGCCCTTCACGGTCGGGTCGTGGGCGACCAGCATGCACTCGGTGCCCTCGACGACGCCGATTCCGGTGACCAGGCTGGCGCCGACGGTGAACTCCGTGCCGTAGCCGGCCAGCGGGCACAACTCCAGGAACGGGGAATCCGCGTCGACCAGCAACTCGATGCGCTCGCGGGCGGTCAGTTTGCCGCGGGCGTGATGGCGCTCAACGTATTTCGCCCCGCCGCCGGCCAGCGCCTTGGCGAATTCGGCGTCGAGTTCGGCGAGTTTGGCGGACATGGCCGCGGCGGCCTCGGTGTAGCCCGGACTCGCGGTGTCGACGGCGGTTCGCAGGGCGGTCACGGCTGATACCCGAGGGTCTTGGCGGCCAGTGCGGTGAGGATCTCGGTGGTGCCGCCGCCGATCCCGATGATGCGCATGTCGCGGTACTGCCGCTCGATCTCGGACTCGGCCATGTAGCCCATGCCGCCGAACAGTTGCACGGCCTGGTTGGCCACCCACTCGCCGGCCTCGACCGCGGTGTTCTTGGCGAAACACACCGGTGCGATCAGGTTCGTCTCACCGGCCAGCGACCGTTCGACCACGTTGCGCGAGTAGACCCGCGCGACGTCGATCCGGCGGGCCATCTCGGTCAGGGTGTGCTGGACGGTCTGGCGTGCGATCAGCGGCTTACCGAAGGTTTCCCGATCCCGGCACCACCGCACGGTGATGTCCAGGCAGCGTTGCGCACTCGAATACGCCTGCACGGCAAGGCCGATCCGTTCGGAGACGAAGGCCTGGGCGATTTGCAGGAACCCGGTGTTCTCGGCGCCGACCAGGTTCTCCACCGGCACCCGGGCGTCGGTGAACGACAGTTCGGCGGTGTCGGAGGACCGCCAGCCCATCTTGGCCAGCTTGCGGCTGACCGCGAAACCGGGCGTGCCCTTCTCGATGACGAGCATGGACACCCCCGCGGCCCCCGGGCCGCCGGTGCGCACCGCCGCCACCACGTAGTCGCCGCGCACCGCGGAGGTGATGTAGGTCTTGGCGCCGTTGACCACGAAGTGGTCGCCGTCTCGGACCGCGGTGGTGCGCAGGTGTCCGACGTCGGAGCCGCCGCCCGGCTCGGTGATGGCCAGCGACCCGATCAGCTCGCCTCGCAGGGTGGGTTTGACGAACTTGTCGATCAGCCGAGCGTCGCCGGAGGCGATCATGTGCGGCACCGCGATCCCGACGGTGAACAGCGACGCGAACACCCCGCCGGGGGTTCCGGCCTCGTGCAGTTCCTCGCAGATGATCGCGGTGTCCGCGGCGTCGCCGCCCTCCCCGCCGAACTCCTCGCCGAATCCGACGCCGAGCAGTCCCGCCTCCGCGGCCCGCCGGCTCAGCTCGCGGGGCAGCTCGCCGGCCTGCTCCCACTCGTCGACGTACGGCAGGATCTCGCGTTCGGCGAAGGTGCGCACCGACTTCCGCAGTTGCTGTCGTTCCGGTGTGGTCCAGATGCTCATCTACAGCAGCTCCTCGGGTATGTCGACATGCCGGCTGCGCAGCCACTCACCCAGGCCTTTTGCCTGCGGGTCGAACCGCGCCTGGTAGGCGACGCCTTTGCCGAGGATTCCCTCGATCACGAAGTTGACCGCGCGGATGCCCGGAAACGCATGACGCGTGACGTCGAGATCGGCTGCCTCGGGCAGCAATTCGCGCAGCAGGTCCGCGGTCAGGGTGTCGGCCAGCCAGCGGTATTGGGCGTCGGTGCGCACCCACACCCCGATGTTGGCGCTGCCGCCCTTGTCGCCGCTGCGGGCGCCGGCGATGGCGCCCAACGGCAGCCGGCGGGTCGGGCCGGTCGGCGGGGGTCCGGGCGGCGTGGGCTCCCCGGCCGGTCGCAGTTCGAGGGTCTCGCCGGCCGGCGGAATCGGAACCCGGGTGCCGTCGGCATGCACGGCCACGTGGGCGACCTCGGCGGCCGGCACATGGCCGGGGGTGAACAACCCGTACACCGAACCGTCCGACGGGGGCGCGGTGGTGTGGAAGCCGGGATAGCTTGCCAGCGCGAGTTCCACTGCGGCAGAGGAGAATCGGCGTCCGACCGCCTCGGGGTTCGGGTCACGGACGGTGCAGGTCAGCAGGGCGCTGGCGGTCTGCTCGGTGTCGGCGTCGGGCCGGTCGGTGCGCGCGAGGTTCCACTGCACCTCCGCGGGCCGGGCGGTGAGCGCCGCGTCGAGTTGACGGCGCACCAGGTCCGCCTTGGCGTCGATGTCGAGCCCCGTCAGCACGAACGTGGCGGCGTTGCGGTAGCCGCCGATGCTGTTGAGCGACACCTTGAGTGTCGGCGGCGGCGGTTCGCCGCGCACACCGGAGATGCGCACCCGGTCGGGCCCGTCATCGCTGAGCTCGACGGTGTCGAAACGGGCGGTCGCGTCTGGATTGGCGTAGCGCGCACCGGTGATCTCGTAGAGCAGCTGCGCGGTGACGGTGCCCACGCTGACCTCGCCGCCGGTGCCCGGATGCTTGGTGATCACCGACGAGCCGTCGTCATACACCTCGGCCAGTGGGAACCCGGCGCGGCCGAGGTCGGCGATCCCGGTGAAGAAGGAATAGTTGCCGCCGGTGGCCTGCGTGCCGCACTCGATGACGTGCCCGGCCACCACCGCGCCGGCGATGCGGTCGTAGTCGTCGCGGGCCCAGCCGAAGTGGGCGGCGGCGGGGCCGACCACCACCGAGGCGTCGGTGACGCGGCCGGTGACCACGATGTCGGCGCCCGAGTTCAGGCAGTCGACGATTCCCCAGGCGCCCAGGTAGGCGTTCGCGGTCAGCACTTCCGGGAATCCCAACTCGGCCGCCCGGGGCAGCAGATCGTCGCCCTCGACGTGGGCGACCGTCACCGCGACGCCCAGCCGCTCGGCCAGGGCGCGAACCGCGGCGGCCAGTCCCGCCGGGTTGAGGCCGCCGGCGTTGGCGACGATGCGCACCCCGCGGTCCCGGGCCAGTCCCAGGCACTGCTCCAGCTGGGTCAGGAAGGTCTTCGCGTAGCCCCGCTCCGGGGATTTCATCCGATCTCGGCCCAGGATCAGCATCGTGAGTTCGGCCAGGTAGTCCCCGGTCAGGTAGTCCAGGTCACCACCGGTGAGCATCTCGTGCATGGCCGAGATCCGGTCGCCGTAGAACCCCGAACAGTTGCCGATACGAACTCCTCCGGGAGCAGCCGGCATGGATGCATCCTCCCTCGGGGGGTTCGAGGCGGGCCGCCAACCGGCCAACCAACCGGTAGGTTATCTGCTGGCTCCGGCCCACTGTCAACGGCCGCCGCTTTGGAGAAGCCACCGGTCGGCGGCTATCCTTTGAGGCTGGCCGCGCGGCTGCGCGGCGGCAATCACAAGGAGATCTTCGTCATGGCTGTGCCCAAGCGCCGGATGTCGCGCTCGAACACCCGCAGTCGGCGTTCGCAGTGGAAAGCCACCGAGCCCGGCCTCGTCACCGTGTCCGTCAGCGGTCGTCAGCACAAGGTGCCGCGCCGTCTGCTCAAGGCCGCCCGGCTGGGACTGATAGATCTCGACAAGCGCTGATTCGGCTTCGTCCGCCGCGAAATGCCTGCTCGCGCGGCGCGTCTCTTAGACGAATCTAAGTCGATTGGTTGACACTAACCACGTGCGAATCCTTGTGGTCGATGACGACCGTGCCGTTCGGGAGTCCCTGCGGCGTTCCCTGTCCTTCAACGGTTACACCGTGGACCTCGCCGAGGACGGCGTCGAGGCGCTCGAGGCGATCGCCAACGAGCGGCCCGATGCGGTGGTTCTCGACGTGATGATGCCCAGGCTGGACGGTCTGGAGGTCTGCCGTCAGCTGCGCAGCACCGGCGACGATCTGCCGATCCTGGTGCTGACGGCGCGCGACTCGGTCTCCGAGCGGGTGGCCGGGCTGGACGCCGGGGCCGACGACTACCTGCCCAAGCCGTTCGCCCTGGAGGAGCTGCTGGCCCGGCTGCGCGCGCTGCTGCGCCGAACCGGTCCGGAGGAGCCCAGCGAGAGCGCGATCATGACGTTCGCCGACCTCACCCTGGACCCGGGGACCCGCGAGGTGTACCGGGGCAAGCGGGCGATCAGCCTGACCCGCACCGAATTCGCGCTGCTGGAGATGTTGATCGCCAACCCGCGCCGGGTGCTCACCCGCAGCCGCATTCTCGAGGAGGTCTGGGGATTCGACTTCCCCACCTCGGGCAATGCGCTGGAGGTGTACGTCGGATATCTGCGACGCAAGACCGAGGCGGAGGGAGAACCGCGGCTGATCCACACCGTGCGCGGCGTGGGTTACGTGCTGCGCGAGACTCCCCCCTGATGCCCAGCGCCTGATGTCCGGATTCAAGCGGCGCCGGCGGGTCACCGGTGTCACCGCGAGAGCCACCAGATCCCTGTCCCTGCGATGGCGGGTGATGCTGCTGGCCATGTCGATGGTCGCCATGGTCGTGGTGCTGATGGCCGTCGCGGTCTACGCGGTGGTCTCCGCGGCGCTCTACACCGACATCGACAACCAGTTGCAGAGCCGGGCCCAGCTGCTGATCGCCAGCGGCTCGCTGGCCGCCGACCCGGCCAAGGCCATCGAGGGCACCGCCTACTCCGACGTCAACGCGATGCTGGTCAATCCGGGCAAGGCGATCTACACCGCCAATCAGCAGGGGCAGACGCTGCCGGTCGGCCAGCCGGAGAAGGCGGTGATCCGCGGCGAGCTGTTCATGTCGCGCCGCACCGTCGGCGATCAGCGGGTGCTCGCCGTGCATCTGCCCAACGGCAGTTCGCTGCTGATCTCCAAGAGTCTGCAGCCCACCAACGAGGTGATGACCAAACTCAAGTGGGTGCTGCTGGCCGTCGGCGGCGTCGGCGTGGTGATCGCGGCGGTGGCCGGTGGCATGGTGGCCCGAACCGGGCTGCGGCCGGTGGGCCAGCTCACCGAGGCCGCCGAGCGGGTGGCGCGGACCGACGATCTGCGGCCCATACCGGTGTTCGGCAGCGACGAACTCGCTCGGCTCACCGAGGCGTTCAACGCCATGCTGCGGGCGCTGGCGGAGTCCCGCGATCGGCAGGCCCGGCTGGTGGCCGACGCCGGCCACGAACTGAAGACCCCGCTGACCTCGCTGCGCACCAACGTCGAACTGCTGATGGCCTCCAGCGCGCCGGGCGCGCCGCCGATCCCGGAGAGCGAACTGACCGAGTTGCGGGTCGACGTGATCGGCCAGATCGAGGAACTGTCGACCCTGGTCGGCGACCTGGTGGACCTCACCCGCGAGGACAACGCCCACGCCCGCGTGCTCGAGGACGTCGAGATGACCGAGGTCATCGACCGCAGCCTCGAGCGGGTTCGACGCCGCCGCAACGATATTGACTTCGACATCGAAGCCGTCGGATGGCAGGTGCACGGTGACCCTGCCGGGCTGTCCCGGGCGGTGCTCAACCTGCTCGACAACGCGGCGAAGTGGAGTCCGCCCGGCGGTACGGTATGCCTGCGGCTTCGGCAGGTCGACGCCGCCCACGCCGAACTGCAGGTGTCCGACGAGGGCCCCGGGATCGAACCCGAGGAGCGCGGCCTGGTTTTCGAGCGGTTCTATCGTTCGGCCTCGGCGCGGGCCATGCCTGGTTCGGGTCTGGGCCTGGCGATCGTGAAACAGGTTGTCGTCAAACACGGCGGCATGATCCGCATCGGCGAAACGTTCCCCGGCGGCGACCCGCCGGGCACCACGTTCTATGTGCTGTTGCCCGGCACTCCCACCGCGGTGTTGTATCGGTCACCCTCTGCCCACAGCGAAATCGCAGCAATGAACGGCGAAGTCGGCGTTAACGGAGGGGATGTATCAGCCGAACCGAGTGTCATCTCAGTCGATTCTCAGTAGCACCCGGCAAGCTGGAAGCAACACGACGACGCGATATCGCGTCGCCTACCGGAAAGAGCAAAGCAGTCACCATGACAGACGACCCGCGTTACACCGCGCCGCAGTCCGGCCAGCGAGTGCCCAATCCGCAAGCGGCGCCGGGCTATAACCAGGCCGGCTACCAACAGCCCTACGACTGGCGTTACGGCAACGCCCAGCAGGCTTATGACCCCTATCGCGGTGCGCGCTCGGGCGACACCTCCGTGCTGCCGCCGGTTGCCGCGCCGCGGCGCCGGAAGCGCTCGCGCACAGTCGCTCTGACCGTGGGCGCGCTGGCTATCGCCGCGGTGTCGGCCGGTGTGGGCGGCACGGTGGCCTCCATGGTCAAGTCCGACGGTGGACCCTCCACCGTGGCGCGGCCGAGTGCGCCGGCGGCGCCTAACGCCCGCAGCGTCCCGACCGCCAACGCGCCGATCGGGTCGGTCGAGCAGGTCGCGGCCAAGGTGGTTCCGAGTGTGGTCAAACTCGAGACCAAGATGGGCCGTGCCTCCGAGGAGGGATCCGGGATCATCCTGTCCGCGGACGGGCTGATCCTGACCAACAATCACGTCGTCTCCGCGGTCAAGGGCGGCCCCGGCGGACCCAAGCCGCCCGGCCTGCCCCGCCCGGTCCCCGGCGCGCCGTCCGATCCCTCGGCCAAGCCCGGCCCCGGCGGGATGACGACCATCGTCACGTTCGCCGACGGTCGCACCGCCCCGTTCACGGTGGTCGGCACCGATCCGGCCAGCGACATCGCCGTCGTCCGGGCGCAGGGTGTCTCCGGCCTGACCCCGATCACCCTCGGTTCCTCGGCCAGCCTGCGGGTCGGCCAGGATGTGGTGGCGATCGGCTCGCCGCTGGGCCTGGAGGGCACCGTCACCACCGGCATCGTGAGCGCGCTCAACCGCCCGGTCTCGGCCGGCGGGGACGCCAGCAATCAGAACACCGTGCTCGACGCCATCCAGACCGACGCGGCGATCAACCCCGGCAATTCCGGAGGGGCGCTGGTGAACATGGCCGGTGAGCTCGTCGGCGTGAACTCGGCCATCGCCACGCTGGGCGGTGACTCGCCGGAGTCGCAGAGCGGTTCCATCGGACTCGGCTTCGCTATTCCGGTCGACCAGGCCAAGCGGATCGCCGACGAGTTGATCAGCAGCGGGACTGCCTCGCACGCCTCACTGGGTGTCCAGGTGAGCAATGACGTGACCACGCACGGCGCGAAGATCGTCGAGGTCGTCAAAGGCGGTGCGGCCGCCAACGCCGGCCTGCCCAGCGGCGTGGTGGTGACCAAGGTGGATGACCGGGTGATCGGCAGTGCGAACGCACTGGTCGCCGCGGTGCGCTCGCGCGCGCCGGGGGAGAAGCTCACGCTCACCTACCTGGACCCCGCCGGAGCCAGCCAGACCGTCAACGTGACGCTGGGCAAGGCCGACCAGTGACCCGGACGGCCACCGGCCGGCCGATGACGGTGGTACCGGAGTCCACCCGGGCGTCGTCGCGCGGATATACGGTGACTCCCATGGAACAGACTGAGGGTCCGGCGGGGCGGGCACTGGTGGTGGTGGTCGACGATAGGCAGGCCCGGGGTGTCGCCGAGGGCCACAGCGGGGCGCTGGTCACCGAACTGCTCGAGGAGGCGGGGTTCGTGGTCGACGGCGTCGTGGTGGTGGCCGCTGACGAGGTCGAGATCCGCAACGCCCTGAACACGGCGGTGATCGGCGGTGTCGACCTGGTGGTTTCGGTGGGCGGCACCGGGGTCAACCCGCGCGACGTGGCCCCGGAGGCGACACTGGGCGTCCTGGACCGGGAACTGCCCGGCATCGCCGAGGCGCTGCGTGCCTCTGGACTGGCCGCCGGCAGCACCGACGCCGGTCTGTCGCGCGGTCTGGCCGGCATCTCCGGCAGCACGCTGGTGGTGAATCTGGCCGGGTCTCGCGCGGCGGTCCGGGACGGGATGGCGACGCTGGGGCCGATGGCGGCCCATGTGATCGCCGAACTCTCCAGCCTCGAAATCTGACCGGCAGCGAGCCCTCGTGAACCCCATGTTTCGGCGCTGTGACATGCGGAAACAACCCGAGTGTGACGTTCGTCACATTTATGCGGGGTCGTGATGGTTCCGGAACGCCGACAGCGTCCGTCAGTTAACGCCGTCTTCGGCTCCGAGCTGCCGCAGGGGTCGTCCGACGAACGTGACCACGACGCGGCCGTCGACGAGCGCGACCGTGATCGCTGGCTGAGGGATAACGTTCCGCCACACCATCTTTGATGGTCGCAGCCGTTTACCGTGAGGACCCGGGGCGCCCCCGGGGGAGTCGCGGGAAGTTCGGGCCGCGGCGTGGACGTAACCGGGTTCGGTGCGGCTCCGGGGACCGCCAGTTAACCGCTGTTCGGCTCCGCTTGGCGATCCGGCGCTTCGGTTCGCGTTGCCCACAGCGTTTCCGTACCGATATCTTTCCCCGAGACAACCTGTAGTCGGCATCCAACGGGGGATTCCGAGGCGCCCCGCCGGTGAATCCTCACCGCTGAAGCAAGCTAGGGAGACCATGAAGGCTTTCGGTCGTGTTCTGGTGGCGTTGGTCGCCGTGCTGGCGGGGTTGGTCGCCATGCCGGGCACCGCCTCGGCGGTGCTGGACAACCAGATGAGCCTGGTCGACGGCGGGGGGCGCACGCTGACCGTGCAGCAGTGGGACACCTACCTCGACGGGGTCTACCCGCTGGACCGCAACCGGCTGACCCGCGAGTGGTTCCACTCCGGGCGCGCCAAGTACACCGTGGCCGGCCCCGACGCCGACAAGTTCGAGGGCACCCTGGAACTGGGCTACCAGGTCGGCTTCCCGTGGTCGCTGGGCGTGGGCATCAACTTCAGCTACACCACTCCCAACAT
>JAPOHV010000180.1 GCA_029979305.1 Mycobacteriaceae bacterium | reverse complement strand
TGAAGAACGTCGCCGGGCGCTGCAGGTCGTCGAGGGCGATGTCGCCGAGGCGGCCGGTGGCCAGCGCGACGATGATCTGGGTGATCCAGTCCGGGTGCTCCGGGCAGCCGGGGATGTTGATCACCGGCAGGCCCGCTTTGGACTTGAAGTTGGGGCCGAGGAACCCGCCCTTGTTGCGCTTGTGGAACTGCAGGCCGGTGGAGGCCGACGGGTTGGGCTCCATCGCGGGGATGCCGCCCCAGCACGCGCAGTCGCCGATGGCGACGACGATGCCGGCCTGGCTGGCCAGCTCGGTCACCCAGTCCTTCATCGGACGGTCGGCGAACATGTCCATCCGGCCGGTGCCGTTGGGCGCCTCGATGACGGAGCCCTCGAAGACGAAGACGTCCATCGGGCGGGCACCGGACGCGCAGTCGCGGAAGATCTTCTGTGCCTGGTTGCCCAGTTCCAATCCGAGCGAGGGATGCCAGATCACCTCCAGCCCGAAGTCGACGATCAGGTCGACGACGTTGGGTTCGTCGGCGTTGAGGAACGACATGGTGTTGCCGCTACACGCCCCTCCCTGAAACCACAGAACAGACGCCATTGACGAACTCCTCTCAAACAGCCCGGGACACGGGACACCGCGCACGGGAAAACCGGGGGGAACAGGAGAGCCGGGGGGTACCGGGGTGGGCGGGCGCCGCTGAACTCATCGACAGCCAAGCCGTCATGCAGACCTCCCGGTCTCTGGCCCCTACCGCGACTCTAAACCCTCCGACTGGGCGGGGTGTCCGAATTCGCATCGGAGTTGGGTCCGTGTCCGAGAAAATTTACTCCGCTGAAACGCGGCACGGGCTAGGGCCGTTGGTCATCCAACGGCGCCGTGACCGTGACGGTGGTGCCGGCGCCGGGTCCGGACCTCACCGTCAGGGTGCCGCCCACCAGTTCGGCGCGCTCGGCCATCGACAGCATCCCGTAGCCGGACCCGGCGTCGAGGCCGACCCTGGTGGCTGCGGTGTCGAATCCGATTCCGTTGTCACTGATCTCCAGGCGCGCGGCGCCGTCACGAACCGTGAAGACGACGGTGGCCTCCAGTGCCCTGGCGTGTTTGACGACGTTCTGCACACACTCCTGTGCGATCCGGTACAGCGCGACCTCGATGTGCTCGGGCAGCCTGGCGTCGTCGAGGTGCAGGTCCAGGTCGACCTCCGGCGTGGAGGCGGCCAGGCTGGCCAGCGCTCCGCCGAGGCCCAGGTCGTCGAGCACCGGCGGGCGCAGGCCGCTGATCGCCGACCGCGCTTCGCCCAGGGTCAGGTCGACCAGGTCGCGGGCCTTCTCCAGTTGCTCGGCGGCCGAGGCCTGGTCGCCGTCGTCGACGGCGCGGGCGGCGGCGTCGAGTCGATAGGTCAGGCCCACCAGCCGCTGGGATATGCCGTCGTGGATGTCGCCGGCGAGCCGACGCCGCTCGCTCTCCTGTGCGGCGATCACCTGTTCGGCGAAGTTCTCGTGCGCCCGCTCGCGGGCCGAGACCTGGCGGTGCAGCCGCGCCTGGTGCAGCGCGCCGGCGATCAGCCGGCCGATCACCAGCAGCAGTTCGACGTCACGCGCGGTGAACTCGCGCCGCGAGATGGTGTGGACGTTGAGCACGCCCACCAGCCCGCCGGGCTCGGTCTCCATGGGCACAGAGGCCATCGAGGTGAAGTCGTTGCCGCGAAGCGCCGCGATCGGCACGTAACGCGGGTCGGCCTCCTTGTCATGGGAGATCACCACCGGCTCACGGTGGCTGGCCACCCAACCGGAGACCCCCGACCCGAGCGGCAATTGGATACGGCCCACCTGCTCGTCGAAGGGCGGGGTGGCACCGGCCAGCGTCAGCGAGCTGTCGGTGTCGTCGAGCACGTGCACGAAGCAGACGTCGGAGGCGGTGGCGGCGGTGATCATCCGGGCCACCGCAGCGGCCATCGGCTCCACTCCGGGCCCGGTCGACGTCGCGGCGATGATGTCGCGCAGCAGTGCGACCTCCCGGTCGGCGTCGAGCAGGCCGTGCACGTCGTTGGCGCCCAACGGGTTGGGACCCAGCCCGCCGCTCACCGGAAGATGCCCTCCCGCAGCGCTGTTGCCGCAGCGCTGGTGCGGTCGCCGACACCGAGCTTGCGGTAGATCGAACTGAGGTGGGTCTTGACGGTCTCCTCGCCGATCACCAGTTTGGCCGCGATACCCCGGTTGGACAGCCCGGTGACCACCAGCGAGAGGATCTCGCTATCGCGCTGGGTCAGCCCCTGGCGGGCGCCGGGCCAGAACTGGTCGCTCTGCAGCCGCGCCGCCGTCTCCGCGGCCCGTGCGGCCAGACCGGCGTCGATCGCGGTGCCGCCGGCCTGCACGCCCTCGATCTGACGCACCAGCTCGTCGCTGCTGATGCCTTTGAGCAGATAACCCGAAGCGCCGACCCGCATCGCCTGGAACAGGTACTGCTCGTCGTCGTAGACGCTGATCAGGATCACCTTGCGGCCCGGGTGGCGCTCGCGGATCTCCCGGCACAGGTCCAGTCCGCTGACGCCCTGCATCCGGACGTCGCACAGCACGATGTCGGGGCGCAGGTCGGCGATCACCGCCATCGCCCTCTCGGCGCCGACCGCCTCGCCCACCACCTCGACCCTGTCGGCGAACGGGGAGAGCATCGCCTTGAGTCCCTCGATCACCATCTCGTGGTCGTCGACGAGCACCACCCGCACCGGCATGGCCTAACCGTAATTGGCCGCTGGGATTCGAGGGGGCTCCGCCTCGCCGCTGATCCCCCGCCCGGCTCCCCCAGTCGGGGGATGAACGGCGGCTGCCACGGTCGGATACTCGGCTCATGGCACTGTCATCGTTCTGGTGGGAGCGCGCCGGTCGCGCCCCAATCGGGGTTCCCGGCCTGGAAGGCGTGATCTTCTCCCTCGACGCGGTCCTGGCCGACGCACGGGCCGACCACGCGCTGTTCTCCCGGCTGGTGTGGGACCTGCACTGCGCGGGTGTCCGGGTGGCCGTTGCGACCTCACGTCAGGGGATGGCTGTGCACCGCTCGATACGTGACCTGCTCGGCGACGGCGCGGTGGAACTGGTGATCACCGGCGACGAGGTGGCCAGCCCGAAGCCGGATCCCGAGGTATACGACTACGCGCTGTGGGAGCTGGGGCTGCGCGCCGAACAGGTTCTCGCCGTTGAGGATTCGGCCGACGGTCTGCGCGCCGCCCTGGCCGCCGGACTGGCCACGGTGGTGGTGACCACCGAGCGGACCCGCGACGACGACTTCGCCGGCGCGGTTGCCGTGCTGCCCGGTTACGACGGGCCCGACCCGCTGTCGGTACACAGCTGCCGCCGGTTGCGCGCGGGCCGGACGACCGGCGCGCTGAGCGCCTGAGGATCAGACCACCGACAGTGGGACCTCGTCGACCGGGGTCACCACGACGGGTCCCTCGATCTTCAGGTTGGTCAGCGTCCAACTGCCATCGGCGGGACTGATCACCTGGAACGCGTCGCCGATCTGCCACTGATCCCAGTGGGTGACCGTCACGCTCGACGACTTGCCGTCCGCACCGGTCACCGAGAACACGGCGGTGTCGTTCCCGATCCCGGAGTACTGCGCTCCGGGGGTGCCCACCACGTTGAACACCAGGGTGTCGCGGCCGGACTGCAGGGATCCGTCGATGGTCAACGTGACGCCGTAGCCGCTGATGCTGTAGGCGTCGGTGCCGGCACCGCCGTCGGCGGTGTAGCTACCGGCCTGGCTGAAGACGAACAGGTCGTTGCCGCCGAGGCCGGCGTCGCTGAGGTTGACGAAGAAGTCGTTGCGGCCGTCGCTGCCCTGACCCGCACCGGTCCGGGTGAGTTGCGGCGTGGCGCCGGAAAGATCGTTGGGGCGCTTGAGCAGAGTGCTGTTGGAGATCAGCCGTAGCACCGACTCCCGGTAGAACCTCATCGAGTGCGTGCCGCCCGGGACCAGGCTCAGCCAACCCGCGTAGGCGGTGTGGATGCCGTTGTCGAGATTGACCGCCAGCACGGTTCCGGGATCGCGGGACCCGATCTGGCCGACGATGTCTCCCGGGTAGGGCGGCAGCCATGACGTGTTGGCGTGTTCGAACTGGAACACCCGGGTGGCGAAGTTGATCCCCGCGATTCCGGTGAAGTCCGGCAGTTTCGTGTCGTCGACCGTCAGTCCGCTGACTGCGTCGTACAGCAATTTGATTGCCCCCGCGAACCCGGAGACAGCCAGCGCGGCGGCGAAGCCGACAGCGTCGGCCACACCGGGTTTGGTGGGCTCGATCAGGATGCTGGGGGCGCCGAAGGTGTAGACCGACGTCGCGGCCAGCAGCGCGGTCCGGGTCGCGTCCGACCAGCCACCGACGGTGTCGAGAAGACGGCTGCCGCCGGCCAGGTAATCCGAGGTGTTCGGCCAGAGGTCGCCCTGCGGAGCCAGCAGATCACCGAAGGCCATCAACGCGGCGGCGCCGCCGAGGCTGTGCCCGGTGAGGATCAGTTGGGTCTTCTGCTGATCGGCCTGGGCCTGGAGCATCTGCCCGACCACTTCGGTCATGAGGGGCTCGAGGCTGGCGTAGTAGCCGGACCAGCCGTACTGACCCGCATTGGCGATCCAGTCGGCGGGTTCCGAGAGCGGGCTGTTGGAGCCTTCGAAGGAGACGATGAACTGGGCGGTGCCGTCGGCCGCCGTCCGCTTGCCGGCGAAGGCGTAGCTCTGCATGGTCAAGCCGTCGATGACGCCGTAGCCGCCGGCGGCCGGCGAGTAGCCGTTGGCGCCGAAATTGGCGCTGCTGATCCCGATGCCCTCCCAGCCGGTCGATTGCACCAGGCTGTTGAAGTCGGCTTCGACGCGGTGGTTGTAGGCCAGGTCGGAGAACACGCTGGCCAGCAGGGCGTCGCCGTAGGCGAAGTTCGGGTTGACGTCGATCCGCACGCACTCGTCGTCGACGATGGTGGCCGTCGCGGAGGCCAGCACCACCGAGGTCGGTCGGTCCTCGCTGACCTGACGTGCCGACGGGGACGAGGCCGCCGCGGGGGCGGCCGCCGGCGC
>JAPOHV010000076.1 GCA_029979305.1 Mycobacteriaceae bacterium | reverse complement strand
TGGCCTCCTCGACCGTCCACCTGCCTTCGCCGGAGTCCTCGGTGTAGTCCGAGATGTCGGCGAAATCGGGATCTTCCTTGAGTGCCTTGGCCAGCAGCTGTTGGAGCCAGGACCGCACGACCGTTCCGTTGGTCCAGGCCTGGATCACCGCCTGGGTGTCGGCGATCAGCGGCTCGGCCTTGAGCAGTTCATAGCCCTCGGCGTAGGCGTGCATCAGGCCGTACTCGATCCCGTTGTGCACCATCTTGGCGTAGTGCCCGGCACCCACCGGCCCGGCGTGCACGAAACCGTCGGCGACGGGTCCGGCCGGCCGCAGGGTGTCGAAGATCGGCATCATCCGGGCGATGTCGGCGTCGCTTCCACCGACCATCAGCCCGTACCCCTCAGTCAGCCCCCAGACCCCGCCGGAGACGCCGGCGTCGACGAAGGAGATACCGCGCTCCGCCAGGAGAGCGGCGTGCGGGGCGTCCTCGGTGTAGCGCGAGTTGCCCCCGTCGACCACCAGGTCACCGGGGCTGAGCACCTCGGCCAGCGACCTGACCGTCTCGTTGGTGATCGGGCCCGAGGGCACCATGACCCACACCGCCCGCGGCGCGTCGAGGGCCTCGGCCAGAGCGGCCAGCGTCGGGACGTCGGAAACCTCCGGGCGGGGGTCGTAACCGATCACCTCGTGGCCCCCCTTGCGCAGGCGTTCGCGCATGTTGAAGCCCATTTTCCCCAGACCGATCAAACCCAGTTGCATGACGCCCTCTTTCGTAGGAGCTTGGTCTCAGCCCGGCAGCCGGACCGGCATGAGCAGGTACACGTAGTCGGTCTGCATGGCGGTGAACGGTCCAGCACCACCGGGCGCGCCGTCGTCGGCCGCCGGGCGTAACACCGCCGGCTTGCTGGGTGTGGTGAAACCGAAGGTCACCCGCTCGCAGTGCAACGAGGCCAGCCCGTCCGTGAGGTAGGTCGGGTTGAAGGCGATGGTCAGCGGATCTCCGGCGAAGTCGACCGCCAATTCCTCTTCGGCCATGCCCACACCGTCGGCACCGGCCGACAGCCGCAGGCCGTCCCGGCCGAACTCCATCCGCACCTGAGCACCCCGGTCGGCAACCAGTGCAACACGCTTGATGGCCTCGGTCAGATCAGCCACGGCGATGGTGGCCACCGCGGTGTGCTCGGGCGGCAGCAGCTGGCGGAATTTCGGGAACTCGGTGTCGAGCAGTCTGGTGGTGCTGCGCCGGCCGCCGCTGCGCATACCCAGCAGCCGTTCCTCGCCGACCGAAGCACCGGTTCCCATCGCCAGATGGACATCGGAGCCCGGCGTCACGGACTTGGCGGCCTCGGCGAGTGTCCGGGCCGGCACCAGGACGGCGGCTTCCACGTCGGGGCTTGCGGTGGCCCAGGTGAGTTCACGAACCGCCAACCGGAACCGGTCGGTGGCGGCGAGCACGACCTTCTCCCCGGAGATCTCCACCCGGATGCCGGTGAGCATCGGCAGGGTGTCGTCGCGGCCGGCGGCGACCGCCACCTGCCCGACCGCCTCGGCGAACAAATCCGCGGCCACCACGCCGGTCTCGTCCGGCAGCGCCGGAAGTGCCGGATAGTCCTCGACCGGCATCGCCGGGAGCGAGAATTTCGCATTACCGCAGCTCAGCAACATCCGGGCACCGTCGACATGAACGTCCACCGGCTTGGCCGGAAGCGCCCTGGTGATGTCGGAAAGAAGCCGACCGGAAACCAAAACTGTTCCGGCAGAAGCTATTTCGGCGGGAACCTGCACTTCGGCCGACACGTCGAAGTCGAAGGCCGAGATGGTCAGCCCATCGTCGGTACCACTGATGAGAACACCGGCCAGCACCGGGTTCGACGGCGGCCGGCTGGGCAGACTGCGGGCGACCCAGGCCACGGCATCGGCGAAGTCCTCGCGCACCAGACGAAACTTCAGGTCGGAGCCAACCGTCGTGGTCGCCACGTCAATAGTGTCCCTTCATCACCCCGAAAGCAGCCGCGAGAACGGCGGTGCAGACCAACCGTAGAGCGTCGGCGGTGATCTTGAAAGCTAATCGACAGCGGTGACAGCGGCGGCCATCGGCCGCTGCGGAGCGGCTGTGATCGGACTTTCCCCAGGGGTGTTCTTCTGAGAAGAGAACATCGGAGAGATCTCAGTATCAGTAATAGGGGCTGTGCATGTTGTGGATGACTGGCCGAACGAACTGTTCGCGGGGGCTCGAAGGGTGTGAATCGGGTGTGGAGCAGGGCCGGGCCGGCGGCGGGGCGTTGTGGACGGCGGCGAGTTGCGCATCCCCATCCCCGATGCCCGGTGCGTTTGTCCCCAGGATTGTCCACAACCTGTTCACAACAACTGTTGTGACTGGTGAGACGTGTGCTTGCTAAAGTTTTTTGGAGCCGGAACCGCAATCGGCCGGGTTTTCAGCGCTTGGAGCGCTGACGGATCCGGGTGGTGAGTTCCTTGACGTGATCGAAGACCTCCCGGCGCTGCGCCATCTCGCCGAGGATCTTGCGCTGGGCGTACATGACAGTGGTGTGATCGCGACCGAAGGCCTGGCCGATCTTGGGCAGCGACAGGTCCGTCAGCTCGCGGCAGAGATACATCGCGATCTGGCGTGACTGGGCCAGCGCCCGGGTCTTGCCGGGGCCGCGCAATTCCTCGACGGTGGTGTCGAAGTACTCCGCGGTGGCAGCCATGATCATCGCGGCGCTGATCTGGGTGGTGCCGGCGTCGGCGATGAGGTCGCGCAGCACGATCTCGGCCAGCGAGGTGTCGATCGGGGTCTTGTTCAGTGATGCGAAGGCCGTGACGCGGATCAACGCGCCCTCGAGCTCGCGGATGTTGCGTTCGATGCTGCTGGCGATCAATTCCAGGACGTCGTCGGGTACCGCGAGCCGCTCCATCTGCGCTTTCTTGCGGAGGATGGCGATCCGGGTCTCGAGCTCGGGTGGCTGGACATCGGTGATCAGACCCCACTCGAACCGGGTCCGTAGCCGATCTTCCAGTGTCGCAAGCTGTTTGGGCGGACGGTCGGAGGAGATGACGATCTGTTTGTTGGCGTTATGCAGGGTGTTGAAGGTGTGGAAGAACTCCTCCTGGATACCTTCCTTGCCTTCGATGAACTGGATGTCGTCGACCAGGAGGATGTCGATGTCGCGGTAGCTGCGTTTGAAGGCGACCTTGCGATCGTCGCGCAGTGAGTTGATGAAGTCGTTGGTGAATTCCTCGGTGGAGACGTACTTCACCCGCATCCCGGGGAACAGCCGCTGGGCATAGTTGCCGGCGGCGTGCAGCAGGTGGGTCTTGCCGAGGCCGGATTCACCCCAGATGAACAACGGGTTGTAGGCACGGGCCGGTGCCTCGGCGATGGCCAGGGCGGCCGCGTGGGCGAATCGGTTGGAGGCGCCGATGATGAAGGTCTCGAAGGTGTAGCGCCGGTTGAGGCTGGTGGTGCCGGAGGGCTCGTCGGAGGGGTTGGTGCGGGGACGCTCCCCGATGTAACTGGGCCAGTTGTCGGGAGCGTCGCCGGGGGTCTCGCGCTCGCCGTCGATGTCGTCGAGATCGAAGTCGGTCAGCGGGATGTCGTGATCGAGCGAGTCGTCGGGATGCTGATTGTCCGAGGGTTCGATGCGGACCCCCAGCTCGACGCGCTGGCCCAGCCGGCGGCTGAGGGCATCCATGATGGGAACCCGGAGGTGGCGTTCGATCTCGTTCTGCACGAAGGGGCTCGGCACCGACAACAACGCGAAACCCTCGGCGATGGTCAGCGGCCGGACCAGCTTCAGCCAGGCCCGCTGCTGTGGGGTGAGTGCCGGGCTCAGCGGGGTGCCGTGGTCGGACCAGTCACTGTCGCCGTTGAGTTCGCCGACGACGGCGTTCCACACCGATGCGAAGTCGGAACCGGCTCCCGCGACAGGCTCGGTCACCGATCGACCCCCCTGGCCTTGGTCCGGTTGCGGATGGGGGACGACGGGTAGCTGTCCACATACTTATCCACAGGTGTGTACAGGTTCAGCGGGGTCCCCAATGTGCAGCATATGAGCATTAATTGTTCGCGGCGCAGAAACCGGAGATTTGTTCGCCGGCCTCTTCGCTCTGCCAGAAGCTAACAGGTTTGCAGCCGGGTGCCAACAGGAGTTCGGCGAACCATCCACAGCCGGTCGGGGGTCGCGGTCGGTACGGTTTGACCAGCGCAGGGGGATCTCAGTACCCTCGGGTAGTCGCCGAACCACCGGTGACACGGCAGCGACCGGGTTCCGGGACCGCGCCGGTCCGAGCAGACTTAAGGGCGAGCAGCCGCGCTGGTGGCTGTCGCCGGAGGACGAGGAGACAAGCCGTGGCCAAGGGCAAGCGGACGTTCCAGCCGAACAACCGGCGCCGGGCGAGGGTCCACGGCTTCCGGCTGCGGATGCGCACCCGGGCCGGCCGCGCGATCGTGTCCGGCCGGCGGCGCAAGGGCCGTCGCTCACTGACCGCCTGACCCCCTGTGCTGTCGGCGCGGAACCGGATGACACGGTCTGCGGAATTCACTCACACCGTCAAGCATGGCGTGCGGGCCTCGCAGCCCGATCTGGTGGTGCACGCCTATCGGGCAGCGGAGGGTTCGGCGCCGCACGTCGGGCTGATCGTCTCGAAATCCGTTGGGGGCGCGGTGGATCGCCACCGGGTGGCGCGCCGTCTGCGCCACGCCGCGCGGACGGTCATCGCCGAGCTCGACCCGGCCGACAGGATTGTGGTGCGGGCGCTGCCGAGCAGCCGGGACGCGGCTTCAGTCCGGTTGCGGCAGCAGCTGGAGGCCGGCGTGCGCCGGGCGCACGCGTCGATGGACCGGCAGCGGTGAGCGCGAAGCCGCCACGCGTCGGCAGGTTGGCCCGCGCCGCCATCGCCGTCATCGAGTGGTACCGCCACATGGTGTCGCCGCTGCGATTGCCGTCGTGCCGCTTCATGCCGACCTGCAGCCAGTACGCGGTAGAGGCGCTGACCGAATACGGTGCGCTCCGTGGGGGGTGGCTCAGCGTGGCCAGGCTTCTCAAGTGCGGTCCGTGGCACCACGGCGGCTGGGATCCGGTCCCCGAACGGCCTTACATCGGCGAGAGCAGCAGGAGCGCGCGTGTTTAACTGGTTCAGCCTCGACTACGTGTACTACCCGGTGTCGGGGATCATGTGGCTCTGGTACAAGCTCTTCGGTGCGTTTCTGGGCCCGAGCAACTTCTTCGCCTGGGCGCTGTCGGTGATGTTCCTGGTCTTCACCCTGCGGGCGGTGTTGTACCGCCCCTTCGTCAAGCAGATCCGGACCACCCGCAAGATGCAGGAACTGCAGCCGCAGATCAAGGCGCTGCAGAAGAAATATGGCAAGGACCGCCAGCGGATGGCGCTGGAGATCCAGAAGCTGCAGAAGGAACACGACTTCAACCCGATCCTGGGCTGCCTGCCGATGCTGGCCCAGGTTCCGGTGTTCCTCGGGCTCTACCACGTGTTGATGTCGTTCAACCGGACACAGTCCGGGTTCGGCCGGCTGGGTCTGTCGGTGGAGGAGAACCGCCGGCTGCCCAACTACTTCTTCAGCGCCGCCGACGTCGGGAACTTCCTCGACGCGCACCTGTTCGGCGCTCCCATCGGCGCCTCCATGACCCAGCAGCACGGCCTGGAGGCGTTCACCGTCTTCAGCCGCCCGGCGGTGGCGGCGGTGTCGATCCCGCTGATGATCGCAGCCGGCATCGCCACCTACTTCAACAGCCGCGCCTCGATTGCCCGGCAGAGCCCGGAAGCCGCGGCCAACCCGCAGACCGCGATGATGAACAAGCTTGCGCTGTATGTGTTTCCGCTCGGCGTGGTCGTCGGCGGGCCGTTCCTGCCGATCGCGATCATCATCTACTGGGTGTCCAACAACATCTGGACGTTCGGCCAGCAGCACCTGGTCTTCGGCAAGATCGAGAAGGAAGAGGCGGCCCAGAAGCAGGAGGCCCTGGCGCGCCGCTCCGCCAACGCCCCGGCGCCGGGAGCCAAGCCGGTCCGCAACCGCAAGGACACCGCGCCCACCACCGCCGACGGCGAGTCCGCCGCCCTGCTCGAGGCGACGCCCGACGACGGAAATGACGCGGCGGCGACCAACGGACCGCCGTCCGCCCGGACACCGCGGCCGGGTGCGCGCCCGGCCGGCCGGCCGAAGAAACGCAAGCGTTGACGACGAAGGGAAGACGACATGACTGAGACTGAGACGCAGGACGTCGAGGAGACCACCGCGACCGCCCCGACCGGAAAGCAGGATCGGGAGGAGCGGTTGGTCGCCGAGGGCGAGATCGCGGGGGACTACCTCGAGGAGCTACTCGACCTGCTGGACTTCGACGGCGACATCGACCTCGACGTCGAAGGGGATCGCGCCGTGGTGAGCATCGACGGCGGCGGCGACCTGAGCAAGCTGGTGGGCCGCCGCGGGGAGGTGCTCGACGCGCTGCAGGAACTCACCCGGCTGGCCGTGTTGCAGAAGACGGGGGAGCGAAGCCGGCTGATGCTCGACATCGCCAACTGGCGCCGCCGCCGCCGCGACGAGCTGTCGGCGCTGGGCGAGAAGGTGGCCCGCCGGGTGTTGGAGAGCGGCGAGCGCGAAGAGCTGGCGCCGATGACGCCCTTCGAGCGCAAGATCGTCCACGATGCCGTCGCCGGCGTCGACGGGGTGCACAGCGAGAGCGAGGGTGTCGAACCCTCCCGTCGCGTCGTGGTGTTCAAGGACTGAAGTTACAACCGTGTAGTTCGGGCGGGAGGGCATGTTTCACGTGAAACACACCGCCGCCCCGCCCGCGCCGACCGCCGCGGAGCAGGTATTCGGCGAGCGGCTCGACGCCGCCCGCAGATACGCGGACCTGCTGGCCGGTGCCGGCGTGGAACGCGGACTGATCGGCCCACGCGAGGTCGAGCGGCTGTGGGAACGGCATGTTCTCAACAGTGCGGCCGTTGGTGAATTGATCGAGCCGGGTGCCCGAGTGGTCGATATCGGGAGCGGCGCGGGCCTGCCCGGACTGCCGCTCGCGATCGCGCGACCCGATCTCAGGGTGACGCTGGTCGAGCCGATGCTGCGCCGCTAGGAGTTTCTCGCCGAAGCGGTAGCCGACCTCGCCGTCGAGGTCTCGGTGGTTCGCGGCCGCGCCGAGGACCCGGCGGTATGCGCCGCTGTGGGAGGCGCCGACGCGGTGGTCTCGAGAGCGGTTGCCGACCTGGTGAAGCTGACCCGCTGGAGCCTGCCACTGCTCCGGCCCGGCGGGCGGATGCTGGCCCTGAAGGGGGAGCGGGCTGCCGCCGAGGTTGCCGAGCAGCGGGCGGCGATGGCGCGATTGGGCGCCACCGGCGTCGAGGTGGTGAGATGTGGTGCGGGCTATCTGAGCCCGCCCACCACCGTGGTGGTGGCGGTGCGGGGCAGCGGACGTCGTCCTCGCGCGTCGGAAAGGAGAGGACCATGACGCAGCCCCCGCACGGACCCCCCGGAGATGTTTCACGTGAAACGTGGGGCGGGGCGGACGTGGACACCCCGATCGGCGCCGCGGCCGAGCGAGCGATGAAGGTCCTCCACACCGCGGCCGGCCAGCTGCCGCGGCCGGCCCGGCGGCGGGTGTTCACCGTCGCCAACCAGAAGGGCGGCGTCGGTAAGACGACCACCGCGGTCAACCTCGCGGCGGCCCTGGCGGTCCAGGGACTCAAGACGCTGGTGATCGACCTCGATCCGCAGGGCAACGCCAGCACCGCACTCGGCATCGCCGATCGGCACTCCGGCACGCCGTCGTCCTACGAGGTGCTGCTGGGGGAGATCCCGGTGGGGGAGGCGATCCGGCAGAGTCCGCACAGTGGGCGACTGTTCTGCGTGCCGGCGACCATCGACCTGGCCGGCGCCGAGATCGAACTGGTCAGCATGGTGGCCCGCGAGAACCGGTTGCGCAACGCGCTGGCCGACCTGGACCAGACCGATTTCGACTACGTGTTCATCGACTGCCCGCCGTCGCTGGGCTTGCTGACGATCAATGCTCTGGTGGCGGCACAGGAGGTCCTGATCCCGATCCAGTGCGAGTACTACGCGCTGGAGGGGGTATCGCAGCTGATGCGCAACATCGAGATGGTCAAGGCGCACCTCAATCCGCGGCTCGATGTGTCCACCGTGCTGCTGACCATGTACGACGGTCGGACCAAGCTCGCCGACCAGGTGGCATCCGAGGTGCGCCGCTACTTCGGGGACAAGGTGCTGCACACGGTGATTCCCCGCAGCGTTAAGGTGTCCGAGGCGCCCGGCTACAGCATGACGATCATCGGATACGATCCCGGCTCGCGGGGCGCGATGAGTTACCTCGACGCCAGCCGCGAGCTGGCCCACCGGCCGATCCCAGGGGGTACAGCATGACCAAGGAAGCACGGCGCAAAGGCGGCCTCGGCCGCGGGCTGGCGTCGCTGATTCCGACGGGGCCCTCCGACGGCGGACCGCGGCTGGGCGAAGCGGCAGCCGACGTCGTGATCGGCGGGATTCCTCGCGAGGAGGAGAACGCCATGGGGGCGGTCTACCGCGAGATCGACCCCGCCATGATCGAGCCCAATCCGCGGCAACCGCGGCAGGTGTTCGACGAGGACGCGCTGGCGGAACTGGTCCACTCGATTCGCGAGTTCGGTCTGATGCAGCCGGTGGTGGTGCGCGAGGTCCCCGGTTCGGAGGGCCGCTATCAGCTGGTGATGGGGGAGCGGCGCTGGCGCGCCTCACAGCAGGCCGGACTGACCGCCATCCCGGCGATCGTGCGGGAGACCACCGACGGCGACCTGCTGCGCGACGCACTGCTGGAGAACATCCACCGGGCCCAGCTGAATCCGCTGGAAGAGGCGGCGGCCTATCAGCAACTGCTCGACGAGTTCGGCGTCACCCATGAGGAACTCGCCTCACGCATCGGGCGGTCGCGACCGTTGATCACCAACATGATCCGGCTGCTGCGGCTACCGATCCCGGTGCAGCGCCGCGTCGCCGCGGGCGTGCTCTCGGCGGGACACGCCCGTGCATTGCTGGCGCTGGAGGGCGGTCCGGAGGCGCAGGAGGAACTCGCGGCGCGGATCGTGGCCGAGGGCCTTTCGGTGCGGGCAACCGAGGAGGCGGTCACACTGGCCAACCGGTCCGGAGACAGGCCCGCCGGCCCGAAGCGCCGCAAACCGATCCAGATGCCGGGGCTCCAGGATGTCGCGGAGCGGCTCTCGGGCACCTACGACACCCGGGTGACGGTCAGCCTGGGCAAGCGCAAGGGCAAGATCGTCGTCGAGTTCGGTTCGGTGGAGGATCTGCAACGCATCGTCGGACTGATGGACCCGTCAGCGGCGCGATAACGCCATCCCAGGACACGAGGCCGTTACGTCACAGTGACAATACGGTATACAAGGCCGGGCGTGCCCGGCCGACCCCAATCGAATTCCTAAGCGCCGCAACGCATTTGGCCGCATGGGCGGCGGGGACGCCCGGGGAGCGCCAATACTGGCCGGGGATCGCCCGGCTCTCCTATCCTGAAACTGTCGCGCGGATCCCGCACGGCGGAAAGCCGGGGAGACCAAGCCGGGAGATTGGGTGTCCGTTCGCATCAGGCCGCTGCGGCTCGAGGGGTTCGAGCAGCTGCCCAAGCACGCCCGGCGGTGCGTGTTCTGGGAGGTCGATCCGCAGACCCTCGACGGTGGCGACTACCTGCCGGACCCGGAATTCGAGAAGGAAGCGTGGCTGTCGATGGTCATGCTGGAGTGGGGTTCGTGCGGCCAGGTGGCGGCCGCTGATTCCGATGAACCCGATGACGGTGAGGAGCCCTGTCTGGGGTACGTGCTGTACGCACCGCCGCGCGCGGTGCCGCGGGCACAGCGTTTTCCTACCGGCCCGGTCAGCGCGGACGCCGTGCTGCTCACCTCGATGGGGGTCGAGCCGGGACAGCCGGACAGTTTGAACACGGTGATGATCGGGCACGTCGTCGACGAACTCGTCCGCCGCGGCGTCCGCGCGCTGGAAGCGTTCGGCAGGACCGCCGCTGCGGCCGAACTGCACGACGCGACGGCGTACGACCCCGACCTCGCCGAGGCGGTCCGCGCACTGGGGGACTGCTCCTTCGAGCAGTGCATGATCGACGCCGACTTCCTGACGGCCGCCGGCTTCACTGTCGTGGCACCGCACCGGTACTTTCCGCGGCTGCGGCTGGAACTGGACAAGGGACTCGGCTGGAAGGCGGAGGTCGAGGCGGCGCTGGAGCGGCTGCTGGTCAGTGCGCAGCTACAACAGGTCAGCGAAGCCGAACTGCAGCAGGTGGGACCTCCGGCCTGAGATCAGACCGCGGGCCTGCCGTGTTCGACGGACTGCTCGTGCGCCAGCAATTCGGCGAAGGTGAACGTTCCGGTGGGGCGGTCGTTCTTGCCCAGCAGGTAGAGCCGCTTGACCGCCGCCAGGATGCCCTCGGCGATCGCGTCACGGCATTCCCGGGTGACCAGCTTGTCGCGGTCGTGCGGGCTGGTGATGTAGCCGACGTCGACCTGCACAGTCGGCATCCGGGTCAGACGCAGCAGGTCCCAGGTGCGCCCGTGTGTCCGGCAGTCGCGTAAACCGGTGCGCGCCACCACTTCTCGCTGAACGAAGTCGGCGAGATTTCGCCCGATCGTGGACACCGAACCGTGCGGACTGCCGAAATAGAACGACGCGACGCCGTTGGCGGACGGGCTGGGCTGGCGCTCGAAGCGAAGGCTGATCATCAGATCGGCCCCGACCGTGTTGGCCGTCGCGGCCCGTTCGGCGTCGGCCGGACTGTGGTTGACCGGCCGCGACAGGAACGTCTCCATGCCGATCGCGGTCATCCGGCCTTCCAACCGGCTGGCCAGGTCCCAGAGGATGTCGGCTTCGCTGATCGGGCCGTCCGGCCCGTTGGCGATCAGCCCGTTGTCGGAGCCCCCTCGGCCCGGGTCGATGATGATCCGCTTGCCCGAAAGCCGCGGCCCCGACACCCGGACGTGCTCCTCCTCGCGAATGGCATGCAGCGAACCGCCGGTGACCCGGGAGCCCAGAAAGTACAAGGAGCGCAATGTTTCCGGCCCGCAGATGCCGTCCGGAGACAGCCCGTACTCGCGCTGGTAGGACATCAGCGCATTGTGGGTCTGCAGCCCGAAGTATCCGTCCACCAGCGCGTGGTAGAAACCGAGGTCCTGGAGCCGCAACTGCAGCGTTGCAACGTCGTCGCCGTACATCGGGGCACCGAACTGGTGGGCGAGGGTGCGGGCGCCAAGGCGGTAGGAGGCTTCCCGCAGCGCGCGGTAGGTGGCTCCGCCGACGACACCGTCGACCAGTAGTCCGCGGCGCTGCTGGAACGCCCGCACCGCGTGGTCGAGTTCGTCGTCGAACAGGTCCACCGCCACCTGCCGGCCGGTGGCGAAGTCGTCGTCGGGATTGTGCAGCAGGCCCAGCGCGGCCAGCGCGGCGCGGATCTCGATCACCGCCGCGCCGCGGTCACCGCGTCGCAGGACGTCCCCGGACGGGTCGCCCCGCCAGGAAGCGTCGTCGCCGTGGCGGGGATCGGGCATGACAGGCATTGTCGCAGAAGCAGCGGCCATTGCGGAAACGCCCGGACATCCCGGCGGTAACGAATCCGTCTCCGCGCGGGCTGTGCTACAGGACGGCGTCGAGCTCTCGCAGCAAAGCCGCTTTACCCTTGGCGCCGACGATGCGCTTCACCGGCTCGCCGCCCTTGAACAGGATCAGGGTGGGAATCGAGACCACCTGGAAGTCGCGGGCCGTCGCCGGGTTGGCATCGACGTCGACCTTGGCCACCGCCAGTGATCCGGCGCGCTCACTGGCGATTTCGTCGAGAACGGGGGCGATCATCTTGCACGGACCGCACCAGGCGGCCCAGAAGTCGACGAGAACGGGCGTCGGGCTGGCCAGCACGGCCTGGGCAAAGTTGGCGTCGGTTACGGTCACTGTGCTCATCGGACTCCGATGTTCGGGGGACTCAAACTTACGGGGGATTCGCGATCACCGGGGACTGGACGTCATTGGGGCGCCCCGATCATCTCGGTGCTGTCGGATTCGTGGGCCTCGGCCAGCCAGCGCTCGGCGTCGATGGCCGCCGCGCAGCCACTGCCGGCCGCGGTGATCGCCTGCCGGTAGGTGCGGTCCACCAGATCGCCGGCGGCGAAGACGCCCGGCAACGTGGTCTCGGTGCTGCGGCCCTGCACCAGCACATAGCCGTCGGGGTCGACGGCGACCGCATCGCGGACCAGTTCGGAGCGGGGATCGTGGCCGATCGCGACGAAGACGCCCGTCACGGCCAGGGTGGACTCCGCACCGGTGATGACGTTGCGGACCCGCAGGCCCGTGACGCTGGTCTCACCTTCCACCGCCTCCACCGTGGTGTTGGTGAGGAACGAGATCTTGTCGTTGGAGCGGGCCCGGTCGAGCATGATCCGTGAGGCCCGGAACTCGTCGCGGCGGTGGATCACGGTGACGTGCCGGGCAAACCGGGTGAGGAAGGTGGCCTCCTCCATGGCGGAGTCACCACCGCCGAGGACGGCGATGTCCTGGCCCTTGAAGAAGAACCCGTCGCAGGTCGCGCAACTGCTCACGCCGCGGCCGAGCAGTTCCTGCTCGCCGGGTACGCCGAGGTAGCGCGGCGCGGCGCCCATGGCCAGGATGACCGCGCGGGCCAGGTGGGTCTCGCCGCCGGCAGTGACCACCTTCTTGACCGGTCCGTCCAGCGAGACGGACTCCACGTCCTCCATCTGCAGATCCGCACCGAACCGCAGCGCCTGCTCGCGCATCTCGTCCATCAGCTCCGGACCATTGATGCCCTCCCGGAAACCGGGGTAGTTCTCCACCTCGGTGGTGGTCATGAGCGCGCCGCCGAACGAGCTGCCCTCGAACACCAGCGGGTGCAGCTGGGCGCGCGCGGTGTAGATCGCGGCGGTGTAGCCGGCCGGACCCGACCCGATGACGATCACGTCATGCAACTTCTGGTCGGTCATGGCCGCCCTTTCTGCAATAACCCCCCGTGGGAATGAACAACAGGGTAGTGCCGAGGTGTTCCCCGGCATATGTCAAGGGGTCACCGACGCGCTGGGGGTGACGGTGATCAGGCTCGCGCTCGTCGGCGTGCTGCGCGACGACCCGACGGCGGTCAGGCAGCCGGCCACGCCCAGGCCGATGGCGGTGATGATCGCCGCCCCGCCGGCCGCAACGGCGACCAGCCGCG
>JAPOHV010000004.1 GCA_029979305.1 Mycobacteriaceae bacterium | reverse complement strand
GGCGGCTGGTCGTAGCTGACGAGCTTGAGAACGACGTTGGCTCCGACGGCGTAGCGCTTCATCGACCCGCCCGGGAAATCCAGGTCGCCCTGGTGGGCAAGGCCCAGCAGACCCTCGTAGAACGCGACCATCGCGTCGCGGTTGGTGGTCACCAGGCCCACCTCGATGCTGGGCGCGAGCAGTTGTACAGGCATCGGCCGTCCTCTCAGTGGGTGGGTTTGGCGCCGACGGTGATCAGGTCCCACACCATGCGCGTCCACACCGGCCGGTCGACCGGCCGCTGGTCGGTGATCTCGAACCCGGCCCCGGCGAACAGCTTTCGCATCTCGGCCGGCGTCGGGCTGTGCATGACCGTGGAGTTGCCGGCCGCGAACCGGTCCAGCACTTTGGGCAGCGGGGGAGTGATGGTGGCCACCGCCACCAGCCCCCCGGGCGCCAGGACGCGGTTGAACTCCCGCATCGCCGCCGGCTGGTCGAAGAAGTGGAAAGCCGAGGTCGTGACCACGGCATCCAGCGAGCCGTCCTCGAATGGAAGCCGTTCGGCGGGTCCCTTCATCCAACGGACCTCCGGCGAGCGTGCCCTGGCCTGCTCGAGCATCCCGTCGGACATGTCCACCCCGTACACCTCGGGCGGGCGAAGCTCGCTCTGGATCCGCGCGGCGAGAATGCCTGTCCCGCAGGCGATGTCGGCCACCCGCTGGGATCCGGCGGCCCGCAGCTTCGCTACCACCTCGTCCTGTGCCGGCCGGTAGACCCAGCGCTGCAGAAAAGGCAGGTCATAGAGCGGCGCGGCGACGCTCCAGAAGCGCGTGACGGCGGCGTTGAACTGCCGGCCCGGTGTCGTCAACGAACCCTCCCTCGTGTCTGAGGGGAGTATGTCAGCCGGTCCGGCTCAGCGGTGGGCGGTCCGGCGGCGCAGCGCGGTGCCGTGGTTGCGGGCCAGGGTTGCGACGGCCGAGACGATGTTGGCAGCGGTGGGCAGCGTCCCGTCGGGGTCGCAGACCCGCAGCAGCCGCTGCACCTCGGGTCCGGGGACCAGCACCCAGTCCACCCCGGCCCACCGGCACCGGGCGTGCACCCGGTGCAGTACCGAGTAGCCGGCGGTACCGAAGAAGTCGAGCCGGGAGAAGTCCAGTACCAGCTGCCGGTAGCCGGTCAGGTGCGCTTCGATGCGGCCGCTGACCTCGCCGGCGTTGGCGGCATCGACCGCGCCGAAAGCGGCGACCAGGATCGCGGTCGCGCTGAGTTCGCGGGCCCGGACCGGGTCGGTCCGGCTGCCGGCGATGGGGAGCGGTGTCACGTTGTCGGCGACAAGCATGGCGGCCTCCGATGTCTGGAATCCGCAAACCCGCTTGGAATTCGCGGCGAAACTGTCGAGGGAAACCCAGGAAACCATGAACCCCGGGCGGCTGTTGACTCAACCTGAAAGGGAATCTAGTACGGAATCCGTCGCGCCACCAGAGGTGCGCGGTAATCGGTATTCAAACGGCTCAAACTGGATTTTTCGAGCCGTAGGCAGGGAGATCCAACAGCTTTTCAGGTTCGAATGACGCCGAGAGCAACTGATTCCGCAGAACAGTCGCCCTGTGGGACCGGACTCCTGATTGACTATCGTTAGCGGGCACCTCCGCACGCAACAGGATGGGCGCCATGCCATGACCTTCCCGTACCCGCCGCAGACCCCGGCCGGAACACCGACCTGCTATCGGCACCCGGACCGGCAGACCTACATCGCCTGCACCCGGTGCGGCCGGCCGGTCTGCCCGGAGTGCATGCGCAGCGCGGCGGTGGGCCAGCAGTGCGTGGACTGCGTGGCGGCGGCCGCGCAGAGCGTTCCGCAGCCGGTGCGCGGCGGGCTGATCCGCGTCGGGGCTCCGCTGGTCAGCTACGCGCTGATCGCCATGAACGTCGCGGTCTTCCTGGTGCAGCTGAGTTCGTCGACGGTGGTCTACCGGCTCGCGCTGGTCCCGCTGTTCGTCGCCGCCGGCGGTTACTACCGGCTGTTCACGTCGGCCTTCGCCCATTACGGGCTGTTGCATCTGCTGTTCAACATGTACGCCCTGTACGTGTTGGGCCCGCCGTTGGAACGCCACCTCGGCCGGGTTCGCTTTGCGGTGCTGTACGGGCTGAGCGCGCTCGGCGGATCGGTTCTGGTCTACCTCTTCTCGGCGGTCAACGCCCCGACCGTCGGAGCCTCCGGCGCGGTGTTCGGGTTGTTCGGCGCGACCTTCGTCGCCTCGAAGCGACTCAACCTCGACGTGCGGTGGGTGGTCGGCCTGATCGCGATCAACCTGGTGCTGACGTTCTCCGTGCCGGGCATCAGCTGGCAGGGCCACCTCGGCGGCCTGATCACCGGCAGCCTGGTGGCCGCGGCGTTGGTGTACGCGCCGCGCGCACACCGCACGACGGTTGCGGCCGGAGTCTGCATTGGTCTGCTGATCCTGTTCGGGATTCTGATCGCCGCGCGGACCGCCACGCTGGCCCCGCTGCTCGGCTGAGCTACAGCCGCACCAGGCTGAACGGGTAGCTGAAGGTTCCGCCCGGCGCGTTGTCGCAGCCGGTCTCGAACGACGACTGAAGGGTCCCCCGCAGCGTCACCGCGTCCCAGGTGTAGACGTCGCGGGTCGGGATCACCGGTCCGTAATAGACGTCGCCGCAGCGCAATCCGTCGGGAACGTCGACAGTCATGGTGTAGGTGCCCCCGGCCTGGTGGGCCTGGGCGTACCACTGGAACGCCTTCGCGATCGGCATCGGGTTGGCCGAGACGTTGGCGCACACCGCAACGCTGTCGGGCGGGTTGCACGAGGTGAAGGTGAAGATCCAGGTGTGGAAGTCATAGCGGCCCTCGATGATGGCGTTGTAGTGGCCGGCCATCAGGCCGGCATGGGCCACCGGAGCCAGCGCAACCGCCGCCGGGATGAGCGCGGCGGCGACCGCACCCGGTAGGACAGCGCGCACCTCGTACTCCCATCGACGCTGATAGGGGAAATCTAAGAGTCCCGACCGCCGACCGCACCGGAAATGCGCCAGATGTCCGGCGGAGTTAGTATCCGGCGGTGTCGAGCAACCCCGCAGAGCGGCCGTTGCACGCCGGACTAGTGATCGGTGCGCTCGGGGTGGTTTTCGGCGACATCGGCACCAGCCCCATCTACACCCTGCAGACCGTATTCAATCCCGGCGATCCCCACCCGGTACCGATCAGCCGGCCCAACATCTACGGCGCGGTGTCGCTGGTTTTCTGGTCGGTGATGATCGTCGTCAGCCTGACTTACGTCACCCTCGTGATGCGCGCCGACAACGACGGCGAGGGCGGGGTGATGGCGCTGATCACGCTGGTACGCCGGCTGGGACGGAGCGGCCACCCACGCCTTGTCGCGGCCTTGTCGACGGTCGGGATCCTCGGTGCGGCGCTGTTCTTCGGCGACAGCATGATCACCCCGGCGATCTCCGTGCTGTCCGCCGTCGAGGGCCTGAAGATCGTCGACCCCAAGCTCGCCGATTTCGTCATCCCGATCACGGTGGTAATCCTGTTGGCGCTGTTCGCGATTCAGCGGCACGGTACAGCCAGGGTCGGCAGGTTTTTCGGCCCCGTGATGGTGCTCTGGTTCGTCGCGATCGGCCTCTGCGGGGCACGCGGCATCATGGTCCACCCGCAGATCTTGGGAGCGCTTTCCCCGGTCTACGCATGGGAGTTCATAACCGGCCACTTCGAGATCGCCTTCTTCGCGCTGGCCGCCGTGGTGCTGGCCGTCACCGGTGCCGAAGCCCTCTACGCCGACATGGGCCACTTCGGCCGGGCGCCGATCACGTCGGCCTGGTTCGGTCTGGTGTTGCCGGCACTGGTGCTCAACTACGCCGGGCAGGGTGCGCTGCTGCTCGACGACGACAGCGTGGCAGACGCACCGTTTTTCCTGCTGGCACCGTCCTGGGCGCAGATCCCGCTGATCGTGCTGTCGACGGTGGCCACCGTGATCGCCTCCCAGGCGGTGATCACCGGGGCGTACTCGCTGGCGTCCCAGGCGGCCCAGATCGGCTACCTGCCCAAGATGCGGATCACCTACACCTCGGAGTCCGCGATCGGTCAGATCTACGTGCCGTGGATCAACGGCATGCTGGCGGTCGCGGTGATCGTCCTGGTCTTCGCCTTCCGCAGTTCGGCCGCCCTGGGATACGCCTACGGGATGGCGGTCACCGGAACCATCACCATCACGACCCTGCTCTTCCTCTATGTCGCGCACGTCCGCTGGCGGATCCCGTTGGTTGTCATCGTATTCGGCGGGGGAGCGCTGCTCGCCGTCGATCTGTTCTTCTTCTCCGCCAACCTGACCAAGCTGCTGCACGGGGCGTGGCTGCCGCTGCTGATCGGACTGCTGGTGTTCACCGTCATGACCACCTGGCAGACCGGCCACCAGTTGGCGGTGCAGGCCCGGGAGCGGGCTACCGGGCCGCTGCGGGACTTCGTCCGCGGTCTGGCCGAGGGCACCCTGGCGCTGACCCGCCTGCCGGGTACGGCCGTGTTCCTCAACCGCGCCGGGGCGGCAACGCCGCTGTCGATGCGCGCCAACGCCGACCGTATCGGTGCGCTGCCGGAGCACGTGGTCGTCGTGTCGGTGGACACCTCACCGGTTCCCCGGGTGCCGGATTCCGAACGGGTGACCGTCGACGACCTCGGTTACCCAGACGACGGCATCATCGCCGTCGAGGCCCGCTTCGGCTACATGGAGCAGCCCGACGTCCCGGCTGCGCTGCGACTGGTCGATCCCAGCCAGACCACCGAATGCCCGGTCGACGTCGACGGCGCGTCGTACTTTCTGTCCAAGGTCGACGTCAGCGCCGGACCGGCCCACACCATGGCAATGTGGCGCAAGCGGCTGTTCATCGCGATCGCACGGTTGACTTCGGATGCCGACTATTTCGGTCTGCCTCTCGACCGGACGGTCATCATCGGCTCGCGGATTGAGGTGTGACGACCATGGCGGACAAGACGACATGCGCGATCGTTGGCGGCGGTCCCGCCGGGATGGTGCTGGGCCTGCTGCTCGCCCGCGCCGGGGTCGCAGTCACCCTGCTGGAGAAACACGCCGACTTCCTTCGCGACTTCCGCGGCGACACAGTGCATCCCAGCACGCTGCAGCTGCTCGACGACCTCGGGCTGTGGGATCGTTTCGAAGCCTTGCCGCACAGCAGGATCGACCGGCTGGGAATCGAGGCGGGCGGGCGGGACGTCACACTGGTCGACTTCCACCGACTGCACCAGCCGCACCCCTACATCGCGATGGTGCCGCAGTGGGACCTGCTCAACCTGCTCGCCGAGGCCGCCGCTGCCGAACCGACCTTCACCCTGCGGATGCAGCACGAGGTCACCGGGTTGCTCCGCGACCGGGACCGCATCACCGGGGTTCGCTACACATCTCCCGCCGGCGCCGGAGAGCTGACCGCGGATCTGACCGTCGCCTGCGACGGCCGCACTTCAACGGTGCGCCGGGACTCCGGTCTCCGGGTGCGGGAGTGGCCGGTGCCGTTCGACGTCTGGTGGTTCCGGCTGCCGCGCGACGCCGAGGCCGAGTACTCGCTGATCCCGCGCACCGCGCCGGGCAAGGTCCTGATCATGATTCCCCGTGAGGGCTACTTCCAGATCGCCTATCTGATTCCCAAGGGCGGCGACGCACGGTTGCGGGCGCGCGGGCTGCAGATGTTGCTCGACGAGGTGGCCGCCATGGCGCCCGAGGCCGACACCTCGAAGCTGACGTCCTGGGACGACGTGAAACTTCTCGACGTGAAACTCAACCGGCTCAAGCGCTGGCATTCCGACGGACTGTTGTGCATCGGCGATGCCGCGCATGCGATGTCGCCGATGGGAGGGGTCGGCATCAACCTCGCCGTCCAGGACGCCGTCGGCGCCGCGACGCTGCTGGCCGAACCGCTGCGCCGACGCATTCTCACCGAAGAACACCTCGCCGCGGTGCGCCGCCGCCGCCTCCCGCCGGCGGCGATCACTCAGGGTCTGCAGCGGGCAATGCACCGCCGGATAGTCCAGCCGGTGCTGGCCGGGGCCGACCCGGAGCCGCCCGCGGCTTTCGTCGAGCTGCTGCGCCGGCTCCCATGGCTGGCTGCCGTCCCGGCCCGGGTGATCGGCGTCGGTGTCCGCCCCGAGCGCGCACCCGCCTTCGCTCGCCGCTGACGGATGGCTGCCGAGTTGCGACTGGGACTGCGCGCCAACCTCTTTCAGTTCAGCCTGCTGGTTGCCGTCAACGCGCTCGTCGGCGGGATGGTCGGCCAGGAGCAGACGGTGCTGCCGTTGCTGGCGGAGTCGACGTTCCACCTGCGCGGATACACCGTCCTGCTGACGTATGTGTTCGCGTTCGGGATCACTAAGGCGCTCACCAACTATCTCGCCGGCACCTGGTCGGATCGGTTCGGCCGCAAGCCGGTTCTGGTGGCCGGTTGGCTGGTCGCGATCCCGGTGCCGCTGCTGTTGATCTGGGCGCCGTCCTGGGGTTGGGTGGTGGCGGCCAACGTGCTGCTCGGTGTCAGCCAGGGACTGACCTGGTCGACAACGGTCGTGATGAAGATCGACCTGGTGGGCCCTCGCCGGCGCGGTCTGGCGATGGGTCTCAACGAGGCGGCCGGCTACGGTGCGGTGGCGCTGACGGCGTGGCTGGCCGGATACCTGGCCGCCCATCACGGCCTGCGACCGGCGCCGTTTCTGCTCGGGCTGAGTTACGCCCTCATCGGGCTGGGATTGTCGGTGACGACCGTCCGCGAGACCCGCGACTACGCCCGATTGGAGGCCGCCGGCCGGCCCCCCGCGGATACCTCCGAAGCACGGCTGTCTAACCGGGAAATCCTCCGGCGCACCAGCTTCAGCGAACCAGCGCTGTCCTCTGCCAGCCAGGCGGGCCTGGTGAACAACATGAACTTCGGCCTTTCCTGGGGGCTGTTCCCGCTGTTGTTCGCCGGGGCCGGCCTGGCCGTCGATCGGATCGGGCTGCTGGTCGCGGTCTATCCCGCGGTGTGGGGCGCCGCGCAGATTCTCACCGGTGCGCTGTCGGACCGTTGGGGGCGCAAACACCTGATCACCGCCGGCATGCTCACCCAGGCCGTTGCGCTCGGACTGGTCGCGGCCGGCGGGAGTTTCGGCGGCTGGCTGCTTGCCGGCGCGCTACTGGGAGCCGGTACGGCGATGGTGTACCCGACCCTGCTGGCGGTGATCGGTGACGTCGCACATCCACTGTGGCGGGCGAGGTCGGTGGGTGTCTATCGGCTCTGGCGTGACAGCGGGTACGCCGTGGGCGCGGTGGTCGGGGGGGTGGCCGCCGATCTGTGGGGCTTGCGTGCGGCGGTGTGGGTGGCCGCGGCGATCACCGCCGCCTCGGCCGTCGTCGTCGCGGTTCGGATGTACGAGACGCACCGGCCGCTGTAACAGCGGCGGCGTCATCCGATCGGGGGACAACGGTATCCGCCGAAGCAACGTCCGATCGGTGGACGTCGGGTGGTGGTGCCCCGGCGCAGGCTCGATCTGTAACGGGTTCCCCATCAGGAGGGATCCGGCGACAGGAAGAAGTTTCCAACGATGACCACGAAAGCGACAAAGCGGGCAGGACTTCTCACCACCATCGTCGCGGCCGGCGCGCTGGCTCTGGGCTTCGCCGCCGCCCCCTCGGCAAACGCTGCCGACGGCTGCGCCCAGGGCTATAGCCCGCATGGCGGCGTCTGCTTGGTGAACGCGCCCGGACCGTGGGCTGAACCTGACCCCAACAACTCCCAGTGCTGGTTCCAGAGTGACGGACTGAAGCGCTGCTACCCGGGGGCGGACGTCTTCAAGTAGTCAACGCAGTAAATCGGATTACGCCGGTGGGTGCCCCTACGCCCGCCGGCGTAATTCTTTTGGGGCTCAGTCGAATTCCGCGGCCAGACTCTTCTTATTCAGCTTCTCGGTGCCGATGGTGGGCAGCGGCTCGTCGCGGATCTTCCACCGGGTGGGGATCGCGAAGTAGGCCACCTCGTTGGCCATGTGCTCAGCTAGTTCCTCCTCGGTGGGCGCCCGCCCGCCGGGCCGATGTACCACGACGGCGGCGAGTTCCTCACCCAGATCCGGGTGCGGCAGTCCGATCACTGCGGCCTCCACCACGTCCGGGTGGCGCATCAGCGCCGCCTCCACGTGCGGGCAGGCGATGTTCTCCCCGCCGCGGATCACCATGTCCTTGCTGCGGCCGTCGATGAACAGGTAGCCGTCGGCGTTGATGTGCCCGAGATCCCCGCTGCGCAGCCAGCCGTCGGCGCCCAGGGTGCCGTCGTCGACACCGAGGTAACCCAGCATCACGGTGGGGCTGCGGACCAGGATCTCGCCCTTGCCGCCGGAGTCGGGGTCGCCGATTCGCAACTCCACGGTCGGCAGCGGCCGGCCGACCGTCTTGGGGTATCGCTCCAGATCGGCGCTGGCGGCCAGGGTGAAGAACCCGCCCCCTTCGGTCATGCCCCAGGTGTTGACCATGCCGCGGCTCTGCAGCTGGGGCAGCCGTCGGGCCAGCCGCTCAAGCAGAACCGGCGGAACCGGCGCCCCGCCCAACGGGAACGAACGCAGGCTGGACAGGTCGTGGTCGTCGAAGCCGGGGTGTTCGAGCAGGCGGGCCGCCATGGTGGGCACTGCGCCCCACCGTTCGATGCGTTCGGATTCGATCAGCCCCAGGACCTGCCCCGGGTCGAAGCGCCCGGCGTTGAAGACGATTCGCCCGCCGGTGATGGTCTGGGTGATCAGCGTGGCGAAGGCGCCGATGTGGAACAGCGGCGTCGAGATCAGGTTGACGGGCTGGGGTCCTTCGGCGGGGATCAGGTGCGGTAGTTGTCTGGCCCGCGCGAGTACGTTCTGCTGGTTGGCCACCACCGACCGGAACGGCAGCTCGACGGCCTTGGGCATACCGGTGCTGCCGGAGGTGAACAGGACCACCGCGGGACTCTCCTCGTCGGCCGGCCCCGCCACGACGGGCACCCCGGAGGAGGCATCGGTGAAGCATTCCCGCAGCACGGCGATGTCCAACCCGGCGGTATCGGGGACGTCGGTGACGATCGCCCTCGGCGCGACAAGGCTGATCGAATGCTCGGCCTCGCGCTCGCTCCACCACCGGTTGCCGAGTACCGGCACCGCGCCCAGCGACCAGATCGCCCACAGCGCAAGCACCCAGTCGGGACTGTTGTAGGCCAGCAGCACCACCCGGTCGCCGGGCTGAATTCCGAACGGCTCCAACCGTTCTCGTGCCATCGAAACCGCAGTGAAGAATTCGCCGAAGGTGATGCGTCGATCACCCTGGACCAGGAAAGTGCGCTCAGCCCAGCGGTCGACTCCGAAAAGCAGCTCGGCGAAGGTGCGGGGACGCTGCCGGTAGAGCAGACCGGGATGGCCGGCGTAGCTTCCGTTGGCCACCTCGTCACCCCACGGCGATTGCACGGTGCCGATGTTATTCGGCGGCGGATCCTAGGCCGGAGTGAGCGCCTCGATTCGCGCCGGGACGTGCTTGTGCCACGGGGTTCCCGCGTAGGCGTCCCGCCACTGGCTCGAGGTCAACGAGTTCGGGGCGACGCCGGGCGAGCCGTCCAGGCCGAAGCCGTTGGGCAGCGACGCGTGGCCGGCTCGCATCTCCTCGCTAACCTCCACGACGGCCTCGGCGCTGCCCGCCGCGGTGGTGATCCGGGCGCGCCCCCCGTCGACCAGTCCGATCGCCTCAGCGTCTTCGACGCTGACCCGCAGCGCTCCGTCTGCGTCGCGGGTGCGCCACGCGGGGTCGCGGAAGATGTCGTTGGCCGTGAACGCCCGGCGTTCGCCGGCGGACAGCACGATCGGGAATTCGGGAGTGGTCAGACCTGGCTGGGCGTCGCGCAGAGCGCGGAGGTCGGCGAGCAGCTCGGGCATCGGCAGCGCGATCTTGTGGTCGGCGTGGCTGATCAGCGCCCAGTCGTCGCCGTATTCGTGCACGGTGAACGTCACCGCGGAGGGGCCGGCAAGGATCGCCTCGAACAGCGCGTTACCGTCGGCGTGCCCGGCCCGGCGCACTGCCTCCGGGTAGGTCATCCCGGCTTTCTGCGCCAGTCCCCACAGGGCGGCGGCCCCGGCCATCCCCTCGGGCAGCACCGGTCCCAGCGTTTCGTAGAGCACGAAGGGCAGCGCCTTGTTCAATGCGGGATTGGCGGCCAGTGCGGTGAAGAAAGCACCCAAGTATGCGTCTAGGCCCTGTCCGGCCGCCTCGTGCAACGGCCGCAGGTCATCTTCGCTCACCACCCCGAGTGCGCGCATCAGCCGCGCCCAGATCTCGGGCTCGGGCAGCGTGCCTTCCAGCGGAGCGAACAGTGGCCGGCGCAGCTGAAATGTGTTGTGCGGAAATTCCAGATTGAAGAAAGTCGCCTCCGGCTTCTCGAACTGGTTGGCCGCCGGCAGGACGTAATCGGCCAGTCTCGCGGTTTCGGTCATGGCGACGTCGATGACGAGCAGCAGGTCCAGCGACGAGAAGGCGGCCCGGCAGGCCGCCGAGTCGGCGATCGAGTGCGCGGGGTTGCTGCTCTCGACGATCATCGCCCGGAACCGGTCGGGGTGGTCGGTGTCGATCTCCTGGGGAACCGAGTTGGAGGGGATCAGCCCGCCGATGATCGGCGCGCCGGTCACCGGTGTGCGGCCGATCCCGGGGTTGTGGTTGAACAACGGCCCGAGACTTGAATGAAGGTGCTGTGCGCCGCGTTTGGCGAAGTTGCCGGTGAGGATCCACAACAGCTTGTTGAGGTAGGAGCACAGTGTGCTGTTGGGGGCCTGCTGGACTCCGAGATCCTCGAACACCGCCACGCTGTGCGCCGCGGCGATGCGCCGCGCGGCCGCCCGCAGCAGGTCCTCATCGACGCCGCAGCGATCCGCGTAGTCGGCGATCGGCACTGCGCGCAGCACCTCGCGCACCTCGTCGGCTCCGTTGACGTGCTCGGCGAGAAAGGCTTCGTCGCAGAGGTTCTCCTGCTCGAGCACCCCGGCCAGGGCGGCCAGGCACCAGGCGTCGGAGCCCGGTTTCACGCGCAGGTGGAAGTCGGCGAGTTTGGCGGTGTCGGTGAGGACGGGGTCGATGACGATCATCGACCGGGCTGGGTCCTTGGCGATTTCGTTGAGCACGACGCGGGCGCGCGGAAAACTCTGCGACATCCACGGGTTCTTGCCGACGAACACCGAGACCTCGGCATGCTCGAACTCACCTCGGGTGTGCCCGCCGTAGAGGTGGGCATCCACCCATGCCTCACCGGTCTTCTCCTGAGCCAGGGCGTTGGACCGGTAGCGCGATCCCAGCGTCTTGAGGAACGCGCCGCTGTAGGCGCCGCCGAGATGGTTGCCCTGGCCACCGCCGCCGTAGTAGAAGATCTTGTCCCCGCCGTAGGCGTCGGCGATCCGCCGGAATCCTTCGGCGATCTCGGAAATGGCGGTGTCCCAGTCGATTTCCTCGAAGCTACCGTCGGAACGGCGGCGCAACGGCGAGGTGAGGCGACCCGGCATGCTCTGGTAGTAGTCCAGGCGCAGCGCCTTGTTGCAGGTGTAGCCCTGGGATGCCGGATGATCCTTGTCGCCACGGATCTTGGTGATGCGCCGCCCCTCGGTCTGCACCACGATGCCGCAGTTGCACTCGCACAGGATGCAGGCGGTGTGTTTCCAGTCTGACATCTCAGGGCTTCCTCTCGGTAGCGGTCTTCAGCAGGACCCGCAGTTGCCGGTGCACCGCATCCAACGGCGCGACGTCACGGCCTGCACGGCAGAGCACCAGGGCGCCCTCCAGAGCGGCGATCACCAGCGCGGCCAATTCGTCGGACTGCTTGCGCGGGACGCCGTCGGCGATCAGGCGGTGCGCGATCAGATCCCGCCAGCGGTCGAACGCGGCCGCGGCACGCTCGACCGGCTCGCGCCCGGCGTCGGGGTCGCCGGCCTCCACCGCGACGGCCAGCACCGGGCAGCCTGCCCGGTAGTCGCTGTCCAGCAGGCCCTGCCGGTAGAACCGCACCGCGGTGTCGAGCATCTGCACGCCGGTGCGGGCGCCGCCGATGGCCTCAGCCACAAAGTCGGCCGCGTAATCGACCGCCTCACAGAGCAGTTGGGTGCGCCCGCCGGGGAAGTAGTGATACGCCGATCCGCGTGGAGCGCCGCTGTGCGCCAGGACGTCGCCGATCGCCGTCGGGCGTGCGCCGCGCTCCCTGATCAGCAGTGCTGCCGAGGTGACCATGCGTGCCCGATGCCCTGCCATCTAAGTATGTAACCATACATAGCCCGAAGGGTCGACTCATGCGTCGGCAGTGTGGCTTAACGCCGAAAGTGCGCCGAGATCGGGTTGTTCGGTGTTTTCGGAGGAAATCTCGATCTGAACGCACTCTCGATGAGAGGTCTAACCAGCCGCCACCGACTTGGCCCAGCGGTAGTCGGCCTTCCCGGCGGGGGAGCGCACCACCTTGTCGACCCGGATGAAAGCCTTGGGGATCTTGTATTGGGCTATGTGGGGCTTGCACGCCTCGGCCAGTTCCTCGTCGGTCGCCGACTTGCCCTCGGCGAACTGCACGATTGCGACCACCTCGTTGCCCCAGCGATCCGACGGCCGCCCGGCGACGGTCACGTCATAGACGGCCGGGTGGCTGGCTACTGCGCGCTCCACCTCCTCGGCGAAGATCTTCTCCCCGCCGGAGTTGATCGTCACCGAGTCGCGGCCGAGCAGTTCGATGCGCCCATCGGGTAGCAGCCGCGCCCGGTCGCCGGGGATCGACCATCGCACCCCGTCGATGGTGGGGAAGGTTCGCGCCGTCTTCTCCGCGTCGCCGAGGTATCCCAGCGGGACGTAGACCCGGCGGGCCAGCCAGCCCTGCTCGTCGCCCGGTTGCAGCACCCGGCTGAGGTCGGCCGACACCACGGTGGTGTCGTCCAGCGGTGTGAAGGTCGCTGCCGCGGTCTCGGCACCCTTGGTCGCGATGGTCGTCATCTGCGCGCCGGACTCCGAGGCCCCGACCGCGTCCATGATCATCAGGCTCGGCAGCGCGGCCAACAGCCTGTCGCGCACCGTCGGCGACAGCGGTGCACCGCCGTTGGTGATCGCCATCAGGCTGGACAGGTCGTAGTCGCCCGTCTCGATGGCGTCGACCAGCGGGCGCGCCATCGCGTCGCCGACAACCGGGATGCCCAGCACCCGTTCGCGTTCCACCAGCCGCAGCACCGCATCGGCATCGAGGTGCTTGACGTCGTCGGGCAGCGCGATCCAGCCGCCCGTGCTGATGGTGTTGAACACACCCCACTGGGCGGCGCCGTGCATCAGCGGCGGTATCAGCAGCATCGAACGGAAACCGCCCTGCGCGCGAACCTGCGCGGCCAGATCCTCGTAGGAGTGCAGCGGCTGGCCGCCGGCCATGAACGGCCGGCCGCCCATCGCGGACATGAAGATGTCATGCTGACGCCACAGCACGCCCTTGGGCATACCGGTCGTGCCGCCGGTGTAGAGGATGTAGAGGTCGTCACCGCTGGGCTCCGGCATACCGGTCGCCGGCACCGGTGTGCCGACGATGGACTCGTAGTCCACGGCGTCGGGCAGCAGTTCGTTGCCGGAGTCGTCGGCGACCTGGATGAGCACCTTCAGTTCGGGCAGTCGGCCGCGGATTGATTGCACGTTCGGGGCGAACTCGGCGGCGTAGACCAGGGCGCGGGCCTTGGCATCGGCCAGCAGGTAGAGCAGTTCCTCCTCGACGTAGCGGAAGTTGACGTTGAACGGCGCGACGCGGGCGCGGTAGCCGGCCACCATCGCTTCGAGGTACTCGTTGCCGTTGCGCAGGTACAGGCCCATGTGGTCCTGGCCGGACTGGTGATTGGGCACCCGGTCGCGTTCGACATGGCAACCCAGCCCGCTGGCGGCCAGATAGTGCGCGACCCCGTCGATGCGGGCGTCCATCTGCGCGTAGCTGAACCGGCGGTCCCGCCAGATCAGGACCTGTTTGTCCGGGATTGTCTGTGCGACGGTCCGGAAGACGGACGACAGGTCGAAGTTGGCGGGATTGCTGGTCATGGCGACAGTCTGCCAAAGGCGCGGGTGATTGAATCGTCGGATGACCGCTTCTGCCAAGGCCCGCATCGACTTTCCGTCCCGTATCGGCGTGTGGTGGGCCAGCGACACCTGGCCGATGGCCGCCGCGCAGGAGGTGGCCCGCGACATCGAGGCGATGGGGTACGGCTCGCTGTTCATCCCCGAGGTCGGCCTCAAGGACTGCATGGTGGAGTCGGCGGCCTTTCTTGCGGCCACCGACAGGCTGGTCGTGGGAACCGGTATCGCCAACATCCACGCCCGCGTCGCCGCCGCCATGGAGGGTGGCGGGCGCACGCTGACCGCGCTGTACCCCGGCCGCTTCGTGCTGGGGCTGGGGGTGAGCCACGGACCGCTGGTGCAGAACATGCTCGGCGGCACCTACGTCAAACCGCTGGCCACCATGAGGGCCTATCTGGACCGGATGGCAGCCCTTCCGGCCGTCGTCGAACCGGGTGCCGGCCGGCCCACCCGGCTACTGGCGGCGCTGGGCCCCAAGATGATCGAGCTGTCCGGCAGCCATGCCGACGGTGCGCATCCCTACCTGGTCACACCGGCCCACACCGCGACCACCCGCCAGATCCTGGGCCCGGACCGATGGATCGTCTCCGAACAGGCGGTGGTCGTCGGCGGCGACGACGCCGAGCAGATGCGCCGGGCGCATGTGCACCTGGAGATCTACACCGGGCTGCCGAACTACCGCAACTCCTGGCTGCGACAGGGCTTCGACGAGGCGGACTTCGTGCGCGGCGGTTCGGAGCGGTTGGCGCACGGCGTCGTCGGAATGGGAACCGTCGACCAGGCCGCGGCCCGGGTCACCGCCCACCTCGACGCCGGCGCCGACCACGTGGTGGTGCAGGTTCTCGGCGACGGCACCCACGACTGGGATCCGCGGCCGTCGCTGCGGCAACTCGCCGGTGTTTTGGGGCTTTAGCGTTTGAACCAGGCGCGCAGCGTCGCCGGTTCGCGGGTGTAGGACTCGTACATCTCGTCGTGGAACAGCGTGGCGCCGCTCAGCGCGTCGTCGCCCGCCCACACCGCGCGGATACGGACGGTGCCGCGGTAGTAACTGTCGCTGCGTCCGTCACTGCCCTCCCGGCGCTGCCAATCCCGTTCACCGGCCAGTTCGGCCACGGTTTGCCGCTCGTGAGTCGCAGTAGTCATGATCCCGAGGGTACTAGGTTGGCAACTATGGCCGGCGAGCGCGTCGAGGTGCGCATTCCCTCCCACGGTGAGCAACTCGCCGCCTATCTGTACCGGCCCGACACCGGTGTGCCGGTGCCGTGCGTGGTGATGGCGCACGGTTTCTCGGGAACTCGCGACGATGCGCTACCGGGCTACGCCGAGGCTTTCCGCGACGCCGGATACGCGGTGCTGCTGTTCGATTACCGGCATTTCGGGGCCTCAACCGGCCGGCCCCGCCAGCTGCTCGACATCGGCCGTCAGCAGGACGACTACCGCGCCGTCATCGACTGGGCCCGCCGGGCCGAGGGTGTCGACCCCGACCGGATCGTGCTGTGGGGGTCGTCGTTCAGCGGGGGTCACGTGATCGCCGTGGCGGCCGCCGATCCGCGGATCGCCGCGGTGATCTCCCAGGCGCCGTACACCGACAGCGTGCCGGTGATCCGGCGGATGCCGCCCGCGAATCTGATCCGCGCGGTTGTCGCCGCGGTGCGCGATCAGGCTGGTGCGCTGCGGGGGCGGCCGCCGACGACGATCCCGGCGGTAGGGCCGCCCGGAACCTTCGCCGCCATGACCGCGCCGGACGCGCAGTCAGGGTTCAGCGCGATCGTGCCTCCGGAGTCGTTGTGGCGCAACGAGATCGCCGCCCGGGTGATGTTAGCCATGCCGTTGTTCCGGCCGGTGCGGCTGGCAGCGCGGCTGGCGATGCCGGTGCTTTTCTGCGTCTGCGACGCTGACACGACGACCCCTGCGGAGTCGACGGTCAGGGCTGCCCGCCTGGCACCGCACGGCGAACTGATCCGCTACCCCTATGACCACTTCTCGATCTACACCGACCCGCAGGTCAAGATCGACCAGGTGGCGTTCCTGCGGCGCGTGCTCGGTGGACCAGATCTGCTGCCGCCGAACGCAACTCGTCAGCCGAACTGAGCGCGCGGCCGAAGCCGACCCTTGTGTAGGCCTGCCCACGGGGCGTGGTCACCTTCAGGTCGAGGCCGTATCTGTCCACGCCGGTACAGACCGCGGATTCGGTGTCCGGATAGCCGCCCAGCGCGCGGGCCATCTCCGCCAGTCCGGCGGCGTGGTCGGCGTTGAGGTGCTCGATCGCGCCGGCGGCCACCGTCACGAGGGGGTCGGGCGTGGCCGCGGCGTAGTCGGCGGCGCTCGCCGAGTCCATCCGGCCGTAACCGCCCACCCAGCGGACGCGTTGCACCTTGAGAACCCACACCGAGAAGTCGGTGTAGTCGATGTAGTACTTGGCCGCCGGGACGGCAGCGACGTGCGCGGCACGGGCGGCCTCGAGTGCGGCGCCGGCCGGCCGCTCCACCACCCCGGCCAGGGTGATCCGCGGGCTCGCCAGCGGGTCGGCCTCGGCGCCCGGGGCGACCACCGACAGGCTTGCCCTCGGATCGCGGGCGAGGTTACGGCCGTGCTCGGCCAGATGCGACACGCACAGCACCGGTGCTCCGCCGTGGGGCCCCGTCTCGAGCAGACCGTAGGTGACGAACGATGCCCACGGATCACCGGTGGCGGTCAGGCTGGCCAGCGTGGCGGTGTTGGTGGACGCGGCGATGGTGCGCGCCTCCTCGGCCGCCGACGGCCTTGCCGCATCGGCGATCTCGGTCAGCGGCGGCGGCATGGTCGGGGCGTCGCCCGGGTCGCCGTGGTCGCGGGAGGCCACGGGGTCGACCATACCGCTACTTGAGCAGCAGCTGTCCCATGAAGACCGCGACGGCCAGCGCCACGATCGTCACCGGGATGCCGAACCTCACGAAGGTCTTCGTCGAATAGCCGCCCGGTCCCATCACCATCAGGTTGGTCTGGTGAGCGATCGGGTTGAGGAACGTCAGCGAGATGCAGGTGCCGATCAGGGTGAGCAGGACCGCCGCATTCAGCCCGGCGTCGTTGGCCACCGTCACCGCCACCGGGGTCAGGATGGCGGCCGCCGCCGCGTTGGTCACCACGTTGGTCACCAGCGTCGTCACCACGGCGAAGACCAGCGCCACCAGGACGGCCTGCCCTCCGGAGAGTTTGACGATCTCGTTCGAAATGGTCTCGCCCAGACCGCTTTTCACCACGATCGTGCCCAGGCCGATCGAGCCGGCGATGATCGCCAGGATGTTCCAGTTCAGGGCGCGGGCCGCCGAACGCGGAGTCAGCACCCGGGTGAGCACCATCAGGGTCGCCCCGGCCGTCGCGATGAGCTCCACCGGCGCCAGTCCGAACGATCCCGCCACGATGACGGCCAGCAGGATCAGCATGGCGATGGTCGTCTTACCGGTCTGCGGCGCCTTGCCGGCCACCTTCTGCCACAGTCCCACCAGCGGGTGGTCGGCGAGCACCTCGGCCGACGGGGCGGACACCAGGCACATCTCGCCGGGCTTGGCCTCGGCCTTGCTCAGCGCCTTGGTGGTCTGGGCGGCCACCACCATGATGTCCTCGTCCTCCTCGAGTTCCTGCAGCGCGGTGGGTTCGTCGGCGGATACCGACACCAGGAACAGGTCCTGGCGGGCCAGGCCGAACCGCGGGCTGCCCCACAGCATCCGCACCCCGTCCTCGGTGGCGCGGTAGATCAGGACGTCGCCGGCTTCCAGACGGGTGTCGGTGGGCACCTTCTCGCCCGGGCGCTTGACCTTGATCAGTTCGAATTCCGGTGTCTTGGCGATGCCCAGCTCGCCGGGGCTGCGGCCGATGCTGTTGGCCACGTCCGACAGCGGGATCTCGGCTCGCCAGGCCAGTTCCAGCGATGTGGCTTCGGGTTTCTCTCGCACCAGCAGCGGCGCGGTCAGCAGCAGCACGGCCCACCCGGCCAGTGCCACCGGCACGGCCACCGGCACGAAGGAGAACATCGCCAGGTTCACCCCGAGCGGTTTGGCGATCCCGGCGATCAGCAGGTTCGAACTGGTGCCGATCAGAGTGGCCGAGCCGGCCAGCGTGGTGGCGTGGGCGATCGGCAGCAGCACCCCGCGGGCCGGGATGCCGGACTGCTGCTCGAGTTCCTTGGTGGCCGGGATCAGCATCGCCATGATCGGTGTGGTGTTGATCAGCCCGGACAGCACCCCGACCGGGGGTATCAGCCGGGCCAGCGTCTGGCGGACCGAGTCCGCCCCGGCCAGCAGCCGGTAGGTGACCCGCGAGACCACCCCGGTGTAGAAGACGCCCTTGGCGATCACCAGCATGGCCGCGATGGTGATGACGCCGCCGTTGCTCAGCCCGGCGAACAACTCGGAGGGCTTGGCGATGCCGGCGAACCCGGCCACGACCAGCGCGCAGATCAGGCACAGCACGGCCGGCGCCCGGCCGCTGACGATCACGGCCAGTGTGACGACGACGATGATCGCCGCGAGGACCTGCATGGCGGTCATTATCGGCGACGACACCCTCCGTTCACCTGGGATTCACCGTTGCGCCACCACAGCCGCTCCGGTGGCCGGCCGGCTTGACGTCGGCGGTACCTTGTCGTGCATGGCTCAGGACTCATCAACCAAGGACTTCGCCGAGCAGGAGCGGGAACGGCTGGAGGCCGAACTGGCCGACCTGCGCCGGCGCCGGGACCAGTTGCGCGCCGATCTGCAGGGTGACGCCGAGACGGTGGGGGACCGCGGCGACGCCGCCGACGCACTGCAGCGCGCCGACGACCTCGCCGGCGTCGAGGAGCAGATCAGCCGGGTGACCTGGCTGCTGGCCGGGGGTAATCCACAGGTGCCGGGCCAGCTGCCCAACGGCACCCGGGTGAAACTGCGGTTCCCCGACGATAAGAAGGACATCGAGATGCGGGTGGTGAACTTCATCGAGGAGACCCCGGCCGGCGAGGAGGACACCACCTTGACCGCCGACAGCCCGCTGGGACTGGCACTGTTCGGGCGCAAGGCCGGCGAGACCATCACCTACCGAACCCCGCGGGGGGAGTTGCAGGTCAAGCTGCTGGCCATCGAGCAGCCCTGATGCGCGCCGTCAGGGTCACCGCGCTGGGTGGCCCCGAGTCGGTGCAGCTCACCGAGATCGACGAACCCGACGGCGACGGCGTGGTGGTCGAGGTACACGCCGCCGGGGTGGCCTTCCCCGACGCGCTGTTGACCCGCGGCCTCTACCAGTACCGTCCCGAACTGCCGTTCACCCTGGGCGCCGAACTGGCGGGCGTGGTCCGCTCGGCGCCGGCGGGGGCCGCGGTGAAGCCGGGCGACCGGGTGGTCGGCCTGACGATGATCGGCGGTGCGATGGCCGAGACCGCGGTGCTGGGCGCCGACCGCGTGTTCCCGCTGCCGGACAACGTCAGCTTCGAAGCCGGCGCCGGCCTGCTGTTCAACGACCTGACGGTGTACTTCGCGCTGACCACCCGGGGCCGGCTGGCGGCGGGGGAGACCGTGCTGGTGCACGGGGCAGCCGGTGGCATCGGCACCTCCACCCTGCGGTTGGCCCCGGCGCTGGGAGCCTCCCGGGTGATCGCGGTGGTCAGTACCGAGGCGAAGGCCGACGTCGCCCGTGCCGCCGGCGCCACCGACGTCGTCCTGGCGGAGGGTTTCAAGGACGCGGTCGCCGAACTCACCGCAGGCCGTGGCGTCGATATCGTGATGGACCCGGTCGGCGGTGACAGGTTCACCGACTCGCTGCGCTCACTGGCCCCGGCAGGCCGGCTGCTGGTGGTCGGCTTCACCGGCGGCGAGATCCCGACCGTCAAGGTGAACCGGTTGCTGCTCAACAACATCGACGTCGTCGGGGTCGGCTGGGGTGCCTGGGCGCTGCGCCATCCCGACGCGCTGGCGCAGCAGTGGCAGGGGCTGTCGGAGCTGCTGGAGTCGGGGCGGCTGGCCGCGCCGCAACCGGAGGTCTACCCGCTCGAGCAGGCTGCCGCCGCGGTGGCCTCCCTGGAGAACCGAACCGCCAGGGGCAAGGTCGTGCTGCGGGTTCGCTGACGGCGGGAGACACCCCATGATCGCGTGGGCCGACTGGCTTCCGCGGCAGCGCTGGTATGCCGGGCGCGACAGGGTGCTCACCTCGCTGCGCGTCCATGACACGCTGCCGTTGCGTGACGCGGTGGGTATCGCACTGCTGGACGCCGGCTACGGCGACGGTCCTGCCGAGCGCTACCAGGTGCTGACGCCGTCGGATCTGGATGAGCGCTCGGCCCGGGTGCTGCTGGCCCTGATCGGGGCCGACGCCGTCTGCGGACCGGTCCGGTTCGCACGCGAACCGGGGGCGAGGCTGCCGTCCGGCGCCGATGTGCGGGTGCTCTCCGCCGAGCAGAGCAACACGTCGGTGGTGTTCGGCCGGCAGGCGGTGCTCAAACTGTTCCGTCGCATCTCAGCAGGGGTCAACCCCGACATCGAGCTCAACCGGGTGCTGGGCCGCGCCGGCAATCCGCACGTCGCGCGGCTGCTCGGGTCCTTCGAGATGGTTGACGACGACGGCCGGCCGTGGCCGCTGGGCATGGTGGCCGCTTTCGCCGCGGACGCCGCGGCCGGCTGGGACCTGGCCACCGCGGCGGCCCGCGACGAGCGCACCGACTTTGCCGGCGACGCCTTCCGGCTCGGCTCGGCGGTGGCGGCGGTGCACGCCGACCTGGCCCGGCTGCTGGGCACCAGGACAGCGGTGGTGCCGGTGGACCGGATGCGCCGGCGGCTGGCGGCTGCAGTCAAAGCCGCGCCGGATCTGGGCCGGTTCGCGCCCGCCATCGAGGAGCGCTACTCGCGGCTGGCCGCCGAGCCGATCACCGTCCAGCGCGTCCACGGCGACCTGCATCTCGGGCAGGTGCTGAGAACACCGCGGCGCTGGCTGCTGATCGACTTCGAGGGCGAGCCCGGACAGCCCTACGACGCTCGGCGCCAACCGGATTCGCCGCTGCGCGACGTCGCGGGGATGCTGCGGTCGTTCGACTATGCGCAGGGTTCGCCGCATTGGTGCTCGAGCATGCAGGCGGCGTTCCGCGCGGGGTATACAGCGGTCTCCGGTATCGACCCGGCGCGCCATGCCGAGGTGCTCACCGGCTACGAACTGGACAAGGCGGTGTACGAGGCCGGCTACGAGGCGCGGCACCGGCCGGGCTGGTTGCACATCCCACTGCGGGCCATCGCCCGGATGTTGGGGTGATCTTCGGCCCGGCCAAGACTGGCCAGGCGGCCGCAGCCACGCCGATCACCGGGATCTGGACGTCCTGATCTCGATCTCGGAGGTCAGGGTGCGGTGCACCGGGCAGCGGTCGGCGATCTCCAGCATCCGGTCCAGCACCGCCTCGTCGACGTCGCCGTCGAGGGTGATCACCCGGTCTATCCGGTCCACCTTTCCGGTCGCGGTCTCGCAGGTCGCGCAATCGGCGGCGTGAATCTTGCTGTGCGACAGCTCAACCGAGACACGTTGCAGCGCAATGCCCTTGCGGTCGGCATAGAGCCGCAGCGTCATCGACGTGCACGCGCCCAGCGCGGCCAGTAGCAGGTCGTACGGTGACGGCCCGGTGTCCAGGCCGCCGGCCTCGACCGGCTCGTCGGCCAGCAGCCGGTGCGGGCCCACCGTGACCGTCTGCTGGAACGTACCCACCCCGGTCTCGGCGACCCGAACCGTCCGCGGCCCGGCGTCGGTGTCCGGTTCGGGCTCGGCGGACGGCAGGTAGCGGGCGGCCCACGCCGCGATCACCTCGGCGGCGTAGACCGCGTCGCGCCGCCGGGCCAGCAGGTGGTCGGCGTCGTCGAGGGAGACGAAGCTCTTGGGATGCCGGGCGGCGGTGAAGATCGCACTCGCGCTGTCGATCGACACCACCTGGTCGGTGGGCGAGTGCAGCACCAGCAGCGCCTTGCCCAGCCCGGCGATGTCGGCCAGCAGGGTCTGCTCCGCCACGTCGTCGAGGAATTCGCGGCGGATGCGGAACGGTCGCCCGCCGAGGGTCACCTCACCCTCGCCGCAGGCGCGGATCTCGGCCAGCCGGTCGCCGAAGAGGTTGGTGACGTGGCCGGGGTCCGACGGGGCGGCGATGGTCGCTACCGCCGAGGCTTCGGGAATGCGCCCGGCCGCCGCCAGCACCGCGGCCCCGCCCAGGCTGTGTCCGATCAACAGCGCCGGCGCCCGGCGGACCCGGCGCAGCTGATCGGCAGCGGCGACCAGGTCGGCGACGTTCGAGGAGAAGTCGGTATTGGCGAAGTCGCCCTCGCTGGCGCCCAGGCCGGTGAAGTCGAAGCGCAGCACCGCGATGCCGCGGGCGGCCAGCGCGTCGGCGATACGTTTGGCCGCGCGGCTGTCCTTGCTGCAGGTGAAGCAGTGTGCGAACAGCGCGTAGCCGGCCGGCTCGCGGCCGGGCGACTCCAGCAAGCCGGTCAGCTGGTGACCCTGGGCGTTGCGGAAATCGAAACGTTCGGCCGGCATCGGTGCCTCCCGGGTGATGAGGACCCGAGTCTAATGACCCGGAGCTGTCGGAGGGCCGGTCTACGGTGGTGCCCGATGGCCTTGCATGTACACCGCGCGGAACGCACCGACATCCTCGCGGACGGGTTGGGGAAGCTGCTGGCCACGCCGCCGCCCGATCCGTTCGCCGAGGATCTCGTCGTCGTCCCCGCCCGCGGGGTGGAGCGGTGGCTGTCCCAGCGGCTGTCCCACGTGCTGGGCCGTGGTTCGCATGCCGATGGAGTGTGTGCCGGGGTGGCGTTCCGCTCGCCGGCGTCGCTGATCGCTGAGATCGCCGGCACCCGCGACGACGACCCCTGGTCGCCCGATGCCATGACCTGGCCGCTGCTGGAGGTCATCGACACGCACCTGGACGATCCGTGGTGCCGCACCCTGGCCACCCACCTCGGGCACTTCACCGACGGCGAGGAGCGCGAGTTGCGCCAGGCCCGCCGCTACGCGGTGGCCCGCCGGTTGGCCGGGTTGTTCGCCTCCTACGCCCGGCAGCGCCCGGGCCTGCCGGCCGGCTGGCTGGCCCGCCAGGACGACGGACTCGCCGAGGACCTGGCCTGGCAGCCCGAACTCTGGCGGCGCCTGGTCGAGCTGATGGCCATCGACCCTCCGCACATCCGGCACGCCAAAACCGTTGTCCAGCTTGAGGAATCGGGCTGCGATCTGCCGGAGCGAGTCTCGCTGTTCGGCTACACCAGGCTGGCCGTCACCGACATCGAACTGCTCGACGCGCTCGCCGCCCACCACGAGGTGCATCTGTGGCTGCCGCACCCCAGTGCCCGGCTGTGGGATTCGCTGACCGGTCTGCACGGCGTCATCGCGCGACGCGACGACACCAGCCACCGCCGCGTCGCCCACCCGCTGCTGGCCACCCTGGGCCGTGATCTGCGTGATCTGCAGCGGAGCCTGCCCGACGACACGGCCACCGACGAGCATCTACCGTCCGGCACCCACCCCGACACCCTGCTGGGCTGGCTGCAGGCCGACATCGCCGCCGATGCCGTTCGGCCGCAGGGCCGTTCGCTGCGCGCCGGCGACCGCTCAGTACAGGTGCACAGCTGCCACGGCCCGGCCCGGCAGGTCGACGTGCTGCGCGAGGTTCTGCTGGGCCTGCTGGCCGACGACGAGACCCTGGAGCCCCGCGACATCCTGGTGATGTGCCCCGACATCGAGACCTACGCCCCACTGATCGCGGCGGACTTCGGTCTCGGCGAGGTGGTTCCGGACGCACACCCCGCCCACCGGCTCCGGGTGCGGCTCGCCGACCGGTCGCTGGTGCAGACCAACCCGCTGCTCGCGGTTGCCTCCCAGTTGCTCACCCTGGCGGGCAGCCGGGTCACCGCCAGTCAGGTCCTGAACCTGGTACAGGCCGAGCCGGTACGAGCCCGCTTCGGCCTCACCGACGACGACCTGGACGACATCACCGACTGGGTGCGGGAGTCCAACATCCGGTGGGGCTTCGACAGGGAACACCGAAAGCCGTACGGGCTCAGCTTCGTTCATCACACCTGGCGTTTCGGGCTGGACCGGATCTTGGCCGGGGTGGCGCTGTCGGACGATTCGCAGGCCTGGATCGACGCCACTCTCCCGCTCGACGACGTCGGCAGCAACAGGGTGGACCTGGCCGGCCGGCTCGGCGAGTTCGTCGACCGCCTGCAGCGGGTGGTGGAGTCGCTCACCGGCGTCCGCCCGCTGCGTGACTGGCTGTGCTCCGTCGTCGACGGGGTCAAACTCCTGACCCGGGTCGACGACGAGGACGGTTGGCAGCTCAGCCAACTGGAACGGGAGTTCAACGACGTGCTGTCCCGGGCCGGCTCCCGCGGGGGCATCCCGCTGCGGCTGCCCGACATCCAGCAGCTGCTCAACCGCCACCTCGCGGGGCGTCCCACCCGGGCCAATTTCCGCACCGGCACCCTGACGGTGTGCACCATGGTGCCGATGCGGTCGGTGCCGCACCGGGTGGTGTGCCTGGTCGGGCTCGACGACACCGTGTTCCCGCGCACCGGGGCCGCCGACGGCGACGACGCGCTGGCCCGCGAACCGCGCACCGGCGAACGCGACGTCCGCTCGGAGGACCGTCAGTTGCTGCTCGACGCGGTGTGCGCCGCCACCGAGACCCTGGTGATCACCTATACCGGCGCCAACGAGTACACCGGCGACAGCCGGCCGCCGGCGGTGCCGCTCGCGGAGTTGCTCGACGCTCTCGACGCGACCACCGAGAGCACCGTCCGCGGTGACATCCTGACCCGGCATCCACTGCAGCCCTTCGACATTCGAAACGTCGAACCCGGGGCGGTGATCAAGGCCGCCCCGGATACGCCCTTCACCTTCGATGCGACGGTGCTGCGCGCCGCCCGCGCCGCGCAGCACCGGCGTGACGAACGGCCGCGATTCGCCGCCGCCCCGTTGCCGCCGCCCCCGCCCGCCGACATCTCGCTGGCGGATCTGGCGGCCTTCTTCAGGGACCCGGTGAAGGGTTTCTTCCGGGCCCTCGACTACACCCTGCCCAGCGATGTCGAGGGGGTCGAGGACGCGATCCCGGTCGACATCAACGCATTGGAGGAATGGACCGTCGGCGACCGCATGCTCGCCGACATGGTCGGCGGGATGAGCCCGGAGCGGGCGCTCAACGTGGAGTGGTGCCGCGGCACACTGCCCCCCGGCCAGATCGGCTGGCGCACCGCCCGCAAGATCCGGGATCAGGCCGCCCGACTGGCGGCGGAGGCCGCCGGCCTGCGATCCGCCCCGGCGCACGCCGTCGATGTCGACATCGACCTCGGCTCGGGGCGGCGCCTCACCGGCACCGTGTCGCCGGTCTTCGGCGACCGCCTGGTCGAGGTGACCTACTCCAAGCTTGGCGGCAAGCATCTGCTCGCCGCGTGGATCCCGTTGCTGGCGTTGGCCGCCCACGATCCCGGCCGGGATTGGTCGGCGGTGTGCATCGGCCGCCGGCCCAAGGGCGAGGGCACCCGCCGCGAGACCATCGGTCTGCCCGCCGTCCCCGCGATCGAGATGTTGGGCGACCTGGTGAAGATCTACGACGCCGGCCGCCGGGAGCCGATCCCGCTGCCACTCAAGACGTCCTATGCCTGGGCCCAGGCGCGGATCGACGGCGGCAACCCGGAATACGCGGCCGGATTCCCCTGGCGCTCCAACGACAACTTCGACGGCGAGGACAAACACCCTCCGCATGCCCGGGCGTGGCGGTCCGGCGCGCCGTTGTCGGTTCTGATGGAGCCGGTCCGCCCGGGTGAGGAGCATCCCGGTGAGAACACCCGGCTGGGCGCCTACGCGGCACGGCTGTGGCTGCCCGTGCTGCGCGCCCTGCAGGGGGGCCGATGACGACCTTCAACCTGCTCGGACCGCTTCCCGAACCGGGTTCCACCACCGTGCTGGAGGCCAGCGCCGGCACCGGCAAGACCTTCGCGCTGGCCGGTCTTGTCACCCGCTACATCGCCGAAGGTGTTGCGGGCCTTGATCAGATGCTGCTGATCACCTTCAGCCGGGCCGCCACCCAGGAACTGCGGGACCGCGTGCGGCGGCAGATCTCCGAGGCGCTGGCGGCCTTCGGTAAGCCCGACACCGCCGGTGAGAACGAGCTGGTGCGCCACCTGCTGGCCGGCACGCCGGAGGAACTGGCGGCGCGGCGGGAGCGGCTCGGTGACGCGCTGGCGGGGTTCGACTCCGCCACCATCGCCACCATCCACCAGTTCTGCCGGCTGGTGCTGGACTCGCTGGGGGTGGCCGGGGACAGCGACTCCGGCGTGCAGCTGGTGGAGAGCCTCGACGAGTTGGTGGTCGAGATCGTCGACGACCTGTACCTGGCCCGGTTCGGCAGCGACAAGGACGAGCCGCTGCTGGCCTACAAGAAGGCGCTCAAGATCGCCCGCGAGGTGGTCAGCAACCCGTCCACCGAGTTGCGGCCGGTACTCGCCGATGCCGACGGCTATGCCGCGGTGTGCCTGGAGTTCGCCGGGGCCGTGCGGGCGGAGATCGAGATCCGCAAGCGCCGACAGGGCATCCTCGGTTACGACGACCTGCTGACCCGCCTCGCCGACGCCCTGGCGGCCGACGACGCCCCGGCCCGGGGCCGGATGAGCCGGCGCTGGCCGATCGTCATGGTCGACGAGTTCCAGGACACCGACCCGGTGCAGTGGCGGGTGATCAACCAGGCCTTCGCCGGGGCGTCGACCCTGGTTCTCATCGGTGACCCCAAGCAGGCGATCTACGCCTTCCGCGGCGGGGACATCCACACCTACCTCGACGCCGCCGGTTCGGCCGGCGACAAGCAGACCATGGGAACCAACTGGCGCAGCGACGCCGCCCTGGTCGAGCGCCTGCAGGCCGTATTGCGCGGCACCCGCCTGGGCGACCCCCGCATCGAGGTGCGCGACGTCGACGCCCACCACAAGGGCAGCCGGCTGGCCGGGGCCCCGTCCTGTGACCCGTTCCGGCTGCGGGTGGTATCGCGGGAGACGTTCGGCAAGAGCGGCGACAAGATGATCGGCATCGACGACCTGCGGTCCTACATCGGCCGGGATCTGGCGGCTGATATCGCCGCGCTGCTCGCCAGTCCGGCGACCTTCGACGGCGAGCGGATCCGGGCCGGCGACATCGCGGTGATCGTCGAGAAGCGCAAGGACGCCAGGGCCTGCTTCTCGGCACTGACCGACGCCGGCATCCCGGTCGTCTACACCGGGGACTCCGACGTGTTCACCTCGGAGGCCTGCGACGACTGGCTGGCGATGCTGGAGGCATTCGACCAGCCGCACCGATCCGGCATCGTCCGGGCCGCGGCCACCACGGCCTTCTTCGGATGCACCGCCGAAGACCTTGCCTCCCAGGGCGACTCGCTCACCGACAGCGTCGCCGAGACCATCAGGGAATGGGCCGACCACGCCCGATCCTGCGGGGTGGCCGCGGTGTTCGAGGCCGCACGCCTCAGTGGGATGGCAGACCGCACGCTGTCCCACCGCGACGGCGAGCGGTACATGACCGACATCACCCATGTCACCCAGCTACTGCAGGAGGCCTCCCACCGCGAGCATTTGACGCTGCCCGCCCTGCGGGACTGGCTGCGGGACCGCCGCGGGGAGCGCGGCAGCGAGGTCGAGCACAACAAACGCCTCGACCGGGACGCAGCGGCCGTTCAGGTGATGACGGTCCACGGCAGCAAGGGCCTGCAGTACCCGATCGTCTACCTGCCCTTCGCGTTCAACCGCAACGTCCAGCAGCGCGACGAGATCCTGTTCCACGACGGCGGTACCCGCTGCCTGCACATCGGCGGCAAGGGCAGTGCCGGCTACCTCGACGCCTCGGTGCTCGGTCGCCGCGAGGCCGCCGGCGACGACAGCCGGTTGATGTATGTGGCCATGACGCGGGCGCAGGCCCAGGTGGTGACGTGGTGGGCGCCGTCGCGCGACGAACCCAACGGCGGGCTGTCCAGGCTGCTGCGTGACCGCCGGCCGGGCGAGACCGCCATCCCCGACCAGTGCGCGACCAAGACCGTCACCGACGTCGAGGCCCGCGAGCGTTTCCGCGAGTGGCAGGAGGCCGGCGGCCCGGTGGTCGAGGAGGCGCACATCGCGGCTGTCGCCGCCATCCCGCCGGGTCCGGAGCCCAGCGGCCTCGCCGCGCGGCACTTCCATCGGGCCATCGACACCAGCTGGCGGCGCACCTCGTACTCGGGGCTGGTGCGCGCGGCCCAGCAGAGCGTCGGGGTCAGCAGCGAACCGGAGGTCGTCGGACTCGACGACGAGGTCGCCGACATCCCGCTGAGCACCGCCGCCGAAGTGGGGGCCGACCTCCCCTCGCCGATGGCCGAGCTGCCCACCGGCGCCAAGTTCGGCACCCTGGTGCACGCGGTGCTGGAGGACGCCGACCCGCTGGCCCCGGACCTGCTCGCCGAACTGACGGCCCGGATCGTCAAGCACTCGGTGTGGTGGCCGGTCGACGTTCCCGCCGCCGACCTGGCCGCGGCGCTGATCCCGATGCACGACACCCCGCTGGGACCGCTGGCGGGCGACCTCACGCTGCGACGGATCGCCCTGGCGGATCGGTTGTGCGAGCTGGAGTTCGAGTTTCCGCTCGCCGGCGGGGACCTGCGTAGCGCCGCCCCCGAGGTCCGGCTGGCCGACGTCGGCCGGCTGCTTGCCCGGCATCTGCCGCCCGGCGACCCGCTGGCGAGCTACGTCGACCGGCTCACCGACGCCTCACTGGGTCGCCAGTCGCTGCGCGGGTACCTCAGCGGCTCCCTCGACGTGGTGCTGCGCGTCCCCGCCGGCGACGGCCACCGCTATCTGGTCGCCGACTACAAGACGAACTGGCTCGGCGAAGCCGACCGGCCGCTGACCGCAGCCGACTACTAGCCCGCCCGGATGGCAGAGGCCATGCTGCACTCCGACTACCCGCTGCAGGCCCTGCTGTACAGCGTTGTGCTGCATCGTTTCCTGCGCTGGCGGCTGCCGGGCTACCACCCGTCGCGGCATCTCGGCGGGGTGCTGTACCTGTTCGTCCGCGGAATGTGCGGTCCGGCCACCCCGCTGACAGCCGGGCACCCGGCCGGCGTGTTCGGCTGGCAGCCGCCGGCCGCGCTGGTGACCGAACTGTCCGACCTGCTCGACGGTCACGAGGCGGCCGCATGACCACCATGACCACCGACGACGCCGACTGGCGCCGCAGCGTCTCGGCCACCGGGCCGCTGCGGGCATTCAACGACGCCGGTGTCCTGGAGGCGTCTGATGTGCTTGTCGCGCAACGGCTCTGCGGGCTGGCCAAGGAGTCCGACGAGCTGGTCGCGCTCGCCGTCGCGTTCGTGGTCAGGGCCGTGCGCGGCGGGTCGGTCTGCCTGGATCTCGGCGCCGTCGCCGGTCAGATCGGGCAGCCCGAACTGTCCTGGCCCGACCCAGGGGAGTGGCTGGCCGCCGTCTCGCGCAGCGTGCTGGCCGCCGATCCGCCGGTGCTGCACCTCGACGGTGGCCTGCTCTATCTGGACCGTTACTGGATCGAGGAGTGCCGGGTGGCCGACGACGTCGTGGCGCTGACGGCCGCGCGCCGCTCGGGGTCGGCACCCGACGTCCGGAGGCTCTTCCCGGACAGCTTCGCCGAACAGCGCGCCGCGGCCGAGGTCGCGCTGTCGCGTGCGCTGACGGTGCTCACCGGTGGTCCGGGCACCGGCAAGACGACGACGGTCGCGCGGCTGCTGGCACTGCTGGCCGAGCAGGCCCAACTCGACGGCCGGCCGTCACCGCGGATCGCCCTCGCCGCACCGACCGGCAAGGCGGCGGCCCGCCTGCTCGAGGCGGTTCAGGCCGAGGTCGCCCGGCTCGATCCCGCCGACCGGGCCCGGCTCCCGCAATTGAGCGCCACCACTCTGCACCGGCTGCTGGGCAGCCGCCCCGACACCAGGTCGCGGTTCCGGCACAACCGCGACAACCGGCTTCCCCACGACGTCATCGTCATCGACGAGACCTCGATGGTGTCGCTGACGATGATGGCGCGGCTGTTGGAGGCGGTCAGGCCGGAGTCCCGGCTGGTGCTGGTGGGCGACCCCGACCAGCTCGCCTCGGTGGACGCCGGCGCGGTGCTCGCCGACATGGTGGAGGGCCTCGAGACGGTCCCGGACTCCCCGGTCGCGCGGCTGGCGACCTCGCATCGGTTCGGGGCTTCCATCGGTGCGCTGGCGAGTGCCATCCGCGACGGCGACGCCGACACCGCCGTCGAGGTGCTTGCCGCGGGCGGGGATCACATCGAATGGGTGCGAGGCGGTGGTGACGTCGCGGGTGTGCTGCGGAAAGTCGTTGTGCCGCAGGCTCTGCAGCTGCGGGAGGCCGCCGTGCTCGGGGATGCCGACCAGGCGCTGCGGACGCTGGATCAGCATCGGATGCTGTGCGCCCACCGCCGCGGTCCCTACGGGGTGGCGTACTGGAATCGCCAGATCGAACGGTGGCTGGCCGAGCAGACCGACATGCCGCTGTGGGCGGCCTGGTATCCCGGCCGCCCGGTGCTGGTCACCGCCAATGACTACGGACTGGGTCTCTACAACGGGGACACCGGGGTGGCGGTCGTGCGCGACGGCGGGCTGCGCGCGGTGATGGCGGGCGCCGGCGGGCCGGTGGAACTCGCCACTGGCCGGCTGTCCGACATCGAGACCATGCACGCGATGACGATCCACAAGAGTCAGGGCAGCCAGGCCACCGAGGTCACCGTACTGCTGCCGACGGAGGACTCCCGGTTGCTCACCCGCGAACTGCTCTACACCGCCGTCACCCGGGCACGGGACAAGGTCAGGGTCATCGGCACCGCCGACCAGCTGCGCGCCGCGGTCGGCCGCCGCGCAGTCCGGGCGACCGGGCTGGCCCGCCGGCTGCGCGCCGGCTGACCGGGCCCCGTCACACCCGGTGCAGCGTGACGTCCCGCAGCGCGCCGTCCTCGGCCACCGCGGTCATGAAGGTGTGGAACGGCTGACGGCGCCGGTCGGTCGGGGAGCCCGGATTGAGCAGCCGCAGACCGGATCCGGCGGTGCTGTCCCATGGGATGTGGCTGTGGCCGAACACCAGCACGTCGGTGTCGGGATAGCCAGCGGCCATCCGCGCCTCGCGGCCGCTGGCGGCGCCGGTCTCGTGGACGATGCTGAATCTCACCCCGGCCAGCGTCACGTCGGCGCGCTCCGGCAGCCGGGCCCGCAACGCCGGGCCGTCGTTGTTGCCCCAGCAGCCGACAAGTCGGGCCGAACGATCCCCGAGTTCGTCGAGCAGGTCGACGTGCACCCAGTCCCCGGCGTGGATCACCACGTCCGCATCGGCCACCTCGGCCCACAACCGCGCCGGTAGGTCGCGGGCGCGCTGCGGTAGGTGGGTATCCGACATCAGCACGATGCGCATGCGTCACCGTACGTCTAGCCTGGAAGGAGAGGCCATCATGACCACCGAACGCGGACCCGATCACCCCGACCAGGGGTCGATCAACGACGTCGAGAAGCGTTGGCACGATCCGGCGATGGTGCGGGCGGCGGTCACCTACGTCGTCTCGGTGATCGCGCTGGCCGGCGTGGCCTTCGCCTGCACCGTCGTCTGGCGGTCACTGATCGCCGGGATTCTGGTTCCGGGCATTCTGTTCGGCGGCGGTATCGGGGCCTTCATCCGCACCTATCAGGTCTGGAAGGCCGAAGGCGTCTGGCCGATCTGGCAGGCCGCCGGCTGGTTCCTGCTGCTGCTGTTCCTGGTCTGCCTCGGGGTTCCGTTCGCGGTCAACCAGTGATCGCCAGGCCCGCGGGCACCGCCATACTCAACGGGTGACCCCCACCCCGGAGCGCCCGCTGTCGGGCGTGCGGATCGTCGAGATCTCCAGCTTCGTCGCGGTGCCGCTGGCGGGTATGACGCTGGCGCAACTGGGAGCGGACGTGGTCCGGATCGACCCGCCCGGCGGAGCCGCCGACTACCACCGCTGGCCACTCGCCGAGTCGGGCGCGAGCATCTACTGGGCCGGCCTGAACAAAGGCAAACGGTCGATGGAGGTCGACCTGCACAGCCCGGAGGGCCGGCGGCTGGTGTCGCGGCTGATCGAGGCTGCCGGGGTTTTCATCACCAATGCCGCAGGGCGGCAATGGCTTTCTTGGGAGGCTTTGAGCGCTCAGCGCCCCGACCTCGTCCACCTGGAGGTGGTGGGCCGCGGCGACGGGTCGACCGGAGTCGACTACACCGTCAACGCCGCCACCGGGTTCCCGATGGTCACCGGCCCGGCCGGCCACGACCGACCGGTCAACCACGTGATGCCGGCCTGGGATGTCAGCTGCGGGCTTTACGCCGCGCTGGCCGTGCTGGCAGCGCTGCGCCGCCGCGACGCAACCGGTCAGGGCAGCAGCATCCGGCTGCCGCTGGATGACGTCGCGCTGGCCACCGCGGCCAACCTGGGGTTCCTGACCGAGGTGATGGTCACCGGCGAGCAGCGCCCGCGGCTGGGCAACGCGATCTTCGGCCAGTACGGCCGGGACTTCACCAGTGCCGACGGGCAGTCGTTCATGGTGGTGGCGCTGACCGCCAGGCATTTCCGCGATCTGACCGAACTGACCGCAACCACCGAAGCCGTTGCAGCGCTTGCCGACACCCTCGGCGCCGACTTCACCGACGAGGGGCAGCGCTACCGGCACCGCGATGCGCTCGACGGGCTGTTCGCCGACTGGTTCGGGTCGCACACCGCCGAGCAGGTCACCGCCGCTCTGTCGGCGAGCTCAGTGCTGTGGGACCGCTACCAGAGCTTCGCCGAGGTAGTGGAAAGCCCACGCGTGCAGCACAACCCGTTGTTCACACCGCTTGACCAACCGCGAATCGGAACCTATCTGGCACCCGGCCTGCCGATAGCGGTCGATGGCCTGCACACCCCGGCGGCGGCCGCTCCGGTTCTCGGTGAGCACAACGACGCGGTCGTGGCCGAATGGCTGGGCGCGTGACGGGGGGCACCCTGGCCGGGCTCGTCGACCTGACCGCTGAGGACGCCGACGCCTTCACCGGTGCGGCCGGCGGGCCGGCGGGCAAGCGCGCCTACGGCGGGCGGCTGGCCGCCCAGGCGTTGGCCGCCGCATGCCGCACAGTGCCGGCGGACCGCACGCCGACGGCCCTGCACGTGCAGTTTCTGCGCGGCGGGGACGCCGGTGAAGCGGCCCGCTACACGGTGGAACGCACTCACGACGGACGCAGTTCGTCCTCGCGCCGGGTTCTCGGCCGCCAGGGGGATCGGCTGCTGGTCACCGCTACCGCACTCTTCGCCGTCCCGGCCGGCGGTCCGCAGCACGCCGAGCGCAGAGTGGCCGAGGATCCCGGGCTACTGCCGCGCACCGGACCGATCGGCCCGGCACCGGCACTGCCGCCCGGCGAGGTCGACGTTCGCGTCCGGGACACCCGGATCGACGGCGAGTTCGTACGCCGGCTGTGGTGGCGGGTCACCGCCCCGCTGCCCGACGACCCGGTGCTGCACGCCTGCCTGGCGGTGTACGTGACCGACATCTACGGCGTCGACCCGGTGCTGGCGGTGCACGGTCATTCGATGACAGACCGCAGCCACCACGCCGCCACCACTGACTCATCGACCTGGTTCCACGCGCCGATCCGCGCCGACGAGTGGAACCTGCTCGAGTCGCGATCGCCGGCGGCGGGTCGCGGCCGGGGGGTCATGACCGCGGGACTGTTCGGCGGCGACGGCCGACGGGTGGCGACGATGGTGCACGAGGGGCAGGCGGTGGCGCGGACCGCCGACGGCTGATCAGTGCTCGGCGACCTCGTGTTCGAGTAACTCGGCCAGCCGTGCCTGCGCGGCGGCCTTGCGGGTGGGCAGGTGTCCGGATGGGAACAATCCCTCAACGGGCTCGTACTCCTTGAGGGTGCGCCGGGCCACGGTCAGCTTGTGCACCTCGGTGGGACCGTCGGCGATCGCCAGCGACTGTGCGGCCACCAGCATCTTGACGAACGGCATTTCGTCGGACACCCCCAGTGAGCCGTGCAACTGCATGGCCCGCATAACCACGTCGTGCAGCACCCCCGGCATGGCCACTTTCACCGCCGCGATGTCCCGGCGCACCTTCTGGTAGTCGTGATACCGGTCGATCTTCCACGCGGTGCGCAGCACCAGCAGCCGGAACTGCTCGATCTGGATCCAGCTGTCAGCGACCTTCTCCTGCGTCATCTGGAAGTCGCCCAGCGGACCGAGCCGGGTCTGCCGCGACACCGCCCGCTCGCACATCATGTCGAAAGCCTTGCGCGCCAGGGCGATCGTCCGCATGGCGTGGTGCACCCGGCCGCCGCCCAACCGGGTCTGGGCGATCGCGAACGCCTGCCCCTCGCCGCCGAGCACATGGTCGCCGGGCACCCGAACGTCGGTGTAGCGCACATAGCCGTGCGAGGCGTGTGCCGAGGACTCGCCGCCGACGCCGACGTTGCGGACGATCTCGATGCCCGGCGTCTCGGCGGGCACGATGAACAGCGACATCTTCTGGTGGGTGCGGGCTTCGGGGTTGGTCACCGCCATCACGATGTAGAACGACGCGAAGCGGGCGTTGGAGGAGAACCATTTCTCGCCGTTGATCACCCAGTCGTCGCCGTCGCGCACCGCGCGGGTGGTGAACAGGCCCGGATCCGAGCCGCCCTGCGGCTCCGTCATCGAGTAGCACGACGAGATCTCACCGTCCAGCAGCGGCTGCAGGTATCGCTCCTTCTGCTCCTCGGTACCGAACAGCGCGATGATCTCGGCGTTGCCCGAATCGGGGGCCTGAGATCCGAAAACGGCTGGCGCCCAGCGGGACCGGCCGACGATCTCGTTGAGCAGCGCCAGCTTGACCTGGCCGTAGCCCTGGCCGCCCAACTCCGGGCTGAGGTGCGCCGCCCACAGACCGTGGTTCTTGACCTTCTGTTGCAGCGGGCGCAGCACCCGCATCAGTTCGGGGTTCTTATTGTCGTACGGGTCCAGCGGAGCGTGGTCCAGCGGTTCGAGTTCGTCGCGCATGAACGTCTCGACCCAGTCGAGCTTCTCCTGGTACTCCGGGTCGGTCTCGAAATCCCACATGGGGACAGTCAACGGTTTGATCGACCCCGGCGCAACCATGGACTCGCCGGGGTAACTTAGCCGGCAAATGGGGTCAACCGACGGGAAATCACCGCTCATGTGGTGTGGACCCAGCGGTCGTGCCGTCCCTAGGGAACCACCACGGCCCGACCGGTGACCTTGCCGGCATGCAGATCGGCATATGCCTGAGCCCCGTGGTCCAGTGAGTAGACGGAACTCTCCGCGGTGATCTGACCGCCGGCCGCCAGCGCCAGCAGTTCGGCCAGTTCCGGCCGGCTGCCCCAGTAGGTGGTCGCGATGCTCACCTCGTAGGGCTGGGAGAAGAAGCCCAGCGGAACCTCGCCACCGCCGATGCCGACGATGGTGACGTCGGCCATGGTGCGGGCCACTGCCCGGGCCAGGTCGAGAGTCGCTGTGGCGCCGACGAAGTCGACCACGACGTCGGCCCCGCGTCCGCCGGTCAGCTCGCGCACCACCGCGGCCGCCGAGTCGTTGGACAGTACCGCGTGGTGGGCGCCGACGTTGCGGGCCAATTCCAGCGCCTCGGGTTTGACGTCGACGGCGATCACCTGGGCCGCGGTGGTGGCCCGCGCGATCTGCACCGCGATGTGCCCGAGGCCACCCACACCGATCAGCACGCAGGTGGCGTCCGGGGTGAGCTTGGGCCAGGATCGGCGGATCGCGTGGTACGGCGTCAGCCCGGCGTCGGTCAGCGGCGCCGCGACCACCGGGTCCAGTCCGCCGGGTAGCGGCAGCAGGTGCCGCTG
>JAPOHV010000237.1 GCA_029979305.1 Mycobacteriaceae bacterium | reverse complement strand
CTACAACCTCTTCGGCGGACTGGTGATGCTGGCAGCGGTGGTGGGGCTGTACGTCGCCACCGCCAACTCACCGGCGTTCGACGGCGGCACCTTCGACTTCCGCGCGATCGCCGACGCGGCGGCCTCCGGGGCGTTCACACTCTCCCCCGCGGTGGGCGCTCTGCTCTTCGCCGGATTCATGTTCGCTTTCGCCGTCAAGGCCCCGCTATGGCCGCTGCATCGCTGGCTGCCCGACGCCGCGGTGTGCGCGACCCCGGCCGCCGCGGTTCTGATGATGGCCATCATGGACAAAGTCGGCACGTTCGGCATGCTGCGCTACTGCCTGCCCATGTTCGGAGACGCCTCGATCACGTTCCGGCCCCTGATCATCACCCTCGCGGTGATCGGCATCATCTACGGCGCCGTCGTGGCGATCGGGCAGACCGACGTCATGCGGCTGATCTCCTACACCTCGATCAGCCACTTCGGTTTCATCATCCTGGGCATCTTCGCGATGACCAGCCAGGGCCAGTCCGGCTCGACGCTGTACATGGTCAACCACGGGATCGCCACCGCGGCGCTGTTCCTCATCGCGGGCTTCCTCGTCAGTCGCCGCGGAACCCGAGCCATCGCGGACTTCGGCGGAGTGCAGAAGGTCGCGCCGGTGCTGGCCGGCACATTCCTGGTCGCCGGGCTGGCCAACCTGTCGCTGCCCGGACTGGCCCCGTTCGTCAGCGAGTTCCTGGTTCTCATCGGCACATTCACCCGCTACCCGGCCTTTGCCGTCGCCGCCTCGCTGGCGCTGGTGCTCTCGGCGGTCTACGTGTTGTGGACCTACCAGCGGATGATGACCGGCCCGCTGACTCCCGACAACGAGAAGGTCGGAGATCTGCGCCCGCGCGAATTGGCGGTGGTCGCGCCCTTGATCGCGCTGCTGCTGGTGCTGGGGGTCTACCCCAAAGTCGCGCTCGACGTGATCAACCCGGCGGTGCTCGACACGCTGTCGGGGATCGAACAGACCGACCCGGCCCCGACGCTGACCGCGGGAGGCGCGCGATGATCACCACCCCAAGCGTCGAGTACGGCGTGCTGTCGCCGATGCTGATCGTCTTCGGTATCGCCATCGCCGGGGTCCTGGCTGAGGCGTTCCTGCCCCGGCGGCTGCGCTACCCGGTCCAGGTCGTGCTGAGCGTGTGCGGTCTGGTGGTTGCGCTGGTCGCCGTGGCTGCGGTCTACCGCGGCATCGGGGCCGACGGGCAGGCCGGCCAGGCGGCGGTGATGGGCGCGCTCGACATCGACCGCCCGGCGCTGTTCTTGCAGGGCGCCATCCTGGCCGTTGCGGTGCTCGGCATGCTGCTGATCGCCGAGCGGCGCGCGGGGCTGCCCGGATCCGCGGGTCTGCACGCCTTCTCACCGCAGGCCTCCGCAGTGCCGGGCAGCGTCGCCGAGCAGGTCGCGACCAAGGCCGCGGCCGTGCAGACCGAGGTGTTCCCGCTGACCATGTTCGCCGTCGGCGGCATGATGATCTTTCCCGCCGCCGGCGACCTGCTCACCATGTTCATCTCGCTGGAGGTCTTCTCGCTGCCGCTGTACCTGCTGTGCGGCCTGGCCCGCCACCGGCGCCTGCTCTCGCAGGAGGCGGCTTTGAAGTACTTCCTGCTGGGGGCGTTCTCCTCGGCGTTCTTCCTCTTCGGCGCGGCGCTGTTCTACGGCTACGCCGGCACGCTGAGCCTCGACGGGATCGCCGCCGCGCTCGAATCCGGTTCGTCGAGCACCGTTCTGGCCGGCATCGGCACCGCCCTGGTGGCGGTGGCGCTGCTGTTCAAAGTCGGCGCGGTGCCGTTCCACTCCTGGGTGCCCGACGTCTACCAGGGCGCGCCCACCCCGATCACCGCGTTCATGGCGGCGGCCACCAAGATCGCCGCGTTCGGCGCCCTGCTGCGGGTGCTCTACGTCACCGTCCCGGCGCTGTCGAACGACTGGCGCCCGGTGCTGTGGGTGGTCGCGATCCTGACCATGGTGCTGGGCACGGTGGCCGCGGTGACCCAGAAGGACGTCAAGCGCATGCTGGCGTATTCCGCTGTGGCCCATACCGGTTTCATCCTCACCGGCGTCATCGCCGGCAACCAGGACGGCGTGTTCGGCACCCTGTTCTATCTGGCGGCCTACGGGTTGAGCACGCTGGGAGCCTTCGCCGTCGTCAGCATCGTCCGCGACGCCCGCGGCGAGGAGCAGACCGATCTGTCGCGCTGGGCAGGCCTGGGCCGCAACCACCCGATCACCGGCGTGGTCTTCTCGCTGTTCCTGCTCGCCTTCGCCGGCATCCCGCTCACCAGTGGGTTCGTCAGCAAGTTCGCCGTCTTCAAGGCCGCCGGCGAGGGCGG
>JAPOHV010000134.1 GCA_029979305.1 Mycobacteriaceae bacterium | reverse complement strand
CATGGCGTCGGCGACCGGTCCTGCCGCGTGCGCCGGGTCGACCCCGGCGGGCAGGTGTGCGTCGGTGCCGGGCATCGCGCCGGGTGCCGGCACATGCTGCTCCAGCGGCATCGGGCCGTTGCCCGGGCCGGGGGTGAGCAGCGGGGTGGTGCCGTGCGGGAGGCCGGCGGCCTGCTGGGTGACCGCCGCCGAGGGCGGGCTCAGCGACGGCCCGGCCGCGCCGCCCTCCTGCACGAACCTGGTGACCGCCTGCGCCAGCGACAGCGACCCCTCCGGCGTTGCCGCGTTGCCGGCCAGTTGGGAGGCCGCCGCCAGCAGCAGCTCCTGCGCCGAGGCCGGGTTGGCCGCCGCCTGCTGGACCACCGGGCCGAGGCTCTTCATGGCCTCCAGCCCGGGCAGCTGGCCCGGATCCAGCGGAACGGTGGGGTCCGCCGCGGCGACCGGGCTGGCCGCCACGGTCAGGGCGACGCTCAACAGGCCGGTGGCCAGCTTGGCGATCTTCGGCACGGCGGACTCCCTCGTCGGTCGTTCGGTGGTCGGGGTGGTTCGTCGGTCAGGGCAGGGCGTTGAGCAGCGGGACCGCGTTGACCGGCGCCGCGGCCCCCAGCGGTGCGGCCGGCGCGACCAGCGGTGCGGCCGGCGCGACCAGCGGCGCGCTGACCGGTGCCAACGGAGCGGCCGGCAGCAGTCCCAGACCGGCCGGTGCGAGACCGACCAGGTTGGCCGGGACTCCCAGCTGGTTGAGCAGCGGGACCAGGGTCTGGCCGGGAAGGGCGGGCGCGGCGACCGGTGCGGCCGGGGCCAGCGGCACGGCCGGGGCGGGCAGGACGCCGGGAGCGCCCTGGATCGGCGAGACCGGCAGGGTGTTGGGCGCCGGGGCGCCGACGAGCTCCGAGGCTCCGTTGAGGGCGGTGGCCGCGGTCTGCAGCACGGCGCCGACGCTGGCCGGGTTGGTGGCGAACTGCTGGATCATGCTCAGCGCCGGGATGCCGGGAACCGCCGGCGGGATGATCGGGTCGACCGCCGCGCTGGGGTCGGCGGCTGCGGTCGCGCTCAGGGCGATGGCGGCCGCGCCGAGCCCGGCGGCTGCAATCGCGTTGGCGGCGAACAGTTTTGCGAATCGTGACATGAGGACCACTCCCTTGATTGCAGGTACTGATACCCGAAGGTAGCCAGGTACGGGAGTTACTCAAGTGACACGTGTGGCATTTATGCAACCGTTACGGGAGCGATTGCCATCGGTGACCGGGCGGGTCGGACCCGGGTTCCCCGCGCGTGGCGCGTACCGGCGCTTCGGACCGCCGCGTCGTTAGAGTCGCGGGATGCACACCGCGACGGTCGAGGTCACCGGCCGGCTGGCCCGGTTGGCGCCGGTGCTGCTGATCGCCAGCGTCGCGGCCCGGCTGGCCTGGACCTATCTGGTGCCCAACGGCGCCAACTTCGTCGACCTGCACGTGTATCTGGGCGGCGCGGCCGCTCTCGACAAGCCTGGGACCCTCTACTCCTACGTCTACGCCGACCAGACCCCGGACTTCCCACTGCCGTTCACCTACCCGCCGTTCGCCGCACTGGTGTTCTACCCGCTGACCAAACTGCCCTTCGGGTTGGTGGCGCTGGGCTGGCAACTGGGCACCATCGCGGCGCTCTACGGGGTGGTGCGGGTCAGCCAGCGACTGCTGGGTGCGGCCGCGCGCGAGGGACACCCGGCGGCGATGCTGTGGACCGCGGTCGCCATCTGGACCGAGCCGCTGCGGAGCACCTTCGACTACGGGCAGATCAACGTCATCCTCGTCGTGGGGGTGTTGTGGGCGGCCTACAGCACCCGCTGGTGGGTGTCGGGCCTGCTGGTCGGACTGGCGGCCGGGATCAAACTCACCCCGGCGATCGCCGGGGTCTACCTGGCTGGCATGCGGCGCTGGGGCGCGGCGGCGTTCTCGTTCGTCGTCTTCGCCGCCACGGTGGCGCTGTCGATCGCGGTGATCGGGCCGCAGGCCCGCTACTACTTCACCGACCTGCTCGGCGACGCGGGCCGGGTGGGCCCGATCGGGACCTCGTTCAACCAGTCCTGGCGCGGCGGGGTGTCGCGCATCCTCGGCCACGACGCCGGATACGGGCCCGCCGTGCTGGCCGGGATCGCCGTGACCGCCGTGCTGGCGGTGGCCGCGTGGCGGGGCCTTGCGGCGGCCGCCGCCGGCCGGCGCGACCGGCTCGGCTCGCTGCTGGTGGTCGAGTTGTTCGGCCTGCTGGCCTCGCCCATCTCGTGGACCCATCACTGGATCTGGCTGGTGCCGTTGATGATCTGGCTGTTCGACGGCCCGTGGCGGGACCGCCGGGGGGCGCGGCCGCTGGGCTGGGGTTGGCTGGCGCTCACCGTGGTCGGGGTGCCCTGGCTGCTCAGCTTCGCCCAGCCGACCATCTGGCAGATCGGCCGGCCCTGGTATCTGGCGTGGGCCGGTCTGGTCTACATCGCCGCGACGCTGGCGACGCTGGCGTGGATCGCGGCTACCGGGCGGACAGCAGCGCGTCGATCTCCCTCGCCAGTTGCACGTCCTTGTCCGTGATGCCGCCTTCGGAATGGGTCACCAGCGCGAAAGTGACGGTGCGCCAGCGGATGTCGATGTCGGGATGGTGATCGGCACGTTCGGCGAGCTCCGCCACCCGCCGCACCGCGTCGATCCCGTCGAGGAAGGAGTCGAAGGTCACCGAGAGGCGCAGCGCGCCGTTGAGACGGTGCCATCCGTTGAGGGAGGCGGCGGCGACGTCCACCTCGTGATCGCTTAACCGGGCCATAACCCACGGTATACCGTCTGCTGGCATGCAGATCGTCGTTGCCGGAGCCCTGATCTGTGACTCGGAGCTGCTGGTGGCGCAGCGCCGCCGGCCGCCGGAGCTGGCCGGGCTGTGGGAGCTTCCGGGCGGGAAGGTGGCCGCCGGGGAGAGCGAGGCCGAGGCCCTGGTCCGGGAACTGCGCGAGGAGCTCGGCGTCGAGGTGACGGTGGGTGAGCGGGTCGGCGACGACGTGGTCCTGGCGGAGTCGCTGATCCTGCGCGCCTACCGGGTGATCCGGACCGGGGGCGCGTTGCACCCGCACGACCACGGCGCGCTGCGATGGGTTCGGGCCGGCGACCTCGCTGACCTGGGATGGGTGCCCGCCGACCGGGCCTGGCTGCCCGCGTTGCGGGGCCTGCTCGGCGGCTGACGTTTTCGCGAACCGGTGCCCGCACTGCGACAATCTCCGGCGTGAACGCCCCTGAATTCCGCAACGTCGCCATCGTCGCGCACGTCGACCACGGCAAGACAACCCTGGTGGACGCCATGCTGCGGCAGTCCGGTGCGCTCAGCCACCGCGGCGACGACACCGTCGAGCGGCTGATGGACTCCGGCGACCTGGAGAAGGAAAAGGGCATCACCATCCTGGCCAAGAACACCGCGGTGCACCGCCGGCATGCCGACGGGGGAATGACGGTGATCAACGTCATCGACACCCCGGGCCACGCCGACTTCGGCGGCGAGGTGGAACGTGGGCTGTCCATGGTCGACGGCGTATTGCTGTTGGTCGACGCCTCCGAGGGACCGCTGCCGCAGACCCGTTTCGTGTTGCGGAAAGCATTGACCGCCCACCTGCCGGTGATCCTGGTGGTCAACAAGACCGACCGGCCCGACGCCCGCATCGAGGAAGTGGTCCACGAGAGCCACGACCTGCTCCTCGACGTCGCCTCCGATCTCGACCCCGAGGCCCAGCAGGCCGCCGAACGCGCCCTGGACCTGCCCACACTGTTCGCCTCCGGCCGGGCCGGCGTGGCCAGCACGGTGCAACCCGCCAATGGCGAGAACCCGCAGGGCGACAACCTCGACCCGCTCTTCGACGTTCTGCTCGAGCACATTCCGCCGCCGAAGGGCAACCCCGAAGCCCCGCTGCAGGCCCTGGTGACCAACCTCGACGCTTCGGCGTTCCTCGGCCGGCTCGCGCTGATCCGGATCTATAACGGCAAGATCCGCAAGGGCCAGCAGGTGGCCTGGATGCGTGAGGTCGACGGCGTGCCGGTGATCGCCAACGGCAAGATCACCGAACTGCTGTCCACCATCGGCGTCGAGCGGAACGCATGCGAGGAGGCCGTCGCCGGGGACATCGTCGCCGTCGCGGGCATGCCCGAGATCATGATCGGCGACACCCTGGCCGACCCCGACCACGCGCACGCGCTGCCGCGCATCACCGTCGACGAACCCGCCATCTCGGTGACCATCGGCACCAACTCCTCACCGCTGGCCGGCAAGGTCTCCGGCCACAAGCTCACCGCGCGAATGGTCAAGTCCCGCTTGGACTCCGAGCTGGTGGGCAACGTCTCGATCCGGGTGGTCGACATCGGCCGTCCCGATGCCTGGGAGGTGCAGGGCCGAGGTGAACTGGCACTCGCCGTGCTCGTCGAGCAGATGCGCCGCGAGGGTTTCGAGCTCACTGTCGGCAAGCCGCAGGTGGTCACCCGCACCATCGACGGCAAGCTGCATGAGCCGTTCGAGGCGATGACCATCGACTGTCCGGAGGAGTTCCTCGGCGCAATCACTCAGCTGATGGCCGCCCGCAAGGGCCGGATGGAGCAGATGACCAACCACGCCGCCGGGTGGGTGCGGATGGACTTCATCGTGCCCAGCCGCGGACTGATCGGTTTCCGGACCGATTTCCTCACCATGACTCGCGGCACCGGTATCGCCAACGCGGTGTTCGACGGCTATCGGCCGTGGGCCGGGGAGATCCGGGCCAGGCACACCGGATCTCTGGTCAGCGACCGTGCCGGATCGGTGACGCCGTTCGCCATGATCCAGCTCGCCGACCGCGGCACCTTCTTCGTCGAACCCGGTGATGAGACCTACGAGGGGCACGTCGTGGGCATCAACCCGCGCGCCGAGGACCTCGATGTCAACGTCACCCGGGAGAAGAAGCTCACCAACATGCGCTCCTCGACCGCCGATGTGATGGAGACCCTCGCCCGTCCGATGGAACTCGATCTCGAGCAGGCGATGGAGTTCTGCGCGGCCGACGAGTGCGTCGAGGTCACCCCGGAGATCGTCCGGGTGCGCAAGGTCGATCTGGACGCCACCACCCGGGCGCGCAACCGCTCGCGCGCCAAGGCGCAGAAGGTCTAACCGGGCGATCCGGGTGGCGGTCTATACCCTGAACGACGTGCCACGCCGACCGATCAGGCCTCGACCGAGCCGCCTGCGAACCGCCGGCGCGTTGCTGTCGGTGGTGGTGTCGCTGGGGGGTTGCACGGTCGATCCGCCGCCTGCTCCGCAGAGCACCGCGACGTCGAAACCCGCCGCGCCGGCTCCGAAGGCAGCGCAGATCATCGTCGCGATCGACTCGATCGGCGCCGGTTTCAACCCGCATCTGCTGTCAGACCAGTCACCGGTCAATGCGGCGATCAGCGCACTGGTGTTCCCGAGTTCCTTTCGGCCCGTACCGGATCCGGCAACGGCCACCGGATCGCGCTGGGAGATGGATCCGGCGCTGCTGGTGAGCGCTGAGGTCACCAACCTCAGTCCGTTCACGGTCACCTACAAGATCCGTCCCGAGGCGGCCTGGACCGACAACGCCCCGATCTCCGCCGACGACTTCTGGTACCTGTGGCGTCAGATGGTCAGCCAGCCGGGAGTGGTCGTCCCGGCCGGCTACGACCTGATCACCGGCGTGCAATCGGTTGACGGCGGCAAGACGGCCGTGGTGACGTTCTCGCAGCGGTATCCGGCATGGCGGGAATTGTTCAACGACCTGGTCCCGGCCCACATCGTCAAGGATGTCCCGGGTGGCTTCGTGGCCGGGATGGCACGGGCGCTGCCGGTGACCGGCGGTCAGTTCCGGGTGGACACCATCGACCCGCAGCGCGACGAGATCCTGCTGGCCCGCAATGACCGATTCTGGGGAGCGCCGGCCAGACCCGATCAGGTGCTGTTCCGCCGGGCCGGGGCGCCGGCCGCGCTGGCCGACTCGATCCGCAACGGCGACACCCAGGTCGCGCAGGTACACGGCGGCGCCGCCGCCTTCGCGCAGCTGTCGGCGATCCCGGACGTCCGCACCGGCCGGTTGATCACACCTCGCACGATGCAGTTGACCTTGCGCGCGCAGGTTCCGAAGCTGGCGGATCCGCTTGTGCGCAAAGCGATCCTGGGCCTTCTCGACGTCGATCTGCTCGCTGCTGTGGGCGCCGGTAGCGAGAACTCGGCCACCCTCGATCAGGCTCTGGTGCGGTCACCGAGTGATCCCGGCTATGTCGCCACCGCGCCTGCTGCCATCGGCAAGAGCAATGCGTTGGCGCTGTTCTCCGAGGCCGGGTACCAGGTCGACGGCAGCGCGTCGGAGTCGACGGTTCCGCCGCCACCCACCGGCAACGCCGTTCCGCCGGCGGTGGGACGGATCAGTAAGGACGGTCAGACGCTGTCCCTGGTTATCGGCGCCGCGGCCAACGATCCCGCTTCGGTCGCGGTGGCCAACACGGCGGCCGACCAGTTGCGCAGTGTCGGGGTGGCAGCCACCGTGCTGCCGCTGGATCCGCCCGTGCTCTACGGTCCGGCCCTGGCTAACAACAGGGTGGACGCGATCGTCGGCTGGCACGCCGCCGGTGGCGATCTGGCCACGGCGCTGGCCTCGCGCTTCGGCTGCCCGGCACTGGAGGCCAAGCCGGTCGCCACGGTGCCGTTCGGTCCGGTGCCGGCTCCCGCGCCGGCTCCGGCGCCCACATCGCCGACGGCTTCCACCGCTCCGGAGAATGCGGTCCTGGTGCGGGCGCCGTCGAACCTGACCGGGATCTGTGATAAGTCGATTCAGCCGAGAATCGATGCGGCCCTTGATGGTTCGCTGACCATCAACAATGTCCTCGCGGGCGTCGAGTCGCGGCTGTGGGCGATGGCGACAGTGCTGCCCATCCTGCAGGACAGCACCATCGTGGCTGCCGGGCCGACGGTCCGGAACGTCAGCCTTACCGGTGCGGTGCCGGTCGGCATCGTCGGTGATGCCGGAAGCTGGTTCAAGACTCCGCAGTAGCGGTTGCATGAGCAACTAGGGTTGGACGATGCCGATCGCCCCGCGGGTGCTGTTCGTCCACGCCCATCCCGATGACGAGACCATCAACAACGGTGTGACGATCGCCCGCTGTGCTGCCATCGGAGCCGAGGTCACCGTCCTCACCTGCACCCTCGGCGAGGAGGGTGAGGTCATCGGTGACCGCTGGGCCGGACTCACCGCCGACCGCGCCGACCAACTGGGCGGCTACCGCATCGGCGAACTCACCGTTGCCCTGCGGGAACTCGGTGTGCAAGCCCCACGATTCCTCGGCGGCGCCGGCCGCTGGCGCGACTCGGGGATGGCCGGAACCGAACCACGCGGCGCCACGGCATTCTCCGCGGCCGACTTCGATGTTCTGGTCGGTCAGCTCGCCGATGAGATCGCCGAGCTGCGCCCCCATGTGGTGGTCACCTATGACCCGGTCGGCGGCTACGGACATCCCGACCACATCCGGGCCCACCAGGTGACCACGGCCGCCATCGACGCCGCGGCCCCGCGCTGGGCGGTG
>JAPOHV010000185.1 GCA_029979305.1 Mycobacteriaceae bacterium | reverse complement strand
GCGGAATCGGTCAGCGTGCCGTCGAGATCGAAGATCACCAGCTGCGGGCTGGTGGCAGGGCTGGTGCCCAGGCTGGTCTCTGGGGCCCCCTGAAGTACTTCCGACGTCACCACCTCATTGTCGCGCACTAGTCTTGCTCGGGTGACGGGTGTGCGGCTGGCCGAGATCATCGCCGTTCTCGATGCCGCCTATCCGCCCGCTCTGGCTCATGACTGGGATTCGGTCGGGCTGGTGTGCGGCGACCCCGATGAATTCATCGAGTCGGTCACCATCGCGGTCGATCCGACGGCCGCCGTCGTCGACAGCGTGGCCGAGCGGGCTCTGCTGCTGGTCCACCATCCGCTGCTGCTGCGCGGTGTGGACACGGTGGCGGCCGACACCCCCAAGGGCGCACTGATCCACCGGCTGATCCGCCAGGGTTCGGCGCTGTTCACCGCGCACACCAACGCCGATGCGGCCAGCCCGGGTGTGTCCGACGCGCTGGCCGAGCGGCTCGGCCTGACCGTCGAGTCGGTGCTCGATCCGGCCGCCGGCACCACCCCGGCGGACAAGTGGGTGATCTTCGTCCCGCCCGCGGCCGCCGAGGGATTGCGCGCCGCTCTGTTCGCGGCCGGCGCCGGTCAGATCGGTGACTACGCATGCTGCAGTTGGAGTGTCACCGGCACCGGGCAGTTCCTGCCCGAGCAGGGCGCCCACCCGGCGGTGGGCAACGTCGGAGAAGTCGAGCGCATCGCCGAGGACCGGGTCGAGGTCCTCGCCCCGCCGGCCCGACGGGCGGCGGTGCTGGCGGCTCTGCGCGCCGCGCACCCGTTCGAGGAACCGGCCTTCGACGTGTTCACCCAGACCCCGCTGCCGGCCGGGGTGGGCATCGGCCGGATCTGCTCGCTGCCCACACCGGAACGCTTCGCCGATTTCGTCACCCGGGTGAAAGACGCCCTGCCGGTGACCACCTGGGGAGTGCGGGGCGCCGGTGATCCCGACGCGCTGATCTCCCGCGTCGCGGTCAGTGGCGGTGCCGGCGACTCGTTGCTGGGCGCGGCCGCGACAGCCGGCGTGCAGGCGTTCGTCACCTCCGACCTGCGCCACCATCCGGCCGATGAACACCGTCGTCGCAGCGACGTCGCCCTGGTCGACGTCGCGCACTGGGCCAGTGAATTCCCCTGGTGCGAGCAGGCCGCAGGACTGTTGCGACACTCTTTCGGTGCGGCATTGCCGGTCGGTGTGTGTTCGTTGCGAACCGATCCCTGGAATATCGAGACATGAGAGTCGGACATGAAAAGTGAAGTAGCCCAGCAACGTTCGCTGTTGAACCTGGCCGAGGTCGACGCGGAACTGGGCCGGCTGGCGCACCGGTCCGCGCACCTGCCCGAGCAGCAGCGCTATGACCAGGCGCTGGCCGACCAGCGCGAGGCCGCCGACCGGGTCGGTGTGCTCGGAGTCGCCTGCGAGGACATCGACGCCGAGATCGCCAAGCTGGAGGCCGAGGTCGACGGCGTGCGCAAGCGTGAGGACCGCGACCGCGGACTGCTCGACGGCGGCTCGGTCAGCGACGCCAAGCAACTCGAGGAGTTGCAGCATGAGCTGGGCACCTTGGAGCGCCGGCAGAGCACGCTGGAGGATGCCCTGCTGGAGGTCATGGAACGCCGCGAACAACTCGCCGCCGAGCAGTCCGAGGCCCAATCCCGACTCGATGCGTGTGAGACCGAGGTGGCTGCCGCCCGTCAGGCCCGCGACGCGGCGCTGGCCGGTGTGGAGGACAGCCGCACCGAACGCAGTGCGCACCGCGCGGAACTGGCCGCGGCGCTCGATGGCGAACTTCTCGCGCTCTACGAGAACCGGCGGGCGGCATCCGGTGTCGGAGCCGGCCGGCTCGAGGCCGGCCGATGCGGCGCCTGCCGGATCGAACTCGACCGCGGCGAACTCGGCCGGATCTCGGCCGCCCCCGACGATGACGTGCTGCACTGCCCGGAGTGCCGCGCCATTCTGGTTCGCCCGTGAGAGTTCTGCTCGAAGCCGACGGCGGTTCCCGCGGGAATCCGGGGCCGGCGGGATTCGGCTGCGTCGTGTGGTCCGCCGACCACGCCACGGTGCTTGCGGAGCACAAGCTCGCGATCGGGCACACCACCAACAACGTCGCTGAATACCGGGGGCTGATCGCCGGTCTGGAGGAGGCCCGGCGGCTGGGCGCCACCGAGGTCGCGGTGTCGATGGACTCCAAGCTGGTCGTCGAGCAGATGAGCGGCCGCTGGAAGGTCAAGAACCCCGGGATGGCCGAACTGCATCAGCAGGCCCGCGCCCTGGCATCGACATTCGCATCGGTCACCTACTCGTGGATCCCCCGCGAGGCCAACAAGCACGCCGACCGGCTGGCGAACGAGGCGATGGATGCCGCGGCGGCCGCGGAGGGGGGCGCGGCTGATCCGCCGCCGTCCGCGGTGGCGATGCCGCCGTCGACCTGGACCGGCAACCGCGGCGGTCCGACCCGGCTGCTGCTGCTGCGGCACGGGCAGACCGAATTGTCGGTGCAACGCAAGTACTCCGGGCGCGGCAACCCCGAACTGACCGACGTCGGACTGCGCCAGGCCGCTGACGCCGCCCGTTATCTCGGGCAGAAGGGGGGCATCACGGCGGTCGTCACCTCACCGCTGCAGCGCGCCTACGACACCGCCGCCGCGGCCGCCGACGCGCTCGGCCTGCCGGTGCAGGTCGACGACGACCTCATCGAGACCGACTTCGGTGACTGGGAGGGGCTGACCTTCACCGAGGCCGCCGAACGCGACCCGGACCTGCACGGTCGCTGGCTGCGCGACACTGGACTGCGACCCCCCGGCGGGGAGAGCTTCGACGAGGTGCAGAGCCGCATCGAACGGGCCCGCGACCACATCATCGCCGAGCACGGGCCGTCGACCGTGCTGGTGGTCTCCCACGTCACCCCGATCAAGACCCTGCTGCGGCTGGCGCTGGGCGCCGGGACCAGCATCCTGCACCGGCTGCACCTGGACCTCGCCTCACTGAGCATCGCCGAGTTCTACCCGGACAACGGGGCGTCGGTGCGGCTGGTCAATGACACCTCGTATCTGCGCGGCTGAGGGGAAAACATGTCTGACGCCTTCTCCACCTGGGAGGAGCACTACAGCGCCAAGCCGCAGGTGTGGAGTGGCAAGGTCAACGCCCGACTGGCGGCGATCGCCGGCGAGCTGACCGCCGCCCGCGCCCTGGACCTTGGCTGCGGGGAGGGGGGCGATGCGCTGTGGCTGGCCGAGCACGGCTGGACGGTCGTCGCCGTCGACGTCTCGAGCACCGCACTGGAGCGCGGCCGGGCCGTGGCCCGCGAGCGCGGAGTGGCGAAAAGCATCGACTTTCAGCAACACGATCTCGACTCCGGTTTCCCGGCCGGCGAGTTCGATCTGGTGTCGGCGCAGTTCCTGCACAGCCCGGTGGAGAAGGACCGGCCGGCCATCCTGCGCCGCGCCGCCGCGGCGGTGGCCCCCGGCGGCACCCTGCTGATCGTCGACCACGCCGCCGCCCCGCCGTGGGCGACCCGCATGCGCGACCACGTCTTCCCGACCGCCGAGGCGGTGCTGGCCGGACTCGACCTCGACCCCGCCGGCTGGGAACGGGTTCAGGTCGGATCGGTGGAACGCGAGGTGGTGGGACCGGATGGGCAGCCGGCCGCGCTGACGGATAACGTGATCAGGATTCGGCGGGCCGGGCCCGCCACCGGGTAGGGGAGCAATCGTGGACACCAACCAAGCAGGGCTGAGAGACGCCGTCACCCGGCGGCTGCACCGCAGGGCTGTGGTCAAGGGCGAGATCGTCCTACCGGCAGTGCCGGGCATGGTCGAGGAGTACGTCACGACCCTCGATGAGACCTTCAAGGCGATCGGGGTGCACTTCTCGCCCGAGGATTTCGACCACATGCGCGGGATCCTGAGAGCGCAACTGGCCGAGGCGTACACGGCCTCACCGCGGTCGGACATCGTCATCAGCTACGAGTCCCCGGTCGGCCTGACGGCGAGCTACACCATCAACAGCAGGTGGTACACCGTCGCCGGCGCCTACGACAACTGGATCGCCACCCGCGAACCCCCGCTGTTCGGCACCGAGCCGGACGCCCGGGTGTGGGATCTGGCCGCCGAAGCACCGGACCCGGCCCAGTTCCGGGTGCTCGACATCGGCGCGGGCACCGGCCGCAACACCCTGGCGCTGGCCCGGCGTGGCCATCCGGTGGAAGCGGTCGAGATGACGGCCGGCTTCGCCGAGATCATCCGGGCCGAGGCGGCCAAGGACTCCCTCGACGTGAAGGTCATCCAGCGCGACGTGTTCGCGACGGTGGACGATCTGCGCACCGACTACCAGCTGATCCTGCTCTCTGAGGTGGTGTCGGACTTCCGCACCACCGAACAGCTGCGCGGGCTGCTGGAGCTCGCCGCGCACTGCCTGGCACCCGGCGGGCGGCTGTTGTTCAACATCTTCCTGGTCCGCGACGGCCACACCGTCGACGCCGCCGGGATCGAATTCGGCCAGCAGGCCTACACCTCGATCTTCACCCGGGCGGAACTGACGACCGCGCTGTCCGGGCTGCCGCTCGAACTGATCGCCGACGACTCGGTCTACGAGTACGAGAAGGCCCATGTGCCGGCCGACAAATGGCCGCCCACCAGCTGGTACGAGAACTGGACCAGCGGGCTCGATGTGTTCGACGTGCCACGGGAACAGTGCCCGATCGAGATGCGCTGGCTGGTGTTTCGCAAGGAGTGGCAGGCCCCGTAACCTGGTAGGTGCGGACGAGTTGGCCGGGCGGCCGCGGCGCAGTGTGTGAATTCATGCGGCGTCGAGGAAAGTCCGGACTTCACAGAGCAGGGTGATTGCTAACGGCAATCCGAGG
>JAPOHV010000100.1 GCA_029979305.1 Mycobacteriaceae bacterium | reverse complement strand
TCAGGTTGCCTCCGCCACCGGATGTGTCGAGCTCCGACGGGGTGCCGGTGCCGCAGTAGATCCAGATCCGGGTGTTATTGGCCACCAGCTGGTTCACGTTGACCATGGGGTCGTTGCGCCGCCATGCCGGGTCCGAGGACGGTCCCCACATGCTCTGCGCGTTGAAGCCGCCGGCGTCGTTCATCGCCAGCCCGATCAGCATCGGCCACCAGCCCTCGGACGGGTTGAGGAAGCCCGACAGCGAGGAGGCGTAGACATACTTCTGCGGGTAGTAGATGGCGTAGGTCAGCGCTGCGCTGCCGGCCATCGAAAGGCCAACCACCGCATTGCCGTTCGGGTTGATGCCCTTCTTGTCCCTCAGATAGACCGGCAGCTCCTGGTTCATGAACGTTTCCCACTTGTAGGTGTAGTTCTGACCATTGCCCTGCGACGGCTGGTACCAGTCGGAGTAGAAGCTGGACTGTCCGCCGACCGGCATGACCGCCGAGAGTCCGTAGTTCAGGAACCACTCGAACGCGGGTGTGTTGATGTCCCAGCCGCTGTAGTCGTCCTGGGCGCGCAGGCCGTCCATCAGGAACACCGCGTGCTCGCCGCCGCCTTGGAACTGGATGCGGATGTTGCGGCCCATCGACGGCGACGGCACGTCGAGGTACTCCACCGGAAGGCCCGGGCGTGAAAATGCCGACGCTGTCGCTGAGACGCCGGATACTCCGATCAAGCCGGGCAGGACAGCCGCGGCGGCGACGGTCGCGGCCGCCCGCCGTGTCCATCGGCCTCGCAACTTCTCGACGATCTTCATGTGGACTCCCATCACCATCAGTACCGGAGCAGCAAGTGAACTGCTGTTTCGGTAGTGAATCACCGGGCGTAATCGGCGCCGGGCATGCGGCGCGGTGCGCCAAGTCGCAGTTGCGCAACGATCAGGTCACGCGACGAATCAGCTGAGGTCGGAGGACTCTGCGTCGGAATCGTCTGCGGCGGTGACGCCTTCGGTACGAGTAGCCGCGGCGCGTGCGCGCTCGCGCCGCTCATCGATCGCCTGGCTGAGATCCTGAAGTAGTTCGGGCTTGCGAAAAACCAACTGTTCCACGGTATCCCGGTCGACCTGGAGTACCGTCACCTCTCCGACCGCGTGGGCGCTGCCGGTGACGGGTTCACGGGTCAAGGCGGTCTGCCCGATGAAATCACCCTCGTGCAGGGTGCCGACCGGAACGATCGCCCCGTCGCGACGGGTGACCAGCAGTCTCACCCGTCCCTTCACCACGAAGGACATCCCGGTGGGCACGTCCCCGCTGCTCTGCATCACTTCGTCGGCGCCGAAGCGCTGCACCTTGACGTGGGGCAGCAACTCCTCCATCTCGGTACCGCTGGCACGCAGGGTCGGGGCGATCTTGCGCAGCGCGTCGATGCGACGGGCGGTGGTGGAGTAATCGTCGTCAATGCCGTCCAGCCTCAGCCCTGCGCGGCGGGAGGCGTACCAGAGCCAGCGCTGGAAGGTGGTGCGCGCGGCGACATCGTCGGCGGGTGACCGGACCGGGATCGTCACCGTGTAGTCGGTGCTGCTGCTCGCGTTGGCGATGGCTCGGCCATCGGGGTGCAGATGGGGCAGCTTCGAGGCGACATCGGTGAGCAGCGCGCACACCTCGTCCGGGGCGTCGGTGCCGGCGAACTTCGTGCCCACCGTGATGGTGTGGCCGCCGGCGGGCCGGCTCAGGTTGGAGAAGGCCTGCCCGGCCAGCACCGAGTTCGGGATGATCTCCAGCCCGCCGCCGGTGTCGATGTGGGTGGCGCGCCAGTTGACTTCGACGACACGGCCCTTCGCCGAGGCGGTCTCCACCCAATCGCCGATCTGGAACGGCTGCTCGAACAGCAGCAGCAGGCCCGAGATGATCTGGCCCACCGAGTTCTGCAGGGTCAGGCCGAGCACGATCGAGCTGATGCCCAGGGCGGTGAACAGTCCGCCGACGTTGGCGCCCCAGACCCAGGCGAAGATCATCGCCACACCCACCGCGATGATCGCGAACCGTGCCACGTCGACGAAGATGGTCGGCACCCGTCGTCGCCAGCTGCCGGCCGGTGCACTGTCGAAAACCGTGGCGCTGACCCCCGACAGCACCATGATCAGTATGAGGATGCCGAACACCGTCGACAGGATGCGGATCGGCGTCGCCTCCACCGAGACGCTGGTGGTCTGCACGAGCAGCAGCAGCAGTGCACCGAGCGGCACGATGAAGGTCCGCAGCAGTCCCACCGGCCGGGCCAGGAAGGCGCCCCGGCGTTCCAGTGCGTGCTGCAACTCGGTGAGCAGCACCAGGACCGTCGGCAGACCGGCCGCGATGATGATCGACCAGTAGAACCACGGCGCGGTGAACACACTCATGGGGGCCTCGCTCACGACCGGTTTTCGGCGAGGCGCCAGGCCGGCTTGTCGCCGCCGGCGCCGGCGACAGAACCGGCGGGGGTGTAGTTCATCGTGTCGCGGGTCGCCTCGTAGACGTCCTGGCTGACGTAGATACCCGGCTCGGTGAATCCCTTCCTCATCAACGACGCCAGATGCACCGCACCGCCCCAGAGGTCGTAGATGAGGCCGGCGCGACCGACCAGACCGCTGGTGGCCTGCCCGGTGTCGATCCCGGCGCGCAGCCTGATATTGCTGCCCATCTCGGCGTTGAACCGGTTGACGATCCGCTCCATCTCCATGGCGAACGCGACGGTGCGGTGGACGTTGTCCAGTCGGGGCACCGTCAGGCCGCAACTGGCCAGATACCCGTTGTGGGTGTTGCGGACGCGCTCGATTCCGTTACTCTCCGCCGCGGCGTCGAACTGGCGCACCAGTTTGTTGATGGACTTGAGGGACTGGCCGGCCTCGAGATCGGTGGCCAGCTCGTCGATGCCCATCACATCGGCGTAGATGACGGTGACGTCCTGGTGGTCCTCTGCGATGTTCTGCTCGCCGTTGCGGTAACGCTCCACCACCGACTCCGGCATCAGCGATGCGAGCAATCGGTCGTTCTCAGCGCGTTGTTCGGTGAGCAACTGATGCTTGACGGCCAGACTGCGGCTCATCTCGTTGAACGCCACGCTCAGGTCGCCGAACTCGTCGTTGGTGTCCTCAGGCAGGTGTACGTCGTAATCACCGGTGCTGATCTTCTCGGCGCCGTCCTCGAGGCGGTTGATCGGGCGGACGAACAGCCTGGACCACAACATCGCTGCCAGGCAGGCGATGAAGATGATCAGGGCGGTGGACCGGACCAGCTTCTTTGCGAAATTGCGCTCCGGGGCGAACGCCTCCTCGGCGTCGACCGAAGCGACAACCACCCAGTCGAGCGCCTTGAGGTCGAGCGGCGCGTAGGCCAGCAGGGCCTGGTGGCCGAGATAGTTGGTGGCGATGAGGGTTCCGGTCTCGCCGCGCTGCGCCGCGTCGGTGGCCTTGGTGGCCACCGGTTGCACCAGCACCGTGGTGCCCTGCTTGATCGCGTTGTCGGCGACCTCCGGCGGCGTTCCGGCGGCGATCACGTCCTTGCGGTATTTCTGGGGATCCTCGAGGAAAAGCCGTGAGTCCGAGCGCATCAGGTCGTCCTTGCCGACCACGAGCGCCTCGCCGGTACGGCCCATCCCGGCGCGCTCCCACTGCCGGTCGGCGGTCATCAGCCCGCTGACGATGGACGCCGGATATTCGGCGACCAGAACGCCGGCGGCCCGTCCGGGCGGTCCCACCGGGACGATCATCCAGGCGGTCGGCTGGCCCGAGGGCAGGTATTCGGCGAAGTCGGTGGTGGCCGCGTAGTCGATGTCGTTGGACGCCATCGCTTTCCGGAACTCGTCCGGCAGGGTGCTCTCGCCGCGGAACGGCCCGGTGAGAATGTTGGTGCCCAGTTCGACGCCCTTGTGGGCGGTGTAGACCACGTCGCCCTTGGGGTTGACCAGAAAAGCGTCCCGGAAGCCCATCCGGGTGGTGAACTCCCGGAAGTAGGAGTTGTACCGGGCGTTGGCGGCCGACCACGCACTGCCGTCCTTGGCGTCGTCGACCTTGATCGCCTTGTCCCGGTCCGGGAACGGCACCGTGTAGCGGGCCTGCAGGTAGCGGGTCGCGTTCGAGATGGGGAGCAGCGCATTGATGTCGAGGCGGCCTTCCTGGGCCCCGCCGAAGGTCTTGCTGTAGAAGTCGACGATCGACTGGTACTGGGCGGGTTCGACCGTCACGTCGGAGAGTTGCTCGAAGGCGGCGTTGAATGAATTGAGCGCATTGGCCACTGTGTCGCCGCGGGCGACGATCAGCAGCATCCCGGTGATGTCCTTGAGACCGAGTTCGAGCTCGCGCGCCTGCGCCTCGCGCACCGCGGTCAGCTGGTCGAACACCGCGGCGCGCAGCGATTGCCGGCCGGACTGGAAACCGATACCACCGGTGATCCCGGTGGCCAGCACGCTGATCAGCAGCAGCATCAGCATCAGCTTGGACTGGATGCTCACCCGGCCCAGCAGGCTGCGCTTGGATCTGCGGCGGCGGAGCCGCTCGGCCAGCGCCGAGCGGCCTTCCACACTGCCCGCACCCCCCTCGGATTCGGGCGGAGCGGGCATCGGGTTGCTCTCTGCCTGCATGGATTCCGAGGGTAGCTTGTCGAGCGTGGCTGACCCGTATCACCTGCAGCGTTTCCTCGATGCGCAGTCCGGCGTCTATGACCGGGCCGTCGCCGAGTTGCTGGCGGGCCGCAAACGGGGGCATTGGATGTGGTTCATCTTCCCCCAGCTGAAAGGTCTCGGTCGAACTCCGACCGCTGAGCACTTCGGCATCGGTTCGCTTGCGGAGGCCCGCTCCTACCTCGGCCATCCGGTGCTCGGCCCCCGCCTGCGGGAGTGCGCCGGCCGGGTCGCCGCTCTCGACGCACCGATTCGACTGGTCTTCGGTGACCTCGACGCCCTCAAGCTGCGCTCCTCGATGACGCTGTTCGCCCGGGCCGCGGCGGACGGCCAGGCTGGCGCGGTGTTCCAGTCGGTTCTGGACCGGCACTTCGGGGGCGATGCAGACGAACGAACGGTGTCGATGCTCAGCGCGGGGTGAGGACCAGCCAGCCGTGCGGCGGCACCTCGATGTCGCTGACCACCTCCGGTGGCGGGGCCCCGGCTCCGGCGAGCACTTCGGCAGGGCGGCCGAGTAACTCGGCCACCGGCAGCGCCGCCGCGTCATCGTCGACGTTGAGGGCGACGACGAGGGAGTTGTCACCGTCGCGGGTCTGGTAGACGTAGAAGCGATTGTCCAGTCGCAGCGTCGAGGTGCGCGCCCGGTGCAGCCAGGGGTGCCGCCGCCGCAGGCCGATCAGGTGGCGGTACAGGTTGAGCGTGTCGGCGGCGTCCGGCTCGAGATCGGTGGGCGGCGCGCTGAATTCGGGGCGCACGGCGTCGTCGCCGCCGGGACGGTCCTCTTTGACCCCGTGATAGGCCAGTTCGTCCCCGGCGTAGATGCTGGGCACACCGCCGGTGGTGAACAGCAGCACCAGAGCGTGGCCGAGATGCCCGGGCCGCTCCAGCTTGCTGGCGATCCGGGTGACGTCGTGGTTGCCGACGAAGGTCAGCGGGGCGAAGGTGTCCTGGAATGCGTTGTGCCGCTGCAGCGCCCAGTCCAGCTCGTGGAAGTTGCCGTCGTTGAGACTGCTCCAGACGGCCTTCCACAGTTCGTACTGGGTCACCGAATCGACACCGGAGGCCTCGACGAACCCGGGGTAGTCGCCGTGGATAACCTCGGCGACGAACCAGGCCTCCGGGTGGCGCTCACGCACCCGGGGAAGAACCGCCGCCCAGAAGGATTCCGGCACGGCGTAGGCCGCGTCGAGTCGCCAGCCGTCGGCGCCGCGGCTCAGCCAGTGGTTCATCACCTCGACCGTGTAGTCGACGACGGCCGGGCTGCGGTGGTTGATGGTGATCAGTTCGCCATGCCCCTCGAAGGTGTGGAATCTTCCGGGCCGGCCGCGGAACCATCGCGCCGCCTCGGGGTCGCCGTCGTCGACCGCCGACCGGTAGCGGGGGAAGTCGGTGCCGACATGGTTGAACACCCCGTCGAGCAGCACCCGAAGCCCCCGCCGGTGCGCCTCGTCGACGAGGCGGTCGAAGTCGTCGTCGTCGCCGAGTCGCGGGTCGATCCGGAAATGGTCGGTGGTGTCGTAGCCGTGCGTCCGGGAGTCGAACACCGGCCCCAGCGCGATGCCGGAGGCGCCGAGTTCGATCGCGTGGTCGAGCCAGCCGACGAGCCGGCGCAGCCGGTGCTCGTCGGGCCCGGGGGCATGATCGGCGGGGAATGCGCCGACGAATCCGAGCGGGTAGACATGCCACCAGATCGCGTGGTGTACCCAGTCGGCCATGAGGGCAAGGTTAGACACCGAACGCCGGCCCGTGTTCTAGTGCTGGAATGCTCGAGTTCACCCAGGAGGACTGGTCGCAGGCCGATGTCGCGCGGCTGCGCGGTGTCTTCGAGCCGCTGACGGAGTCGGTGCGTGACCTGGTGGATGCCGCCATTCGCACTGAGGCGGATGCCGAAACCGTGGCCGCGGTCAAGCGGGACATCGACGCCGCGGTGGCCCGGCTGCGGGAGAACCAGATCGACGGGTCGTTCGGAGTCCGGGTCGGCGCCGACGGGCAGGGTTTGAGCTGGGGCAATGCCGTCATCGGGATCCGCAACGCGCTGGCCCCGCCGGTGTCGACCCGTCGCGATGCATCCGGCCGGGTGTGGGCCGACTTCGACCTGGGGGCGGCCTACGAGGGGCCGCCCGGCCATGTGCACGGCGGGGTGGCGGCGCTCATCCTCGACCATCTGCTCGGCGAGGCCGCCAGCCCGGACCAGAAGCCGCGCTTCACCGGCAGCATCACCGTGCGTTATCTGCGGGCCACCCGGCTGGGGCGGTTGCGGGCCGAAGCGGTCCGCACCCGCAGCGAGGGTGTCAAGACCTACTGCACCGGCACCATCGCCGACGCTGAGGGCGTGACGGTCGAGGCCGAGGGCGTGTTCATCACGCCGCGCAGGCTGCGCGACGCCGAGTAGGTTCTCAGGCGATGGAGAAGGTCATCGTGACGCTGCGAAGCGCGGACGCCAGCGACGAGTTCGCCGCCCGGCTGTGTGGGCCGGTCGCCGCGGCGTTGCTGGACCTTAACCTGCCCGGGGTGACGGTGAACGTGCGCGACGCCGCAGTGCGCGACTCGCTGATGACGCTGACCACGCTGGATCCGCCGGTGCAGGCGTGTGTCACGCTGTGGGCCGACCAGCACTACGGAGAGGACATGCGTTCCGCGCTAGCCGTTCTCGGTGCTGAAGCCGAGGCGATGGCCGCCTACCTGGTCACCGAATCGGTGCCGATGCGACCGCCGGCCAGCCTGGCGGGCGAGCGCACGCCGGGCCTGGCCAACATCGCCTTCCTACGCCGTCCCGCGGATCTCGACGAGGCAACCTGGCTGACCCGCTGGCAGATCGACCACACCCCGGTGGCGATCGCCACCCAGTCCACCTTCGGCTACGTGCAGAACTACGTGGTGCGGTCGCTGACCCCGCACGCACCGCCGGTGTCGGCCATCGTCGAGGAACTGTTCCCGATCGAGGCGGTGGCCAGCCTGCGGGCGTTCTTCGGGGCTGCCGACGACGCCGATCTGGCCGACCGGATGGGCGCGATGATCGCCAGCACATCGGCATTCGGCGCCAACGTCAACATCGACACCGTGCCGACCGGGCGGTACGTGTTCCGGGACCCGTTCGCCCGCTTAGGCTTACCCGGGTGACGCTTCTCATCGCCGACGGGAACCGGGTCCGCACACTGACCCTGGATCGCCCCGAGGTGCTAAATGCCTTCAACGAAGCCCTCTATGACGCCGTCACCGACGCACTCAACGCCGCCGCCGGGGATCCAGATGTTGCGGTTCTGGTGATCACAGGCTCGGGCCGGGCCTTCAGCGCCGGGCAGGATCTCGCTGAGATGCAGGCGCGCATCACCGATCCGGGCTTTCGTCCCGGCCGGCACGGCTTCCCCGGTTTCATCGAGGCATTGGGGGCGTTCCCCAAACCGCTGATCTGTGCGGTCAACGGGGTGGGGCTGGGCATCGGCGCCACCATCCTCGGGTACGCCGACCTCGCCTTCATGTCGTCGACAGCGCGGTTGAAGTGCCCGTTCACCAGCCTGGGGGTGGCCCCGGAGGCGGCGTCGTCTTATCTGCTGCCGCAATTGGTCGGTCGGCAGAACGCGGCCTGGCTACTGATGTCCTCGGAGTGGGTCGACGCCGCGGAGGCACTGCGAATGGGTCTGGTCTGGAAGGTCTGCGAGCCGGCAGACCTGCTCTCGGAGGTCCGCCGGCACGCCGAAATCCTTGCCGCCAAACCCATTCCGAGTCTGATCGCCGTCAAGCAGACCATGACCGAGCCCGGCAGGGGCGAGGTCGCGGCGGCAGCGGCCCGGGAGCACGCTCTGTTCGCCGAGTTGATGGGCGCCGCGGCCAACGCCGAGGCGTTGGCCGCGTTCAACGACGGCCGATGACGAGAATTAGATCGCGGCTAGGGAGACACCATGGAAAGCAGAGGCCGATGAGCCGGATCGGAGAGTTCGCCGACGACGACATCGCCGGTTGGCTGACCCTGTCGCCCGATATCGGCCGGGCGATGGCAGGGTTCAGCACCGCGGTGTACAGCACCGCCAATCGGCTGCCGATGCGGGTGCGCGAGATCGCCCGCATCGTGATCGCCCACGACAACGAGTGCGTGGTGTGCGTCAACACCCGAGACGCCGACGGCCCGGCGGCCGGTGTCGACGAGGAGCTTTACACCCACGCGCTGGACTGGGATAGCTGGCCGGGCTTCACCGACCAGGAGCGGCTGGCCGCGGAGTTCGCCCATCGGTTCGCCACCGAGCACACCCGGCTGCGAGAGGACGAGGCGTTCTGGCAACGCTGCCGCGAGCACTTCAGCGACGAGGTGCTGGCCGATCTGACCCTCTCGTGTGCGATGTGGCTGGGTATGGGGCGGATGCTGCGGACGCTGGACATCGGGCAGACCTGCAGACTGACTCTGCCCAGCCGGGCCCGCACATGACGGACGGCGGCATCGTCGTCGGTACCGTCGTCAACCCGGCCGGCCTGACCCTTGCCAAGGTGGTCTCTGCCGGCGCGGCAGGCACTTTCGCCGATCCCGGGCTGGGCGCCAGCCCGACCTGGCACGGGTTCGCCGCCGACCGGGCCGGAATCGCGTTCACCGACGCGATCAGCGTGGTGGGCGACCAGCGGCTGCGGATCGACCGTCATGCGCAGCGCGTCATCGACGCCGGCCTTTCGTGGGCACCGGCGTCGTTTTTCGACCAGGACGGTAACCCGGTGGCGGCCTGCACCCGCGGCACGCTCGGCCGCATCGAGGCCCGGCTGGCGCAGGCGGGGTTCGGCGCGCTGGTCGGCCACGAGATCGAGTTCCTGATCGTCGGACCGGCCGGCGAACGGTTGGCGGGGGAGTCCTGGGCCCAGTACGGCCTGGCCGGGGTGCTCGAGTACGAGGGATTCGTTCGCGACGTCATGGCGGCGATGGCCGCGGCCGGGGTCGCCGTCGAGCAGTTCCACCCGGAATACGGCGTCAACCAGTTCGAGATATCACTCGCCCCTGCCACCCCGGTGGCGGCAGCCGACCAGCTGGTGCTGGCCCGCCTGCTGATCGGCCGTGTCGCGCGCAAGCACGGCATCCGGGTGAGCCTCTCGCCGGTGCCGTTCGCCGGCAGCGTGGGATCCGGTGCGCACCAGCACTTCTCGCTGTGCAAGGGCGATGCCCCGATCTTCTCCGGCGGATCGGGGCCGCACGGTCTGACCGCTCAGGGCGCGGCCGCGATCGGCGGCGTGGTGGCAGGTCTTGGCCAGGCCCAACTGGTGTTCGCCGGCTCGATCGTGTCGGGCCTGCGGATGCGCCCGGGCAACTGGGCCGGTGCCTACGCCTGCTGGGGCACCGAGAACCGGGAGGCCGCGGTGCGGTTCCTGCCGGCCACCCGCGGCAACCGGCACGGCGCCAATGTCGAGGTTAAAATCATCGACCCGTCGGCCAATCCGTATCTGGCCAGTGCCGCGGTCCTCGGACTGGCACTCGACGGTGTCGAGAGGGCCGCCGTTCTTCCGCCGGAGGTCACGGTGGATCCCGACACGCTGCCGCAGACCGAACGAGAGGTCGCCGGCGTCGTGGCGCTGCCGTACCAGCAGGCCGATGCCATTGCCGCACTGGATGGTTCGGGTCTGCTCCGCTCCATTCTCGGCGATCCGGTGGTCGACGCCCTGGTGGCGGTCCGCCGCTACGAACAGCAGAATTATTCCCACCTCCCGGCCGAGGAACTGACCGACAAGTTCAGGATGGCCTGGAGTCTGTGACCGGCAACCGGGTGCTCGGCGAGCACATCCGCGGTATCCGGCTGGTCGACACTCACGTCCACGGCTGCTGGACGGCGCCGGGTGACCGGCGTCGCTTCGAGAACGGTCTCAACGAGGGCAATACCGGCGACCTGGCCGACTTCGATTCGGGATTCGACACCCAACTGGGCTTCGCGGTGCGGGCGTTCTGCGCCCCACTGCTGGGCCTGGCGCCGCACGCCGATCCGCAGACCTACTGGGAACGGCGAGCCACCCATACCGAGGCCGAACTTGCCGAGTTGTTCCTACCCGCGGCCGGCGTGAGCCACTGGCTGGTCGACACCGGCCTGGGCGGG
>JAPOHV010000209.1 GCA_029979305.1 Mycobacteriaceae bacterium | reverse complement strand
CGTTCAAGGCGGTGCAGGACGGCAAACAGGTCGCGGTGCTGGTGCCCACCACCCTGCTGGCCGATCAGCATCTGCAGACCTTCACCTCACGGATGGCAGGCTTCCCGGTCACCGTCAAAGGCCTGTCCCGCTTCACCGACAACGCGGAGTCCAAAGCCGTGCTGGAGGGGATGGCCGACGGCAGCGTGGACATCGTCATCGGCACCCACCGTCTGCTGCAGACCGGCGTGCGGTGGAAGGACCTCGGTCTGGTGGTCGTCGACGAGGAGCAGCGCTTCGGCGTCGAACACAAGGAACACATCAAGAGCCTGCGCACCCACGTCGACGTGCTGACGATGAGCGCCACCCCGATCCCGCGCACCCTGGAGATGAGCCTGGCCGGTATCCGGGAGATGTCGACGATTCTCACCCCGCCCGAGGAGCGCTACCCGGTGCTGACCTACGTCGGCCCGCAGGACGACAAACAGATCGCCGCTGCACTGCGTCGCGAACTGCTGCGCGACGGGCAGGCGTTCTACGTGCACAACCGGGTCAGCAGTATCGACGCCGCCGCGGCGCGGGTCGCGGACCTGGTACCGGAGGCCAGAGTTGTGGTGGCCCACGGTCAGATGCCTGAGGAGTTGCTCGAGCGCACCGTCCAGGGCTTCTGGAACCGCGACTACGACATCCTGGTCTGCACCACCATCATCGAGACCGGCCTGGACATCTCCAATGCCAACACCCTGATCGTCGAACGGGCCGACACCTTCGGCCTGTCGCAGTTGCATCAGCTCCGGGGCCGGGTGGGCCGCAGCCGCGAGCGCGGCTACGCCTATTTCCTGTATCCCAAGGACACCCCGCTGACCGAGACCGCCCACGACCGGCTGGCCACCATCGCGCAGAACAACGAACTGGGCGCCGGTATGGCGGTTGCCCTGAAGGACTTGGAGATTCGCGGCGCCGGCAACGTGCTCGGTGTCGAGCAGTCCGGTCACGTGGCCGGCGTGGGATTCGATCTGTACGTGCGGCTGGTGGGGGAGGCCGTCGAGGCTTACCGCGCCGCGGCCGACGGCAAGGTCGTCACCACGCCGGAGGATGTCAAGGACGTCCGGATCGACCTGCCGGTCGACGCCCATCTACCGCCGGACTACATCAGCAGTGACCGGCTGCGCCTGGAGGCGTATCGGAGATTGGCTGCGGCCGCCGATGAACCGGGGGTGGTCGCCGTGGTCGATGAACTCATCGACCGGTACGGCCCGCTGCCCGAACCCGCCCAGCGGCTGGTCGCGGTGGCCCGGCTTCGGTTGCTGTGCCGGCACTACGGCGTCACCGAGGTCGCCGTCACCGGAACCAACCTGCGGGTGGCGCCCCTGCCGCTGGCGGACTCGGCCCAGGTGCGGCTCAAGCGGATCTATCCCGCCGCCAATTACCGGGCCACCACCTCAGTCGTTCAGGTGCCGATCCCGCGGGCCGGATCCAGTGTCGGCGCGCCGCGGATCCGCGACCTTCCACTTCTCCAGGTGGTTGCCGACATATTGCTTGCACTCGATGGTCGCCCGGCCGGGGAAGTTGATATAACGACCTTCGAACCCGCCACATCCAAGGGGTAGCACCGTGACTGTCATCCTGGTCGACCCGCGCCGTCCGGCGCTGGTGCCGGTCGAGGCGGTCGAACTCCTGCGCGGCGACGTCCAGTACACCGAAGAGATGCCCATCGCGGTGCAGTGGTCGCTGCCCTCGGCCCGCTCGGCGCTGCTCAGCGACGCCGACGATCACGCTCCGGTGCTGTTGTCCTCGGATCCCGGCCATCCCGCAGTCCGGGAGCGGCTGGCCTCCGGTGAGCGCCTGATCGCCGTGCCGGCGTCGAGGACCGGGGAGCGTCTGCTCGACGCGGTGGCGATCATGGACACGCTGCGCACCGCCGGGCCGTGGGAGAGCGAACAGACCCATGACTCCCTGCGGCGGTATCTGCTCGAGGAGACCTATGAACTCTTCGACGCGGTGCACGGCGGCGATCCGGACGAACTGCGGGACGAACTCGGTGATGTGCTGCTGCAGGTGCTCTTCCACGCCCGCATCGCCGAGGAGGCGCTCGAGAAACCGTTCACCATCGACGACGTCGCCGACGCCCTGGTGCGCAAACTCGGTAACCGGGTGCCCGCGGTGCTGGCCGGTGAGGACATCTCACTGGAGGACCAACTCGCGCAGTGGGAGGAACGCAAGGCGCTGGAGAGTTCCGCGCGGGATTCCTGCGTTGACGGGGTGCCCACCGCGCAGCCCGCGCTGGCCCTGGCGCAGAAGGTGATCAACCGGGTGAACGCGGCCGGGGTGCCGATCGACCTGATTCCCGCCGCGATCACCGCGATCAGCGTGACCGTCGAGGCCGACGCGGAGAACGACCTGCGCTCCGCGGTGTTGCGGTTCATGGAAGACGTGCGCGCCGCCGAGCGGGCCGCCCGGCGGGAGAGCGCCACGCCCGGCCCGATCAGCGCCGATGACTGGCGGCGTTGCTGGCCGCGGGGCTGACAGCCGACCCATAGATCTCCCGGCGCGTTTCGGTGCCCGGTGACCTGCCGCAAGCCATGGCACGATGGGTCGGATCGTGCTGTGTGCAAGGGGCTTTGTGTCATCGTCGCGTTGGCTGCGCGCCGTCGTCGTGGTTGCGGCGACGGCGGTTCTGCTCGCGTCGAGCTGCTCCTTCGACTCCGGCGCGCCCATCCCCGAAGGCGTTCCGCCACCGCCCGGCGACCAGGTGCCGGCGATCAGCACCCACGCCACCGGGCGTCCGGCTGACCAGTTGAAGGACTGGGCCGCTCAGCGTGCCCCGGCACTCGGCATCCCGATCGAGGCTCTGGAGGCCTACGCGTACGCCGCCCGGGTCGCCGAGGTGGAGAACCCCGGCTGCCACCTGGCCTGGACCACGCTGGCCGGGATCGGCATGGTCGAGAGCCACCACGGCACCTACCGCGGCGCCGAGATCGGCCCCAACGGGGACGTCACCCCGCCCATCCGGGGCGTGCGGCTCGACGGCACCGGCGGCAACCTGGAGATCATCGACAAGGAGGCCAGCCGGGTGGCCGGTGACGGTGAGCCCGTCTATGCCCGGGCGATGGGCCCGATGCAGTTCATCCCGGAGACCTGGCGGCTCTACGGGGTGGACGCCAACAACGACGGCGTTGTCAACCCGGACAATTTCGACGATGCCGCCCTGTCCGCCGCCGGTTACCTGTGCTTTCGCGGTAAGGACCTGGCCACCCCCCGCGGCTGGATGAACGCGTTGCGGGCCTACAACCATTCGGACCACTACGCGCGGGCGGTCCGGGACTGGGCCACGGCCTACGCGGCGGGCCACTCCCTCTGATCCGGGCGGGCATCTACGCTTATCCCGTCAGCGCAACGGATTAAGGAGAAGCCCGTGCCCATCATCGAGCAGGTCGCCGCACGCGAGATCCTGGACTCCCGCGGCAACCCGACGGTCGAGGTCGAGGTCGCTCTGGGCGACGGCATCATCGCCCGCGCCGCCGTCCCGTCGGGGGCCTCCACCGGTGAGCATGAAGCGGTCGAACTGCGCGACGGCGGTTCCCGCTACGGCGGCGAGGGTGTCCAGAAAGCGGTCGAGGCGGTGCTCGACGAGATCGCTCCCGCCGTGATCGGACTCTCGGCCGATGATCAGCGTCTGGTCGATCAGGCGCTGCTCGATCTCGACGGCACCCCGGACAAGTCGCGACTGGGCGCCAACGCGATCCTCGGCGTCTCCCTGGCGGTGGCCCGCGCCGCCGCCGACAGCGCAGATCTGCCGCTGTTCCGATACATCGGCGGACCCAACGCTCACATCCTGCCGGTGCCGATGATGAACATCCTCAACGGCGGCATGCACGCGGACAACAACGTGGACTTCCAGGAGTTCATGGTG
>JAPOHV010000066.1 GCA_029979305.1 Mycobacteriaceae bacterium | reverse complement strand
GTCCCGGTGGGCGCCAAGGGCGGATTCGTCCTCAAGCGCCCGCCGGCGCCCACCGGCGACCCGGCCGCCGACCGCGACGCCTTCCGCGATGAGGGCGTGGCCTGCTACCGGCTGTTCGTCAGCGGACTGCTCGACGTCACCGACAACGTCGACCGCGCCGGCGGCGGCATCGTCGCCCCGGAACGGGTGGTGCGCCGCGACGGCGACGACGCCTACCTGGTGGTGGCGGCGGACAAGGGCACCGCGACGTTCTCGGACATAGCCAACGACGTCGCCAAGTCCTATGGGTTCTGGCTCGGCGACGCCTTCGCGTCCGGCGGTTCGGTGGGTTACGACCACAAGGCGATGGGCATCACCGCCAAGGGCGCCTGGGAGTCGGTGAAGCGGCACTTCCGCGAGATGGGAGTGGACACCCAGGCCGAGGACTTCACCGTCGTCGGCGTCGGCGACATGAGCGGTGACGTGTTCGGCAACGGGATGCTGCTGTCGCCCCACATCCGGCTGCTGGCCGCTTTCGACCACCGGCACATCTTCGTCGACCCCGATCCGGATGCGGCCCGCTCCTTCGTGGAACGCCGGCGGCTTTTCGACCTGCCCCGCTCGAGCTGGGAGGACTACGACGCCGCGTTGATCAGCGCCGGCGGGGGAGTCTTCAGCCGCCAGCAGAAGTCGATCCCGATCAGCGATCAGATGCGCCGGGCCCTCGGCATCGAGGACGGTGTGACCGAGATGACCCCGCCGACACTCATGCGCGCGATCCTGCAGGCGCCGGTGGACCTGTTGTTCAACGGCGGTATCGGCACCTACATCAAGGCTGAGTCCGAATCCGACGCCGCCGTCGGCGATCGCGCCAACGACACGTTGCGGGTCAACGGCAATCAGGTGCGCGCGAAGGTGGTCGGGGAGGGCGGCAACCTCGGTGTCACCTCGCTGGGCCGGGTCGAGTTCGACCTGTCCGGCGGGCGCATCAACACCGATGCGATGGACAACTCGGCGGGCGTGGACTGCTCCGACCACGAGGTGAACATCAAGATCCTGGTCGACTCGCTCGTCGGTGCCGGCCGCATCGACCCGGACCGGCGCACCGAACTGCTGACGTCGATGACAGACGAGGTCGGCAGGCTGGTGCTCACCGATAACTCCGACCAGAACGACCTGATGGGCACCAGCCGCGCCAACGCCGCGTCGATGCTCACCGTCCATGCCCGCCAGATCCGCGAGCTCGAGGAGACCCGCGACCTCAACCGCGAGCTCGAGGCGCTGCCGAGCGAGAAGGAGATCAGCCGTCGCGACGAGATGGGCATCGGGCTGACCTCACCCGAGCTGGCCACCCTGCTCGCGCACGTCAAACTGGCCCTCAAGGAGCAGGTGCTCGCCAGCGACCTGCCCGACCAGGAGGTGTTCGCTTCACGGCTGCCCGGGTATTTCCCGACGCAGTTGCGCGAGGACTTCGCCGCCGAGATCCGCAACCACCAGCTGCGGCGCGAGATCGTCACCACGATGCTGGTCAATGACGTCGTCGACACCGGCGGCATCAGCTTCGCCTACCGGGTCACCGACGACGCCGGGGTGGACTACGTCGACGCGGTGAAGGCGTTCGCGGCCAGCGAGGCGATCTTCGGCATCGGCCGGACCTGGCGGCGCATCCGGGCCTCGGCCGCCGACGGTGTGCCCGTCGCGGTGACCGACCGGATGACGCTGGATCTGCGCCGGCTGCTGGATCGTGCCGCCCGGTGGCTGCTGAACAACCGCCCCCAGCCGCTGGCGGTCGGGGCCGAGATCAACCGGTTCGCGGCCAAGGTGGCCGCGCTGACTCCAGGCATGCCGAACTGGCTGCGCGGCGCTGATCAGGCCATCGTCGCCAAGGAGTCCGCGGAGTTCGTCGCCGGCGGTGTGGCGGCCGACCTCGCCTACACCGTCGCCTCCGGGCTGTACCAGTACAGCCTGCTCGACATCATCGACATCGCCGACATCATCGACCGGGATCCGGCCGAGGTGGCCGACGCCTACTACGCCCTGATGGACTATCTGGGCACCGACGGGCTGCTGACCGCGGTGTCCGGGCTGCCGCGCGACCTCCGCTGGCATGCGTTGGCGCGGTTGGCCATTCGCGACGATATCTACGGCTCGCTGCGGGCGCTGTGCTTCGACGTGATGGCGGCCGGCGAGCCCGACGAGACCGGCGAGCAGAAGATCGCCGAATGGGAACACGGCAACGGCTCCCGGCTGCAGCGGGCCCGGCGGACGCTCGATGAGATCTACGCCGGCGACGCCCGGGACCTGGCCACGCTGTCGGTCGCGGCCCGGCAGATCCGCAGCATGACGCGAACCAGCGGAACAGGCGAGAGTGCCTGATCGCTGCGGCCCCCAACATCGGGGCTTCACCACCGGAGTTCGGGTCCGCTGGTCGGACATCGACATGTACCAGCACATCAACCACGCCACCATGGTGACGATCCTGGAAGAGGCGCGTGTCGACTTCCTCCGCGAGCCCTTCGCCGAGGACGTGCAGACCATCGGACTGCTGATTCATGAGGTGCGGGTGCTCTACAAAGGTCAACTGCGCCTTGTCGATTCGCCGTTACAGGTGACGATGTTCACCAAACGGCTGCGGGCGGTGGACTTCACGCTGGGCTACGAGGTCCGCTCAGTACAGGCCGCGCCGGACTCCCGGCCGGCGGTGATCGCCGAGACCCAACTGGCGGCCGTGCACATCGAGGAGCAGCGGCTGGTACGGCTCTCGGACACCCATCGGGAGTACCTGCAGCGCTTCCAACGATGACCGGCGGGCTTTCCATCCCCGACCCCGCGCAGCGTCGCGATCTCGCGGTTTTCGCCGAGCGCGCGCTGCGGCTCGACGAGGCGGCGGTGATCCGGCTGCGTGCCCGCCCCGGCGGCCTGATGGGGGCCTGGCTGTCCACCGGCTTCGACGTCCTGGCCGCGCGGGCGGTGGTGGGCACCCTGCAGCCGGCGGACTTGACCTGTGGCGCAGCCGAATTACGTCGCGGGCTGCAGGCGCCTGACGCGTCGGGACGTGTCGATCCCGGTTACCGGATGGACTCCGCCTGGCGCGGCGCCCTGCCTCCGGAGGCGGGTTTCGTCCACGTCGACGACGTGCCCGCCGCCATACTGGCCGATCTCGCACGTCGGGGCGCCGATCTGGCCCGCGAGCACGCCGGCCCCCACGGTCCGCCGGCCTCGCTGCTGGATCAGGAAGTCCTGGAGGTCAGCTCGGCCGGCGCCTCGGTGGCCGTGCCGATGCGCTGTGTCATGGCGCTGGCAGCCATGGGGTTCACCTCCGACGCCGGCTCCGATGTCGTCAGAGTCCGGGTGATGCCGAGCTGGCTGCGTATCGACGCGCGATACGGCTCGGTGTTCCGGCGCCGCGGCGACCCGGCTCTGCTGCTCGGCTGATTTTCGGATTGGCCCGACATGCGTCAATTTCAGGTGCAAAGCTGAGCCATCACGCGCGGCGGGCGCGTGCCAGTCCGGAGGTGTCCATGGTCGACAAGAACAAGCCCTGGTTCAAGCTCTACGACAAAGGGGTGCCGTACTCCTGCATCTATCCGCCGCTGTCGATCAAGCAGATGTTCAACGCCTGCGCCGAGAAGAACCCCGATCGGGACTACCTGATCGTCGGTGACACCAAGCTGCCGTACGGGCTGGTGAACATGATGGCGCGCAAGGCCGCCAACGCGCTGACCACTCTCGGGGTCAAGAAGGGTGACCGGGTGGCCCTGATGTCACCCAACGTCCCGCAGTACGTCATCGCCTACCAGGCGTGCGCCAAGATCGGCGCCATCGTGGTCCAGGTCAACCCACTGGCGCCCACGCCTGAGGTGCACCACTACGTCAAGGACAGTGGCGCCGAGACGGTGATCGTGATGGCCGCCTTCGCCAAGGGCCCGATCGAGGTCCTCAAAGCCGGCGACACGGCGCTGCGCAACGTCATCACCTTCCAGGTCCCCTCCGGAGCGGTCGAGGTGGAATCCGGAGCCGGCATCGTGGACTTCAACGAAGTCGTCGGCGCCGCCGCCGACACCGAGCCCTCGGTCGACGTCCGCCCGGATGACGTGCTCATGCTGCAGTACACCGGTGGCACCACCGGTCTGTCCAAGGGGTGTGTGCTGACCAACGCCAACCTGGTGTCGATCGCCTACCAGGAGAGCTACTGGATGACGCCGGTGTTCGACAAGACCGATCATCTGCGCTGCCTTGCGGCCGTTCCGCTGTATCACATCTACGGCTTCAACATGAACGTCAACGTCAACCACGTCTTCGGCGGGACGATCATCCTGGTCCCGCAACCCAGCACCGACAACGTGCTGGCGGCGGTCAACCAGCACGAGCCCAACCTGTTCCCCGCGGTACCCACGATGATCATCGGTCTCAATCAGCATCCCGACATCAAGGCCTCGAAGATCGGATCGGTGCGGGCCGTCGTCTCCGGATCCGCTCCACTGCCCGTGGAGGCGATGAAGACCTTCGAGGAACTCTCCGGCGCGGTGATCACCGAGGGCTACGGCATGTCGGAGACCTCCAACATCGTCACGGCCAACCCGCTGCACACGATCCGCAAGCCCGGCGGGGTCGGTATCCCGTTCCCGGACAACGATGTTCGCATCGTCGACCTGGATGACCCCACCAAGGAGATGCCGTTGGGCGAGCCCGGCGAGTTGCTCTGCAAGGGGCCGTCGGTCATGCGGGAGTACTGGAACAACCCGGTGGAGACCGAGAAGACGTTCATTGACGGGTGGCTGTCCACCGGCGACATCGCCATGTTGGACGAAGACGGCCACATCTTCATCGTCGACCGCAAGAAGGACATGATCCTGTCCAGCGGATTCAACGTCTATCCACGCGAGATCGACGAACTGATGTACACCCATCCGAAGGTGCTGCAGGCGTGCTCGTTCGGCATCCCCGACGAGAAGCGCGGCGAGAGCCTCAAGCTCACGCTGGTCCTCAAGCCGGGCGAGGAACTCACCGTCGACGAGGTGCGGGCGTTCTGCAAGGAGAACCTGTCGGGGTACAAGGTGCCCACCGAGGTCGCGTTCCTGGAGTCGCTGCCGGTGACAAACGTCGGCAAGCCCGACCGCAAGACGCTGCGCCAGATGCAGCTGGAAGGCAAGCTCGGATAGCCGCTAGAACGAGGAGTTGACCATCGAGTCGGCCGCCATCTCCAGGTAGGCCAGCAACTCGCGGCGGTGGGTGTCGTCAAGGGTGCCGCGGTCGATCGAGGCGACCGCGGTATGCATGCACCGCAGCCAGGCGTCACGCTCGATGGGGCCGATCCGGTACGGCGAGTGGCGCATCCGAAGCCGCGGGTGGCCGCGCTGCTCGGAGTAGGTCCGCGGGCCGCCCCAGTACTGCTCGAGGAACATCCGCAGCCGGTCCTCGGCGCCGGTCAGGTCCTCCTCGGGATACAGCGGCCGCAGCACCTCGTCGTCACGAACCTGCTCGTAGAACCGCGAAATGATGGCGCGGAACGTCTCGGCCCCGCCGACCGCGTCATAGAACGTCTGCGGACTGTCGCTCACGCCACCATTGAACACGACCTGAACACGGCGGAAATACGCGTGCGATCGGCGCCGATCCGTGGTGCACTGTGTGCGGAGGGTGCATGGTGCAGCGCAGACGGAACGTCGCCGGCCGGGTCGGCACGCGCCCGCTTCTGCACAGCGTCGAGCCCGCGCCGGACCGGTCGGTATGGGGACGCCGGCGTGTCCTGCTGCTCAATTCCACCTACGAGCCGTTGACCGCGCTTCCCATCCGCCGCGCGGTGGTGCTGCTGATGTGCGGCAAGGCCGACGTGGTGCACGACGATCCGGGCGGGCCCGTCATCCATTCGGCCACCCGGGCGATCACCGTGCCCTCGGTGATCCGGCTGCGGACCTTCGTGCGGGTGCCCTACCGGGCCCGCATCCCGATGACGCGGGCGGCGCTGATGCATCGCGACCGGTTCCGGTGCGCCTACTGCGGCGGCAAGGCCGACACCGTCGACCACGTGGTGCCGCGCAGCCGCGGTGGCGACCATTCCTGGGAGAACTGCGTGGCCGCGTGCTCGGCCTGCAACCACCGCAAGGCCGACAAGTTGCTGGCCGAACTGGGCTGGACGCTGCGTCTGGTGCCGGCCTCGCCCAAGGGGCAGCATTGGCGGTTGCTGTGCACCGTCAAGGAACTCGACCCGTCCTGGGTGCGCTATCTGGGGGAAGGCGCGGCCTGAGGACCGGCGCGCCGGGGCCGATCTGGCCGACCCCCGGGATCCCAGGGGGGTCGCTGCGCTACCGTTTCGGTCGTGAGTAACGCTCTGCTGCACGGACTGCCGCTGGTCCTCGTCGGCTTGGTGATCGCGCTGATCTACGGGCGCAACAGGGGTAGCCGGATCGCCCCCTACCGGCTGTCGGAGCCGTGGACGCACACGCCGATCCTGTGGTCGGCGATCGAGGAGTCGATCCCGTCCGGGCATACCCGCGGCGAATCGGGAGGAGGCGCAAGTGGACGCTGGTAGCCGCAGCCTCGCGACGACGGACACCGCCGGCCTGCCGGTCGGATGGGCGGCCACCGCCAGCGGGCGGCTGTCGATCGCCACCGAGCCCGGCAATCTGCCGGAGCGATACCCGTTCGGTCCCCTGGAACTCGCCGCGCTCGATGACGCCCTGACCCGCGCCACCCGGCAGTCCAAGGCCCGATTCGCGGTGTATATCGGCGACCTCGGCGCCGACACGGCCGCTGGCGCCCGCGAGGTGCTGGCCGGCGTTCCCACCCCGGATAACGCTGTGCTGCTGGCGGTTTCCCCGGACCAGCACGCGATCGAGGTGTCCTACGGTGCCGCGCTGCGGGGTCGGGGCATCGAGTCCGCCGCACCGCTGGGGGTGGCTGCGGCCGCCGCGACCTTCCGCGAGGGCAACCTGATCGACGGGTTGATCAGCGCGGTGCGGGTGATGTCGGCGGGTATCGCCCGGCCGCAGCGGTAACCGGGGGTTAGCGGGCGTCGAACGCCCGCGCCTTGAGCGCCCGCTCCACCCCGGCCCGGCCCTCCAGCACCAGCCTGCGCAACGGAGGCGGCACGTGCAGCCCGCCGAGGAACCAGTCGGCGGCCTGCAGCGCGTCGGCGCTGACGTCCCACGACGGATACAGGCCCACCACCACGGTCTGGGCCACCTCGCTGGAACGGCGCTCCCAGACACCGGAGATGGCGTCGAAATACTGCTTGGTGTACGGCGTCAACAGCTCGGCCTGATGCTGCGGGCCTTGTCCGGGATGGACGAACCCGCCGATGATCGCCCGGGCGGTGATGTTGGGCAGGGTGTCGTCCTCGATCACCTCCCGCCACGCGGCGTGCTTGACGTCGGCTCGCGGCCGGGCCGCCGACGCCGCCGCGGCATGGCGCCTGCCGGCCGCCGTCGGGTCGCGGGTGAGTTCAGCGTCGATGAACGGGGTCCCCGGCCCGTCGGCGTCGATACGTCCGCCGGCGGCCAGGGCCGTCACGATCCGCCACCGCAGGTCGGTATCCACCACCAGGCCCGGCAGCCCGCACGCGGCGGGGTCGCGGTCGAGCAGGTCGGCCAGCAGTACCAGGTGGGGTGTCGTGAGGACCGAGGCGCACAGCGCGTTGACGAACGCCAGCTGGTGATCCGAGCCCGGCGCGGCCGCTCGGGCCAGTTCCAGCAGCCGGTCGGCGAACGCCGGCCATCCTTGCGCCGCCGCCCAGGTCGGTTCGGCGTAGGAGCTCAGCGCGGCCTGGGCCTGCATCAGCAGCCGCTGGGCCACGCCGACCTCGCTCTCGGCGTGCACACCGCGCATCACCAGCGCCACGAAGTCCCGCGCCCGCAGTTCGGAGTCGCGGGTCATCTCCCAGGCCGCCGACCACACCAGGGTGCGGGGGAGCGGCTCGGCGATGTCGGCGATGTGGTCGACGGCGACAGCCAGCGAGTCGTCATCCAGGCGCATCGAGCAGTAGGTGAGGTCGTCGTCGTTGACCAGGATCAGCTTTCCGCGCGAAAGCCCTTGCAGCGCTGCGACCTCCGTCAGCTCACCGGATACGTCGAGCTCCTCGCGGTGGGTCCGCACCAGCTTGCCGGCCCCGTCGTCGTCGTAGATGCCGACCGCCAGCCGGTGTACCCGCGTCTCGCCCGCACCGGGGGCTGCCCCGCCCTGCCGGACGGCGAACCGGGTGAACCGCCCGTCGGCGTCCACCTCGAACTCGGGCCGCAGCGTGTTCAGTCCGGTGGTCCTCAGCCACTGCCGGCCCCAGTCGGACAGGTCGCGGCCGGAGGCCTTCTCCAGCGCGCCGAGCAGATCGTCGAAGGTGGCGTTGCCGAAGGCGTGCGCGGTGAAGTAGTCGCGCAGGCCGGCCAGGAAGTGCTCCAGGCCCACATAGGCCACCAGCTGTTTGAGCACGCTGGCACCCTTGGCGTAGGTGATCCCGTCGAAGTTCACCTCCACGGCGTGCAGGTCGGGGATGTCGGCGGCCACCGGGTGGGTGGACGGCAACTGGTCCTGGCGGTAGGCCCAGGACTTCTCCACATTGGCGAAGGTGGTCCACGCCTCGGTGTACTCGGTGGCGTCGGCCTGACAGAGCACCGAGGCGAAGGTGGCGAACGACTCGTTGAGCCACAGGTCGTCCCACCATCGCATGGTCACCAGGTCGCCGAACCACATGTGGGCCATCTCGTGCAGCACCGTCTCGGCGCGCCGCTCATAGGAGGCCCGGGTGACCTTGCTGCGGAAGACGTAGTCCTCCAGGAAGGTGACCGCCCCGGCGTTCTCCATGGCGCCGGCGTTGAACTCCGGGACGAACAACTGGTCGTACTTGCCGAACGCGTAGGGCACGCCGAAGTTGCGGTGGTAGAACTCGAAGCCCTGCTTGGTCTCGGTGAACAGCCGTTCGGCGTCCATGTGCGGCGCCAGCGAGGCGCGGCAGAACAACCCCAGCGGGATCTCGCCGTGGTCGTCGGCGTAGACGTCGTCCCATCGGGCGTAGGGGCCGGCCACCAGTGCCACCAGGTAGGTGCTCATCTTCGGAGTGGTGGCGAAGGTGTGGGTTCTGGTGTCCCCGTGTCCGGTGACGTTCACCTCGGCGCCGTTGGAGATCACCTGCCAGTGCGCCGGTGCGGTCACGACGACGTCGAAGACCGCCTTGAGGTCGGGCTGGTCGAAGCAGGCGAACATCCGCTTGGCGTCGGCGGTCTCGAACTGCGAGTACAGGTACACCTCGTCGTCGACGGGGTCGACGAAACGGTGCAGTCCCTCGCCGGTGTTGGAGTAGCGGCAATCGGCCTCGACGACCAGAACGTTGTTCTGCGCCAAGCCGATCAACGCGATACCGGTCGATTCGTCGTAGCCGGACACGTCGATGTCGTGGCCGTTGAGCACCGCGCGGTGCACCCGGTCGGCGGCAAGGTCGATATGGGTGTCCGCGCCGGGCAGCGCCTCGAACTCCACGGTGGTCCTCGATCGGAACTCCCTGTCGGTGGGCCCGGTCAGGTCGAGTTCTATGCGGTAGCGGTCCACCGTCACCAGTGCCGCGCGTTCGATGGCCTCATTGCGGGTCAGATTCGGAAGCACGCGCTCCAACTTATCCTTAGGCCCAACCTATCCTTGGACCATGAGCAAGTCGCGCGCTGATTTCTGGTTCGACCCGCTGTGCCCGTGGGCCTGGATCACCTCCCGCTGGATCCTCGAGGTGGAGAAGGTGCGCGATATCGACGTCCGCTTCCACGTCATGAGCCTGGCGGTGCTCAATGAGGGCAAGGACCTTCCCGAGCAGTACCAGGAGCTGATGAAGCGGGCCTGGGGCCCGGTGCGGGTCGCCATCGCCGCCGAGCAGGCTCACGGCGCAGCCGTGCTGGGGCCGATCTACACCGCGATGGGCACCCGGATCCACAACCAGGGCAACAAGAATCTCGAACAGGTGATCGCTGAGTCGCTGGCAGAGGCCGGCCTGCCGGCCGACCTGGCGGCCGCCGCCGAGGATCCGTCCTACGACGAGGCGCTGCGCACAAGCCACCACGAGGGGATGGACGCCGTCGGCCCGGACGTCGGCACCCCGACCATCCATATCAACGGTGTCGCCTTCTTCGGCCCGGTGCTCTCCAGGATTCCCCGCGGCGAGGAGGCCGGCAGGATCTGGGACGCGTCGGTGGTGCTGGCGTCCTACCCGCACTTCTGGGAACTCAAGCGGACCCGCACCGAACCGCCGACCTACGACTGACTGGTCTAGTCTGACCGCCATGCGCGTCTACCTCGGCGGCGACCATGCCGGCTACGAATTCAAGAAGGCCATCATCGCCCACCTGACCAAGGCCGGCCATGAGCCGATCGACTGCGGCGCGTTCGACTACGACGCCGACGACGACTACCCGGCGTTCTGCATCGCCGCCGCGGAACGGACCGTGGCCGACCCGGGCAGCCTGGGGATCGTGCTCGGCGGGTCGGGCAACGGCGAACAGATCGCGGCCAACAAGGTACCCGGAGCCCGGTGTGCGCTGGCGTGGAGCGTCGAGACCGCGAAACTCGCCCGGGAGCACAACAACGCCCAGCTGATCGGAATCGGCGGCCGTATGCACACCGAGGCCGAAATGCTGGCCATCGTCGACGCCTTCCTGTCCACGCCCTGGTCACAGGCTCCGCGCCACCAGCGCCGCATCGACATCTTGGCCGAATACGAGCGGACCCACGTCGCGCCGGCGGTGCCGGGCGCCCCCGACTGAGCCGTGCCCGAGGGCCACGCCCTGCACCGGCTGGCCCGGCTGCATCAGCGACGCTTCGCCGGCGCGCCGGTGCGGGTCTCCAGCCCGCAGGGCCGCTTCGCCGACGCCGCGCTGATCGACGGCCTGGTGATGACGAAGGCGTCCGCCTGGGGTAAGCACCTGTTCCACCACTATGCGCCGGAACGGAATGCGCCGGAACGGAATGCGCCGGAGCGGATCGTGCACGTTCACCTCGGGCTGTACGGCACCTTCCGCGAGCACCGAACGCCGATGCCCGAGCCGCGCGGCCAGGTGCGAATGCGCATCGTCGGCACCGAGTACGGCACCGACTTGCGCGGACCGACCGCCTGCGAGCTCATCGACGAGGCGCAGCTGGACGCGATCCTGGCGCGGCTCGGTCCCGACCCGCTCCGCGACGACGCCGACCCGGCAGCCGCGTGGGCGCGGATCGGCAAGTCCCGCAAGGCAATCGGCGCGCTGCTGATGGACCAGTCGGTGCTGGCCGGGGTCGGCAACGTCTACCGCAGCGAACTGCTGTTCCGGCACGGCATCGACCCGTACCGGCCGGGGCGCGACGTCGGCGAGGCCGAGTTCGACGCGGCCTGGACCGATCTGGTCGAACTGATGAAGGTCGGGGTGCGCCGCGGCCGGATCATCGTGGTGCGCCCGGAGGACGACCACGGTGAGCCCGGCTATGGCCCCAGAAGGCCGCGGACCTACGTCTACCGCCGCACCGGTCAGCCGTGCCGACTGTGCGAGACCCCGATCCGCACCGCGGTCATGGAGGGCCGGAACCTGTTCTGGTGCCCGGCCTGCCAGGCCGCTTAGAAGTCGAAGCCGCCGAAGTCCCCGCCGCCGCCGCCGAAGTCGAAGCCGCCTCCGCCGCCGTCCCAGCCGCCGCCGCCGAAGTCCCCGCCGCCGCCGTCCCAGCCGCCGCCGCCGAAGTCCCCGCCACCGTAATCGCCACCGCCGTAGTCGCCGCCGCCGGCGGCGTCCAGGCCCTGGTCGTAGCCGGCGTCGAAGCCCTGGTCGAAACCGGAACCGTAGCCGCTCTCGAAACCGGATGCGCCGTAGCCCACGCCGTGCATGCCGGAGAACATCGCATCGAACAGCAGCACCGAGCCCATGGTCCAGGCCCCGGTGCGAAGCGCGGACTGCCACCACGGCTCCGAGTACCACCCGGCCGGTACCGGCCTGCCGGCCACCCGGCCACCCGGGTAGTAGTTCGGGGTCCGCTGCGTCGGGGTGGGGGAGGCTTCGATCTCGCGGCCCTCGAACTGGATGCGACGGTCCTCGGTCACCGCGCCGGCGGCCTTCTGGCCGGCGATCGCCTCGAGTTCCGGTCCGGGATCCATGCCCATCGCGGTGCGGGCGGCCCGCACGTAGTAGAGCCCTTCGATGGCGCTCTCCTTGGCCAGCATCGCCTGCTTGACGGTGGTGGCCTGCTCGATCTGGGAGGACGCCGCGGTGAACCGCTCCGAGGCGTCGGCCAGCGCCTGCTGCGAGGCGGTGTCGGTGCCGGTCAGGCTGAGCACCTGGCCGCCCAGTCGCTCGATCACCCGCCGGGCGTCGGCCTTGGCGTCGGCCAGGCTGGCGGCGGTCCGGCCGCCGGACTTGCGGGACGAACTCAACATGGTCACCGCTATCAGACCGACAACGGCCAGCAGCAGCAACACCAGGACACTGTTCATGGCGTCCACAGTACCGAGCCTGCCGGTGCCGGCGGCCGGATGCGGAATTGCGGTTTAGAGCACGCCCAACGTCCGGTACACCTCGTCGGACATCGCGCGGGTGCGGGGGTCGGCATTGCACTTCGTGGCGTCGAAGTAGTTCATCACGTAGGCGTATCCGATGCGGTGCTCGAGGTCGACGAAACCGTAGGAGCCCCCGGAGCCGCCGTGGCCGAAGCTGCGCAGGTTCGGCCCGGCAACGCCGCGCTGGTTGAGCATGTAGCCCAGACCCCAGCCGTGGTCGGCGACCCGCGGGCCGAGCACGACGTCCGGATCGAACCCGCCCTGACAGACCCGCACCTTCTCGAGGTGCTCGAAGCTGAGCAGCTTCTCCTGCGCCAGCCCGTTATAGAAGGTGGCCAGGCCCAGCGCCGAGACATGGGCGTTGGTGCCGGGGAACTCCGCGCAGCGCCAGGTGGCCAGTTCGTTGGAGCCCAGTTCGTCGTCGGGGACGAAGCCCATCGCGATCGACAGTGCCGCCATCGGGTGTTCGTCGAGGGACTCCGGGTGGCCGGGTGCCCCGCCGTTGGCCAGCACGTCGCGGATGTGGGGCTTGTTGATCATCTCCGCGCACCGGTGGTGCTCGGCGGCGGGCAGGCCGATGTGCACGTCGATGCCCATCGGCTCGGCGATCTCGGTACGCAGGTACTGCCCCAGGGTGCGCCCGGTGACCCGGCGCACCACTTCGCCGAGGACGAAACCGAAGGCCACCATGTGGTAGCCCTGGGCGGTGCCGGGCTGCCACCACGGCTCGGACGCGGCCAGCGCGTCGCACACCCGGTCCCAGTCGGTCACCTCGCTCCAGTGCATCCGGCTGCGCGGGCCGATCACCCCGGATCGGTGGCCCAGCACCATCGCGACGGTGACGTCGCCCTTGCCGGCCTGACCGAACTCCGGCCAGTACCGCGCCACCGGCGCGTCGAGGTCGATCTCGCCGCGATCGGCCAGCAGGTGCACGCAGGTGCTGGTCAGCCCCTTGCTGCCGGAGAACACGCTGGCCAGCGTGTTCTGTTGCCAGGGACGGCGGCGGCGCGCGTCACAGTGACCGCCCCACAGGTTGACCACCAGGTCGCCGTCGACCCAGACGGCCACGGCGGCGCCCACCTCGTTGTCGTGGGTGAAGTTGCGTTCGAAGGCGGTGCGGACCGCGTCGAACCGGGGGTCGCAGCTGCCGTTGATCGGAGGAGCCGGGTTGCTCGTTGTCATTGTCTGGCCGCCTCCTGCCGAGAGCCGTCCCGCGAGGTGCGGACGCTGGACCGACCCCGAATCTACGGGCGCCAAGGTACCGGCAGAAGCTGTGAGTCGATTCGCCGCCGAACCGCGATGGTGTCGTTACCAGCGCCGATACCGCCGGTCGGCTGCCTCGAGCGGGCGACGGGAATCGAACCCGCGTAGCTAGTTTGGAAGACTAGGGCTCTACCATTGAGCTACGCCCGCATGCTTGCGCGAGGCCAAATGTACCGGCGCGAACCGGTCTGAATCCAATCGAACCCGGACTGGGACGACCCGGTTCGGATTCTCCCCTGCCGGCCCGTAGGATTCGCGCGAGAAGCAGCGGGGTGTAGCGCAGCTTGGTAGCGCATCCGCTTTGGGAGCGGAAGGCCGCAGGTTCAAATCCTGTCACCCCGACACGCCGCCGCCGACACCCACGACAACGAGGAGCACCACCGTGAAGAGCACCGTCGAGAAGCTGAGCCCGACCCGGGTTCGGATCAACGTGGAAGTGCCCTTCGCGGAGCTAAAACCCGACTTCGACCGCGCCTACAAGCAACTCGCCCAGCAGGTGCGCCTGCCCGGATTCCGGCCGGGCAAGGCGCCGGCCAAGCTGCTCGAGGCCCGGGTCGGCCGCAGCGCGGTCCTCGACCAGGTGGTCAACGACGCGCTGCCC